>NZ_CP088149.1:2033333-2338750 GCF_002845275.2 Pseudomonas sp. S06B 330 | reverse complement strand
GGCCGGCATCGGTTTGCCGTTGCCCGCCGAACGCGGCCTGAAAAACCCCACTGCCGACCTTTGGCTGACCTGGCTGACCCGCCTCAATGGCGGCCATTTGCCGCCCGTCAGTGTGCTTGCCGACGACTTTCTGCGCCCAAAGCTGTACTGCTTTCCTTCACGCCACAGCACCACCGCCTACCGCGTGTTGACCGGGACCTGTGAGGCCGCGCAGCACCATGACCTGTTGCCACCTGGCGAGCGGCACGCCAGCGCGCAGCTCGCCGATATAGACCGCCCCCTTGATCACGTTATCGACCGTTGTGTCGACGCGCTGGATGCCACGTTTGTATGAACAAGATCAAATACTACTGCTTGCGCTACCAACCCTACCTGCTGGGGGTATGCTTTTTCCTGGCGATCTTTGTCGTCTGGGCCATTGGCCGGGGCCTGGGCTTCGGCTCGCTGCACAGCCTGCTGGTGGGTATCGGTCTGTTCCTGCTGCTGTCGGCAGGCTATGTCCTGTTGCTGTACCGCGGCGTATCGCAGCACCACAACCTTGAAGGGCTGCTGCGTGACGACGCCGACCAGGCGGTGCTCAATGCCAACCCTGCCGACCGCGAAGAGGTCAGCCTGCTACGCGAACGCCTGCTGCAAAGCCTGGAGCGCCTGCACAGCAACAAGCCGCGCGCAACCCCGGCCAAAGACGCACTGTACGCCCTGCCCTGGTACCTGGTAATTGGGCAACCGGCCGCCGGCAAGAGCACGATGATCTACCAGTCGGGGCTCAACTTCCCGTATGCCGAGCGCGAAGGCGCACGGGTGGCCGGTTTGGGCGGGACGCGCAACTGTGATTGGTTCTTCAGCTCCGAAGCGGTGCTGCTGGACACCGCCGGACGCTACATGAACAACCCGGAAGAAGCCGGCAAGTGGCGTGCCTTCCTGCAACTGCTGCGTCAGCACCGTCAGCGGCGGCCGCTCAATGGCCTGATTGTCAGCGTCAGCATCGACGACATCCTCAAGGCCTCGCCAGAGGATCAGGAGCGCCTGGCCAAGCGCCTGCGCGAACGTATCCAGGAAAGCTGTGCGTTGCTCGAGGTACGCCTGCCGATCTACCTGGTGTTCACCAAGTGCGACCTGATTCCCGGTTTTGCGCCGTTCTATCGCCAGCTCGATGACAGCGCGCGCGGTGAAGTGATGGGCAAGACCTTTTCACACAAGGGCTATGAGCAGGCTGACTGGGGGCAACGCTTTGGCCAGGCGATGGACGAGCTGGTCGGTTACTGGCAACAGGTTGCCCGCCAGCAACTGACCTTGCAGGACATCCAGGTCACCCGTGAGAACAATGCGGCCTATCGCTTCCCCCTGGAACTGGCAGCACTCAAGCCACGCCTGCAGCAATTTGTCGACAGCCTGCTGCGCGCCAACCCTTACCAAAACGCCGAACTGCTGCGTGGTTTCTACTTCACCAGCGCGCTGGATGCCGACCAGGCGCAACTGGGCGGCCATAGCCAGTGGGTGACCGAGCGCTTCGCCCTGCAAAACGGCGCGCAGGCCGCCAGTGGCCAGAGCCGGCCGGGGCCGCTGTTCATCAATAGCCTGTTCCGCAAGGTGATCATTCCTGACCAGCACCTGGTGGCGCTGTACACCAGCAACCATCGTCAACGCCGGCGCACGGCCGCCTGGGTCGGCGGTGCCAGCCTGGCCGCGGTACTGCTGTGCAGCCTGTGGGGCTGGTCGTACTACAACAACAGCAGCACCCTCGCGCAGATCTCCGCCGAGCTCAGCGAGGCGGCAGCGCAAGACGCCAGCACCAGCGGCCAATACACCGCTTGGCACAGCCTGGATCGCCTGCGTTTCTGGAGCGCTCATTACTACCAGCAGCACCACGATCAGGGCGTGCCGCTGCGCCTTCGTCTGGGCCTGTACCAAGGGCATGACGTCGAACCACTGCTGCGCGGCCGGTACTTCAGCTGGCTGCAAAGCGTGATGCTCAAACCGACTGCCGACAACCTGACCCGCACGCTGTACCTGCTGACCACGCTCAAGGTCTATCAGCGCAACAGCCGCGACTTGATGCCGGTGACCGGTGTTGACAGCGTCGAGCCCGAAGCACTGCCTCACGATAATCGCGCGCAGTCCATCGCCGACTTTGGCAAGGCGACGCTGGACACCTACGTCATGCTGTCGCCCGGCCAACGGAAAAAAGCCGATCCGGTGTTCCTCAAGGCGAAAATTCCCGACTACTGGTACCCGGCAATAGCCCGTAAAACCGGCAAAACCATGACTGCTGTCGACAATCAGGCCAGTGCCAGCCAGGACTACTTGTTCGCCAGCCGTCAGATCGACTTCTACAGCGATCAGATCCGTGAACCGGATGTGCCTCGGATCCTCGACAACGCCTTCCTGACATCCAGCTCGCGTAATTACATCAACAGCCTGCTGACGCAGTCATTGCGCTCGATCGAGACCATTACCCTGGAGTCGGACACCTTGTTCGCCTTCGCCCGCGCCGATTTCCAGAGCCTCAAGAGCGAAGGCCAGCGTCAGTTGAGCGCTATCGCCAGCAAGCTGTTGAACACCCCCAACATCGGCAAAATCATCATTTCCGGGCACGCCGACCAACTCGGCGACCCACAAAGCAACCTGCAGGTGTCGCGGCAACGGGCGCAGACCATCCGCACCTACCTGGTCGGCAAGGGGGTACCTGGCGAGCTGGTGGACGCCCTCGGCGAAGGCAGCCGCAAGCCGCTGGTCAAGTGCGACATGCACATGTCCAGGGCGCAGCTGATCCAATGCCTGGAGCCCAATCGACGGGTCGAAATCGAAGTGCGCGGGCTCAACTGAGGCCGCGTCAGTAAAGAACCGGCTGCCCGGGCCTCACAGGAGGAGGCATGGGCGGCGGCAAGCTACCTCTGTTGAGCTGTCAACGAGGTTAAACGAAGGGCCGAGAGCGACGCACCCGTGCAGCGCGGCCCTTTAAATGTAGGAAAGGAGAGTTTAAAAATGGCATTTGACGCATATATCCAAATCGACGGCATCCCGGGTGAAGTACTGGACGACAAGCACAAGGACTGGATCGAAGTGCTGGGTTACGAGTACGGCGCTACCCAAGCCACCTCGGCCACTGCCAGCTCTTCGGGCGGTGCTTCCTCCGAGCGTGTTGCCCTGAGCGACTTCAGCATCCGCAAGGCCGTGGACAAGGCTTCAGCCAAGCTGTTCGAAGCCTGCTGCAAAGGCACCCACATCGCCAAGATCCAGTTGAACGTCAACCGCGCCGGCGGCGACAAGGTCACCTACCTGACCATCAACCTGGAAGAAGTCGTGGTGTCTTCGGTCAAAGCCGTTGCCGGCGGTAACCAGGGCGGTGAAGACAAGGCCGTCAGCGACCTGCCGATCGAAGAAATCAGCTTCAACTTCGCCCGCATCAAGACCACTTACACTCAGCAGAGCCGTGCCGACGGCCAGGGCGGCGGCAACGTCACCGGCGGTTGGGACCGCACTGCCAACAAAGTGTTCGCTTAAGGCTGTAGCGCTAGCGGGCCGCGCAAGCGGCCCGTGTTCGGCACCGCGCTCCCCCGTGGAGGCGGTGCTCCTTTACCCTGATCAGAGTGTTTTATGCCTGAATTTCTCAACGACTTTTCGCTGGCCGAACTGACAGCGCCCATCGCAGACGGGAGCGGCGAAGACTTGAGCTTTTCCACCTTGTTCGACCAGATCAAGGAGGCCCGCCGGGCAGACCCGGACTACCTGACCCTGGGCGACTGGCAAACCGACCTCAAATCCGCCGATTGGGACCTGACTATCAGCCTCTCGGCCCAAGGCCTGGCCCAACAGAGCAAGGACCTGATGCTGGTGGCCTGGCTCAACGAAGGGCTGGCGCAGCGCTATCATTTCGAAGGCATCACCTTCGGCCTGAACCTGGCCGAGCAGATCCTGCAATCCTACTGGGACACCCTCTACCCCTCCCTTGAAGAAGGCCTGGATGAACGCGGCGCGCGCCTGTCCTGGCTCAAGACCTCACTCACCGACATCGTCGGGGGGTTGCCCATTACCCAAGGGCAACATTTCGGTGTGCTTCGCTATGACGAATCACGCCACGTGGAAAACCTCGCCCTGCAGAATCCCAAGGCTATGCAGGTGGCGTTGGACGAAGGCAAGATCAACGCCGAAATCTTCCAGCGTTCCGTGGTACTGAGCGACTCCGATCACCTGCGCCAAAAGGCCCAGCAGATCGCCGACAGCCTCAATGCCTGTCGCCAGTTGCAAGCGACCATCGACCGTTTGTTCGGTGCCGAGGCGCCAAGCTTCGCCACCCTCGTCGACATCTTGTCGCGGGCCAGCCAATTGGCGGAGAAGTTGTTGAAAGACCGTGGAATCGAACTCAACCCACCCGCGCCGGCAACGCCAGAAGTGGCCGCCGAGTCCTCCCCTTCTCACGCGCCAGGTGCCTCGATGACCAACCTTGTCCAGGACGCGCCCGCAGCGCCGATGCGCACCACGCCGCTGACCCGCGACGAAGCCTTCACCATGCTCGCCGGCATTGCCCAGTTCTTCAAACAGAGCGAGCCGCAGAGCCCGGTACCGTACCTGATCGAACGCGCCATCAAGTGGGGCAACATGCCGCTCGAAGGGTGGTTGAGCGACGTGATCAAGGACAGCAACGTGGTCGACACCATTCGCGATGTACTTGGCACCCGCGAACCGCGTGGTTGATCCGACTACATTGGCCTGAGGGGGTACCGTGGGCAAGGTCGACAGCTAGACACGTGCGTGCCGGCCTGCACAAACAGTTGCATGCCGACAGCAACGCTTTCAGACTCGCGGTTCACCTTGCTAGGAATCGCCATGATCCACATCCGCCCCATGACCGCCGCCGACTTCGACCTCTTCTGGCCGACCTTCCAGGCCATTGTCGGCGCTCGCGAAACCTACGCCTTCGACCCGGCCATGAGCCAGGAACAGGCACGTCAGCTGTGGCTGGAATCTCCCCTGTACACCTGGGTGGTAGAGGAGGATGGGCAACTGCTGGGCTCCTACTACCTCAAGGCCAATGCCGCCGGCCCTGGCAATCATGTCAGCAACTGCGGCTATATGGTCAGCGAGGCTGCACGAGGGCGTGGCGTGGCCCGGCTGATGTGCGAGCACTCGCAACGGCTGGCCCGTGATCAAGGCTTTCTGGCCATGCAGTTCAACTCGGTGGTGTCGAGTAACGAGGCGGCGGTGGCGTTGTGGCAGAAACTGGGGTTCGAAAGCGTCGGGCGTTTGCCGCGGGCGTATCGACATGCTCAGCTGGGGCTGGTGGATTGCCTGGTGATGTACAAGTGGCTGGAGCAACCCCAGCAACCGATGCTGATCGGGCGCAAGAACATCGAAGCGGTGGTGTCGCGCAAGCGCGGGCGTTGATCTCACTGTAACGCATTGACTGCAAAGGCTTTCAATGGTCAGATGCGCACCAGTTTCAGGTGTCCTGCGCCGCCGTGCGCAGGGTGAAACGGGAAGCCGGTGCGTCACTCAAGGTGACTAGTCCGGCGCTGCCCCCGCAACGGTAAGCGAGCGAAGCCTTCGAAACACCACTGTGCTCCGGCATGGGAAGGTGAAGGCCTTCATGACCCTCGCAAGCCCGGAGACCGGCCTGAAACTTCGTTTGGCAACCCCGCGGTGGGCGGGCGCAGGCCGGTTTGCGGGCGCCTGCGCGCGCACTTCCTCCATGCGTTGTTCCCTCCGGGATTCATTCTTCCAGTAGATTGTGGAACGACATGTCCCGTTACTCCAAGCTTCACACCCTGGCGGCCAATGCCCTGGCCCCTTGCCTGGCATTCTCCTTGCCAGCCTTCGCCACTGAAACCGACAGTAAAGCCCTGGCCCTGCCCTCAACGGCGATCACCAGCAGCAGCGACAATGAGCCAATCAGCCTGGCCACCCCACTGCCAGCCGGATCACGCCTGAACCTCAGTGCCATGGACACCCCGGCCAGCACCAGCAGCCTCAGTGCCGAGGTTATTGGCGGGCGCAACAACCGCAGCGTGCAGGACGCCGTCACCCGCTCGCCGGGAATCACCTCTGTGGCGACCCCAGGCAATGGCAACACTGCCCTCTCGGCCCGTGGCTTTGAAGGCCACGGTTCAGTAATGACCCTGTTCGACGGTTCGCGGATGTACACCGGCGCCGGCACCCAGACCTTTCCGGTCGATCCATGGATGGTCGAGCGCATCGATATCATCCGTGGTCCGGCCTCGGTGCTTTATGGTGAAGGCGCGACCGGCGCGGTGATCAACGTGATTCCGAAAAAGCCCTTCGCCGGTGACATTCAGAACCACCTGCGCCTGGGCTATGGCTCGTATGACCGTCAACAGCTGGGCCTGGACAGCGGCGGCTCGTTGAGCGAGCGCCTGAGCTACCAGCTTACCCTCAACCAACAGGCAAGCAACGGCTGGGTCGATCGTGGCGACTCGAAAAACCTGGCCATGAGCGCCGCCCTGCGCTTCGATGCCAGCGACGACCTGAGTTTTACCCTGGCCCATGAACGTGGTGATGCCGAGCCGATGAACTACTTCGGCACACCGTTGATCGACGGCCACTACCGCGACAGCCTGCGCAAGAAGAACTACAACGTTGAGAATGATGTGCAGCGTTACCACGACGAGTGGACCCGTCTGAACACCGACTGGGCGATCAGCGATTCGATCAGCGCCAGCAACCAGCTCTACTACATCAAGAGCCGCCGCCACTGGCGCAACGCAGAGGACTACACCTGGGACAGCAGCCTGGGGCAGTTGCAGCGCGGCAGCTACCTGGAGATCAAGCATGATCAGGAACAGGTCGGCGACCGCCAGAGCTTTACCTTCGATCACAGCCTGTTCGGCCTGGCCAGCAAGACTGTGGTCGGTGCCGAGTACAACCGCATTCGTTTCGGCATCAACAGCAACTCGCCGTACAACGACATCGGCGGCGACTACATCGACCCCTGGCACCCGGCACCCGGCGACTTCCACAGCCTGGACCCGACCCGGCCACAGTCGCACAGCACCACCCGCACCTTTGCGTTGTTCGCCGAAAACCGCACCCAGCTGTCTGATCGCTGGTCGTTAGTGACCGGTATTCGCCGTGACCAGAACCACATCGACCGTGACAACCTGATCGACAACAGCCGCACCGACCGCAGCCTCAACGGCGGCAACTGGCGAGCAGGCCTGGTGTTTGCCGTGACCGATGAACTGTCGCTGTATGGCCAGTACTCCACCAGCGAAGATGGCGTCAGCGACCTGGTCACGCTCAGCCCCAGCCAGCAAAACTTCGACCTCACCGAAGCCAAGCAGACCGAATTCGGCCTCAAGCAACTGTTCTGGGACGGCCGTGGCGAATGGACCCTGGCGGCCTATCACATCGTCAAAAAGAAACTGCTGGTCGATGACCCGATCACTCACCAGAAACAGCAAGCCGGACAGCAGACCTCCGACGGCCTGGAGGCCACCCTGGAACTGGCTCTGGCCAACCAGTGGCATGTCTCGGCCAATGCGTCGGTGGTGCGCGCCCAATATGACGACTTTGACCAGACGGTTGGCGGCCAGTCCGTTTCGCGTGCCGGCAACCGCCCCAGCAATGTACCGCGACGCACTGCCAACCTGTGGGTGAACAAAGGATTTGGTTACGGCGTAGCGGCCGGCATGGGTCTGCGTTATGTCGATGAGCGTTACGCCAATACCGCCAACACGCAGACGGTGCCGGGGTTTACCGTGGTCGACGCCAACCTGGGCTGGCACGTGCTGCCCGATGTGCGTCTGGGCCTGCAGTTGAACAACCTGCTAGACCGACGCTACGCCGCAACCGCCCACAGTGGCGAGCAGTGGTTGATGGGTGAGCCGCGCTCGTATTTCGCTACGGTGGACTACAGCTTCTGAGGTGGTGGGAACTGGCCTTGCCAGCGATGCAGGCACCGCGCAACAACTGACAGCGTGCCGATCTCATCGCCAGCAAGGCTGGCCCACAATAAAGCAACATCTCCGTCGCCACAGGGTCCAAGTGGATATCCAGAAAAAGGTGATTATGCTTCAAGAAGTCTTGCACCAATGCGCAACCGCCACCCCCAGGGCCAGGGTGCGGTAACGACAGTGGCTACTCCGGCCTATAAGAACAAGACGGAGAACACTCATGGCAGCAATCGACAACACCTCCACCGGCACCACACCCAAACGCGGAATCACCAAGGAGGAGCGCAAGGTCATCTTCGCCTCGTCCTTGGGTACTGTTTTCGAGTGGTACGATTTCTACCTCTACGGCTCCCTGGCGGCGATCATCGCCAAGCACTTTTTCGCCGGGGTCAACGAGACAACCTCATTCATCTTCGCCCTCCTCGCCTTTGCCGCAGGCTTTGCCGTGCGGCCGTTCGGCGCCATTGTGTTCGGGCGCCTGGGCGATATGATCGGGCGCAAGTACACCTTCCTGATCACCATTGTGATCATGGGGGTCTCCACTGCCGTGGTTGGCTTTCTACCCGGTTACGCCACCATCGGCGTGGCCGCACCGATCATCCTGATTACCCTGCGCCTGCTACAAGGCCTGGCCTTGGGTGGCGAATACGGTGGTGCGGCAACCTATGTGGCCGAGCATGCCCCGAAAGGCAAACGCGGGTACTTCACCTCATGGATTCAGACCACCGCGACCCTGGGCTTGTTTCTGTCGCTGCTGGTGATCCTCGCCTGCCGCACGATCCTCGGCACCGAAGCCTTCGAGGCCTGGGGTTGGCGGATTCCGTTCCTGCTGTCGATTCTGTTGCTGATCGTCTCGGTGTACATCCGCCTGCAATTGAGCGAGTCGCCGGTATTTCAGAAAATGAAGGCCGAAGGCAAGGCGTCCAAGGCGCCGCTGACCGAATCCTTCGCCCGTTGGGACAACCTAAAGGTGGTGATCATGGCCCTGCTGGGCGGCACGGCCGGTCAGGCCGTGGTGTGGTACACCGGACAGTTCTACGCGCTGTTCTTCCTGTTGCAGACGCTGAAGATCGACCCGCAAACCGCCAACCTGCTGATTGCCGGTTCCTTGCTGATCGGTACGCCGTTCTTCATTCTGTTCGGCAGCCTTTCCGACCGTATCGGTCGCAAGGGCATCATCATGGCCGGCTGCATCATCGCGGCGTTGACCTACTTCCCGATCTTCCATGCCTTGACGCAGTACGGTAATCCCGACGTATTCATCGCCCAGGAGAAAAACCCGGTCACGGTAGTCGCCGACCCCAGCCAGTGCTCGTTCCAATTCGACCCGGTAGGCAAGGCCAAATTCACCAGTTCCTGTGACCTGGCCAAGAGCGTGTTGGCCAAACGCGCCATTCCTTACCAGAACGAGAAGGCCGTGCCAGGTGCGGTAGCGCAGATTCGCATCGGTGACAAAGTGCTGCAGAGCTTCGAGGGCACCGGCATGCCGGCTGCCGACTTCAAGGCCCAGAACGATGCCTTCGTCGCCACCCTCGGCGGTGCCCTCAAGGACGCGGGTTATCCGGAGAAGGCTGATCCGAACAAGACCAACTACCCGATGGTGTTGCTCCTGCTGACCATTCTGGTGATCTACGTGACCATGGTCTACGGACCGATTGCCGCCTGGCTCGTGGAGCTGTTCCCGGCGCGTATTCGCTACACCTCGATGTCGCTGCCCTACCACATCGGCAACGGCTGGTTCGGCGGTTTCCTGCCAACGGTGGCCTTTGCCATGGTCGCGGCCACTGGCGATATCTACTACGGGCTGTGGTACCCGATCGTCATCGCAGTGATGACGGCGATCCTGGGCATCCTGTTCCTGCCAGAAACCAAGGATCGCGACATCAGTCACACCTGAAACTGAGACTGTACGTAGCACAGCGGGTTGGGCGATGATCACGCCCCCCCGCTTTCAATGGAATGAATATGCCAGACTTAATGGCCATCTTTTCTTTGTGTGTTGTCGTACTGTTTTTGAAGATGCTGGCCATCTCCTGCTATCAGGGCTTCTATCGCATCAGCCGCCAGACCTTCAAGAATGCCGAAGAC
Organism: Pseudomonas sp. S06B 330; assembly: GCF_002845275.2. Lineage (NCBI taxonomy): Bacteria > Pseudomonadati > Pseudomonadota > Gammaproteobacteria > Pseudomonadales > Pseudomonadaceae > Pseudomonas > Pseudomonas tussilaginis. The sequence continues at coordinate 2,328,752 of NZ_CP088149.1, read as the reverse complement.
GCCGCGTTTGTCGGTCGCCCAGCAAGCCCACAGGAGTTACCGCAGGTCAGCCGCGCAGCTCAAGCCTGGACCAATGACCTTCAGAACATTCCGGTGTTTTTTTTCCTCGGCGCGCTGTGCCAGCTTTATTACCCGCCGGGGCAGCTCAGCGCCGGCTTGATGGTCGTGTTCACCGCCGCACGCCTGGTGCATACGGTGGCCTATCTGGCGCGCTGGCAGCCGTGGCGCACGATCGCCTATGTCGTTGGGATCATCTGCCTCTTGGGCTTGGCCGGCATCGTGGTGATGGGTGCCGTGCGCCATTTGTAAGAAGGCTGACTGTTGCCCGGGGTCAACACGTGCACCGTGTGACGGGCCAGTAAAACCAAAAGCGGGATTGACGCCGATGCGTCAATCCCGCTCTGTGACAGCCTGAGAACCTTAGTTCAATCAGTTCCAGGGACGGTCGCCGTTCTCGTCTTTGATGCGGGTCGGCAGGCCCATCTCGTCCAGCGCCTTGAGGAACGGCTCAGCCGGGAGCTCCTCGACGTTGGCCATGCGCTGCACATCCCACTGACCACGGGCAACCAGCAAGGCCGCAGCCACAGGTGGCACGCCGGCGGTGTAGGAAATGCCCTGGCTGTCGGTTTCGGCGTAAGCCTCTTCATGATCCGCCACGTTATAGATGAAGACCTCACGTGGCTGGCCATCCTTGGTACCTTTGACCAGGTCACCAATGCAGGTTTTACCGGTGTAACCCGGTGCCAGCGACGAGGGGTCAGGCAGCACGGCCTTAACCACTTTGAGCGGCACCACTTCCAGGCCTTCAGCGGTCTTGACCGGCTGCTCGGAGAGCAGGCCAAGGTTTTTGAGCACGGTGAAGACGTTGATGTAGTGCTCACCGAAACTCATCCAGAAACGCACGTTCGGCACGTCGAGGTTCTTCGACAGCGAGTGCACTTCATCGTGGCCGGTCAGGTACAGGTTCTGCGAACCTACCACGGGCAGGTCGTCGGTACGCTTGACCTCGAACATGGTGTTGCTGGTCCACTGGCTGTTCTGCCAGCTCCACACCTGTCCGGTGAATTCGCGGAAGTTGATTTCCGGGTCAAAATTGGTGGCAAAGTATTTGCCATGTGAGCCGGCATTGACATCGAGAATGTCGATCGAATCAATGCGGTCGAAATACTGTTGTTGCGCCAGCGCCGCATAAGCGTTGACCACACCTGGGTCGAAGCCTACGCCTAGAATGGCGGTAATGTTCTTCTGCTGGCATTCCTCGAGGTGTTTCCACTCGTAGTTGCCGTACCAGGGCGGTGTTTCGCAGATTTTGCCCGGTTCTTCGTGAATGGCGGTGTCCAGATAGGCCACGCCGGTATCGATGCAGGCACGCAGCACCGACATGTTGAGGAACGCGGAACCGACGTTGATGACGATTTGCGATTCGGTTTCGCGGATCAGCGCCTTGGTCGCTTCGACGTCCAGAGCGTTCAGCGCAAAAGCCTTGATTTCAGCGGGCTGCTTGAGGCTGCCCTTGGCCTTGACGCTGTCGATGATGGCCTGGCATTTGGAGATGTTGCGCGACGCGATAGCAATACGACCGAGTTCGTCGTTGTGCTGCGCGCACTTGTGGGCCACCACCTTGGCGACACCTCCTGCACCAATGATAAGAACGTTCTTCTTCAATTTCTCTTTCTCTCCTTTACTGCCAGCTTACGACAGGCTGGACAAGTAGTCTTCGAAACCAAACTCGCGAACCACCTCGACAGTACCGTCGAGTTGTTTCACTACGATGGACGGCATTTTCAGGCCGTTGAACCAGTTTTTCTTGACCATGGTGTAACCCGCTGCGTCAACAAACGACAGCCGATCGCCGATGGCCAGCGGACGATCAAATGAGTATTCGCCGAAAATGTCGCCAGCCAGGCAGGATTTGCCGCAGACCATGTAGGTGTGGTCGCCGGTGCTCGGCGCCAGCTTGGCGTTGAGGCGGTAGATCAGCAGGTCGAGCATGTGCGCTTCGATGGAGCTGTCGACCACGGCCAGGTGCTTGCCGTTGTAGAGGGTGTCGAGCACGGTGACTTCCAGCGAGGCGCTCTGGGTGATCGCCGCTTCGCCTGGCTCCAGGTAGACCTGCACGCCGTACTTCTCGGAGAACGCCTTCAGGCGTGCGCAGAACGCGTCCAGTGCATAGCCTTCACCAGTGAAGTGGATACCGCCGCCCAGGCTCACCCACTCGACCTTGTGCAGCAGGTGACCGAAGCGGTCTTCGATGGTGCACAGCATCTGGTCGAACAGGCCGAAGTCGCCGTTCTCGCAGTTGTTGTGGAACATGAAGCCGGAGATCTGCTCGATCACCGCTTCGACTTTGACCGGATCCCACTCGCCCAGGCGGCTGAACGGGCGCGCCGGATCGGCCAGCAGGTAGTCGGAGCTGCTCACTTGCGGGTTGACGCGCAGGCCACGGACCTTGCCGTCGGAGGCGTCAGCAAAGCGTTGCAGCTGGCCGATGGAGTTGAAGATGATCTTGTCGCAGTTATCGAGCATTTCCTCGATTTCATCGTCGGCCCAGGCCACGCTGTAGGCGTGGGTCTCGCCGGCGAACTTCTGGCGACCCAACTTGAGCTCGTAGAGCGACGACGAGGTGGTGCCGTCCATGTACTGCTGCATCAGGTCGAACACCGACCAGGTGGCGAAGCACTTGAGTGCCAGCAGGGCCTTGGCGCCGGAGTTTTCACGCACGTAGGCGATCTTCTCCATGTTGCGCAGCAGCTTGGTTTTGTCGATGAGGTAGTACGGCGTTTTGATCATTTCGAGGCCCCCGGCAAGGCCGGCCAAAAAAAGGACACGCATTGTGCCCTCCCTTGCCCCAAGTCGAAAGAGCGAAAAGCGCTTTTCCCTCAGTCAATGGTCAGTTTGCCAGCAAAACCCCCACATTTCTGTGAGAGCTGGCCTTGCCAGCGATGCAGACACCGCGCAATCGCTGACACTGCGCCGATTTCATCGCCGGCAAGGCCGGCTCTCACAAAAAAACCAGCAGGATAACTGTCCCTACAACGTCAGCTAAATGCGTTGATAAACCAGGTAATCAACGGCAAGGCGACGATATCGATCAGCACCGCACCACACAGCGGCACGATGATGAAAGCCTTGTAGGAAAACACTTTGTAGTGGTCACAAATGGCGCCCATGTTCGCCACCGCATTGGGCGTAGCGCCCAAGCCGTGGCCCATGTAGCCGGCGCAGAGCACGGCGGCATCGTAATTGCCGCCGAACAGGCGGAACAGCACGAAGATGCACAGCAATACCATGATCACCACCTGCACCACCAGGATGACCAACAACGGCAGGCCCAGGTGCTCCAGCTCCCAGAACTTCAGGCTCATCATGGCCATGGTCAGGAACATCCCCAGGCTGATATCGCCCACGGTGCTGACAGCATTGTCGGGCAGTTCGATCACACGCGCACGGTCATTGAAGTTGCGCAGAATGATGGCGACGAACATCGCACCGACGTACACCGGTAGCACGATACCCAGGTGTTCGTTCAGGGCGTTACCCATCCAGAAGCCCAGCACCATGATCACCAGGATGCAGGTCAACAGCCGCAGCAGCACCGCCGCGTCCAAGGGCACGCTCGGGGCTTCGTTGGCCTTTTCCAGCGCTTGCAGGGTGTCAACCCGGTCGGCCTTGACCGCGAGTTTTTTGCGGTCGATCAGGTAGCGGGCTACCGGGCTGCCGAGCAAGCCGCCAGCGACCATGCCGAAGGTTGCCGACGCCAGCGCCGCCGTCGTGGCACCGCTGGTACCCAGGCTTTCGGCAATCGGTCCGAACGCCGCCGCCGCACCAAAGCCACCTTCGAGTGACACCGCTCCGGCCATGATCCCCAATAACGGGTCAATGCCCAGCGCTTTAGCCATGCCGACACCCACCAGGTTCTGCAGCAAGGCCAGGCCCCAACAGGCGCCCAGGTAGACGAAGAGGATCTTGCCACCCTGACGCAGCAAGCCAAGGCTGCCGCCCAGGCCAACCGTGGTGAAGAACACCACCATCAACGGGGTTTGCATGGCGGTGTCGAGCTTGATGTCCAGCCATTGCTGGTTACGCAGCAGCCATACCACCAAGGCAAAGCCAAAGCCGCCGATCACAGGAGCCGGTACACAAAGCTGGCGCAGCCAGTAACTGTGCTTTTTCAGTTGCGCGCCCATCGCCAGCAGCACAAGCGCCAGGGCGACGGTGGTCAATGCATCGAGTTGCAGAGTCAGCATGGGTTAACACTCTTGTTTTTATACTTGGATTTATGGGGTCAAGGGCTCAGTCAACCAGGCTGGCCAGTAGCCTGGCGCCAATACGCGCGGTGCGCTGGTCCTGATCAAGTCCGGGGTTGAGTTCGGCGATGTCAGCCATGCGCAACTTGCCGCTGGCCTTGGCCTGGCGGACCAGGTGCTCGACCACCATCAGGTCGACGCCATGGGCCGATGGCGCACTCACACCGGGGGCCTGGCTGGCGGGCAGCACATCCAGGCACACGGTCATGTAGAGGTGATCGATGCCACTCAGAAATGCCTCGACATAGTCTTCGATGGCCGGGACATTCCATGGCTGCATCTGCCGGTCAAGGCGATAGCGCACGTTCAGGCGCTGGGCCTGCTCGAACAGGGCCTGGGTGTTGTTCAGCTCGCTCACGCCCAGGCAGCAGTAGTCAAAGGCCATGCCGGCTGCTTGGCAGTATTCGGCGATCTGCCGAAACGGCGTGCCGGAGCTGCTTTGTGCGGCGTGGCGCAGGTCAAAATGGGCATCGAAATTGAGAATGCCGATACGTGGGCACGGCTCGTGCTGGCGCAGGTGTTCGGCCAGCCCGAGGAAGCTGGCATAGGCAATTTCATGGCCGCCGCCCAGGCCCAAGGGCAAGTGGCCCTGGTCGAGCAATTGGCTGACCTGTTTGGCGTAAGCCTGTTGCGCACCTTCCAGGTCGCTGCCGACACATTCGATGTCACCGCTGTCGTAGAGCCCACGCTCGCCGCGCCAGGCCAGGTTGGCCAGTGCCTTGCGCAGCGCTGAAGGGCCTTGACGGGCGCCCGTGCGGCCCTGGTTACGGCTGACGCCTTCGTCGCAGGCCAGGCCCACCAGGGCGGTGCCAGGTGTTTGCTCACGGCTAAAGGGCTGCACCCATTGGTGCCAGCGCAGCGCCGACGCGCCTTCGCCAGCGTCGATACGGCCTTGCCACAGGGCCATGGTGAGATGTGCGGTCATGCGGGGTACTCCAGGTAGATTCAATCCAGCCGCGCACCTACGCGCAGGGCGACCTCACGGGTCCAGCGGGTCAGACGCTCGCTGTTCTGCTGTGCGCGAAAGGCCGGGGCCATCAGGCTGATAGCGCCGTGCAGGCGGTTGCGGCTGTCGAGCACCGGGGCGCTGACGCCCCAGATGCCGTCATCAATTTCGCCCAGGCTGACGGCGTAGCCCTGAGCGCGAATGGGGATGAAGCTTTGCTGATAAACCACGATGCCTTCGGCGTCCACGCCTTGCTCGTGAAGGATCGCCTCACTGCGTTCAGGCGCCATGTGGGCCAGCAGTACCCGCGCCGAGGCACCGACCAACAGCGGCTGGGCCAAGCCCTTCTGATAGCAGCAACGCAGTGGCTGCGGGCTGTCGATCAGCTCGATACAAATCGCCTGGCCATTGCTCGGCACCATCAGCGCGACGCTTTCACGGCTCAGTTCAGCCAGGCGTTTAAGCTCCGGCAAGGCTTGCGACACCAGCAGCGCTTCGCGGTCGAACTTGTTTGCCAGCTGCAGGCAAGCCGGTCCCGGCAGGTAGCGGCCATGACCATTGTCTTCGGCCAACCCCCAACGCAGCAGGGTTTTCAAATGCCGGTAAGTGCTGCTCAAAGGCTGTGCCAATTGAAGGCTCAGCTCCTTGGCCGACAGCGCTTCATCGGCTTGGCCTAAGGCGACGAGAATCTGCAACAAGCGATCAGTGGGCGTGGTGTAGTTCATGTGTGCTCCTTGCGAACATGGTGCACAGGGTTTTCCCAAAGGGTGAAACAGGATTCCCACTAAGTGGGAAATATCGCTATTAAAAGCGACGAGGGGCATGTAACGGGCAGATCAAAGGTGCCTCAGGCAGGGCTCAAGGGTCAGGCAGCAACGGATTTAGCGCAGCGTCCGAACACCACCACCTCTGCTGCAGTCGCAATCACCAGGCTCAAGCCGGTGTAGGAGAAGCCGAACGCCCTCACCTCCAGCTCTACTCCGAGCTTGTGGAACAGGGCCGGTCGGTTGTAGCGCGCGCCGTGCAGCCACGAACCCGGTTCAACCAGCAACAGATGCTGTTCGGGCCAGGCCAAGATGATGTCTTCGATCATCCAGCCATCAGCGGTAGCCAGCGGCAGGCCGCCGCCATTGATCCCGGCCATGCGAACCACCTGATCGTGCAATGGGCCAATGCCGCGGGTTTCCAGATGGCGGTCGCTGCCCAGGTTATCGGTGCGGTCGCGGGCGACTTTTGCCCCTGTTTGACAATCGATCACACTGCGCCCCGAGCTGGAGGCAACCAGCATCAGTTCGCCGTCGCGCTCAAAGCCGACTTCCAGCAGGCCGGCGATGGTCAATCGCGTCTTCAGTTGCCACGGCTCAGGCGCTGGCGCGACCGGAAGCTGTTCGATCACCCGGCGCAGCGGGTCAAGATGGGATGAGGGCATGTCACGACTCTGCGGTATGGGTCAGTGGCCAACTAGGCACCCTACAGGCAGGCGGGTACTTTTGCTATGCAGACGCTCTCAATCGGTGTTCACCACTGGCAATAAACTTCTGGGTACACTCGCCAGGTAAACCCCTTGCCCTGCGGAGCACACATTGCCCACCCCACGTCAGTTCAGCCGTAAATCCAGCACAACCAACATGCTGAACTTAAACCATCCGCAAACGGCTTCCACCCCTGCCTATAGGGTCGGTTTTGTGCTGCTGGAGAACTTCTCCATGGCCAGCTTCACCGTGGCCATGGATGTACTGGTTACCGCCAACTTGCTGCAGAACAACCTGTTCAGGATCACGCCTCTGTCATTGGGCAGTGATCGGGTGATGAGCGACTTGGGGTTGGAGATCTTTGCGGCAGGTCTGGAGCGAACCGCCCTGAACCAGTACGACATGCTGGTAGTGTGCGGCGGCTTGCGCACGCCGCTCAAGTACCCGGAGCTGGACCGGTTGCTGGCCGAGGCTGCCAACCATGGCCTGGCCCTCGGCGGCTTGTGGAACGGCGCGTACTTTCTCGGTCGTGCCGGGGTGCTTAGCGATTACCGCTGCACCATTCACCCCGAGCAACGGGCAAGCCTGGCCGAGCGCAGTGGGCAGAGCACAATTACCCCGGCAAGCTATGTTGTCGATCGCGACCGTTTGACGGCGGCCAGCCCCAATGGCGCACTGGAAATGATGCTGGCACTGCTGAAGTTACATCAGGGCGAAGCGCTGGCGGCTGGGGTCGAGGAGATCCTGGCGTTCTCCGGTGCGCGTTTTCGCCGGGTCGACAGCAGCTCGAAAAAATCGATGAGCGCACCGTTGCGCACCATCGTCGAATTGATGGAAAACAACCTGGAAGAAACGCTGAGCCTGGATCAACTGGCCACCTACAGCGGTCGTTCGCGACGCCAGATCGACCGCTTGTTCCAGGCGCAACTGGGCACCTCCCCCAGCCGCTATTACATGGAGCTACGCATTACCAAGAGCCGGCGCCTGCTGCAATACGCCGACCTGCCACTGATGGACGTGGCGATTGCCTGTGGCTTTGTCTCGGTTTCGCACTTCAGCAAGTGCTACAGCGCCTACTTCGGCTACCCGCCTTCACGCGAGCAGCGCTTGGGCGAGTGAGACAGCTAAAGGCGACCTGGCATGTGCCCATCGTCGTGGCTGAATAAACATCCAGCGCCCATGGCAAGCACATACTTACTGTGGGAGCCGGCCTTGCCGGCGATAGGGTCAGCGCGTAAACCCGCTGTTGCCCAAGGCCTGCTCCCACAAAAGCGAGCACCCTATTGGCCAGTGTGCGCTAGCGCTTCCAACGCCTCACGCAGCGCCTCGGCACTGGCGTATTCGTTCTGCGCCACCACACGGCCCTGCTCCAGTTGCAGCCACAGTACCTTGTCCTCAGCCCCCGGATAGCGCGCCACGACCTTGCCGTCGCGGTCGAGCATGACCCGGTAGCTGTAATCACGCATCGCCGGAACCGCAAACAGCTTGCTGATCAGCGCCGGCATACGCTGGATATCGGCAACGAACACCGCATTGCGCGCTTCGAGGTAGCCCTTGGGACGATCGGCCAGCGCCGCCTTGACCAGCTTGGCACCGTCCATGTTGCGCGCCACCAGCAAAGTGCGGGTCTGGTCGTTGAGGCTGTAGGCCTGATCATGCTGGTCAAGCAGGGTCCACGGCGCTAGACGCTCACCGACTTCAACGGCCTGGGCCAACAGCGGGGACAGACTCAGGAGCAGGGCAATTAGATACTTCACAAGGGACCTCGGCAGGTAGGGAGTGTGGTCGCAGTATTCATGGTTTTGCCCTGACGATCACCCCTCAGGCAGGCAAAACACAGAACAAACAAAAGGATATAAAAATAACAAAACAATCTAACAAAACGGAATAAACAAATTGAAGCGCTCATGGCGGCTCTTTATATTTTTGGACACCACCTACCCTTGCACCTCTGGAGTCCGCCCATGCCGCAACAGCCTCTTTCCCCGCTGCGTCGCCTGTTGACCGGCAGCTTGCTCGCCGTGTTCGCTGCACTCTTGCTCCCTGGCCAGAGCGCCGCTGCCGAGCCTGCCAAAACCTTGCGTATCGGCTACCAGAAATTCAACAGCATCAACATCCTCAAAGGCAGCGGCGCGCTGGAAAAAGCCCTGGCCCCCCAAGGGGTGACCGTCAGCTGGTACGAATTTGCTGCGGGCCCGCAACTGCTCGAAGCCTTGAGCACCGGCGCCATTGACCTGGGCCATGCGGCCGATGCGCCGTCGGTGTTTGCCCAGGCGGCCGGCAAACCCGTGGTTTATCTCGCGGCCGAACAACCCTACCCTCGGGGTATTGGTCTGGTCGTACGGAAGCAGGACAACATCGCCAACATCCAGGCGCTCAAAGGCCAACGTGTGGCCACCGGTCGTGGCTGGAACGCTCAATACCTGTTGGCCGTCGCCTTGGAGGATGCCGGCCTGAGCTACAAAGACATCACCCCGGCCTACGTCAACAACGCCGCCGACGCGGTGGCCGCGTTGCAGTCGGGCAGCGTGCAGGCCGTGACCCTGTGGGACCCGTTCCTGGCAGCGGCAGAAAAACAGCCGGGCCTGAAAAACCTGCGTGACGGCAGCGGGCTGTCCAACAACCGTACCTTTTACCTGTCATCGGCCAGCTTTGCTGACCACAACCGGGCGCTGCTCAAGACCTTCTTCAGCGAGCTGGCCAAGGTCAGTGACTGGGCCAACCACAAACCCGATGAAGTCGCCGCCCTGCTCGCCCCGCAACTGGGCATTGGCGCCGATGTGCTGCAAGTGGCCAGCGAACGGCGCAACTACAACGCCGTGCCGATCGACAGCACCATCACCGCCGAGCAACAAAAACTGGCCGACACCTTCCAGGGCCTGGGCCTGATTCCCAAGCCGCTACGAGTGGCTGATGCGGTGTACCCGGTGTCGGTGTTGCCCTGACCCGTTTGAGCGCGAATGCCGAGCCACGGGCTAGCCCTGCCCGGCATTCAGTAATCGAATACCGGGTATTTCAACATTTAATTTGTGGATAGCACGGCCTTGTCTATATCGTGTCAATGCCTCCCCACGCAGCGCCGGCCGGCGCTGCCAGGCACGGGGACACAACAACAAGTCGAGACTGTCCATGTCGAAATCTTCTTACTACGCCCCTCACGGTGGGCACCCGGCTCAGACCGAGCTGCTGACAGACCGTGCCATGTTTACCGAAGCTTATGCCGTGATCCCCAAGGGCGTGATGCGTGACATCGTCACCAGCCACCTGCCGTTCTGGGACAAGATGCGCATGTGGGTCATCGCCCGTCCGCTGACCGGTTTCTCGGAAACCTTCTCGCAGTACATCGTCGAGCTGGCCCCAGAAGGTGGTAGCGAGCGTCCTGAACTGGACAAGAACGCCGAAGCGGTGTTGTTCGTGGTGGAAGGCGAAGTCGACATCACCCTGCAGGGCAAGCCCTACACCCTCAAGGAAGGCGGCTACGCCTTCATTCCGCCGGCAGCTGACTGGAGCCTGCGTAACACCAGCGGCAAGAACGTCACCTTCCACTGGATCCGCAAGCACTATCAGGTCGTTGAAGGCCTGGCCCTGCCGGAAGCGTTCGTCACCAACGAAAAAGACATCGAGCCGATCCCGATGCCAGGCACCGACGGCGCCTGGGTCACCACCCGCTTCGTCGACATGGCCGACATGCGCCACGACATGCACGTCAATATCGTGACCTTCCAGCCAGGCGGTGTGATTCCGTTTGCTGAAACCCATGTGATGGAACACGGCCTGTATGTGCTGGAAGGTAAAGCGGTGTACCGCTTGAACCAGGACTGGGTCGAGGTTGAAGCCGGTGACTTCATGTGGCTGCGCGCGTTCTGCCCGCAAGCATGCTACTCCGGCGGCCCAGGTCCGTTCCGCTACCTGCTGTACAAGGATGTAAACCGTCATATGAATCTGGTGCTGAACCCTCAGCGTTAAGCCCAGGCTCGATGCACGAAAAGCCCGCCGTTACTGGCGGGCTTTTTTTTGGTGCTTCACAGATTGACGGGGGACGATGGTCTTGGCCTTGTTGCTGAGGTGCTTGGAGCGTGAGCTTATCCACTGTGGGAGCCGGTCTTGCCGGCGATGGCATCGACCGGGTGTCAGTTAGTGCGCAGAGTCTGCATCGCTGGCAAGACCAGCTCCCACAAACCCACACCTGACCTATGCTTTTCTCGACCAGCCCCGCGGTGGAGCCGACATGAATCCCAGACCCCTGTGCACTGCGCTGCTGGTCCTGCTGCTGGGTAACGGCGCCCACGCCGACACCTGGCAGTTAGCCAAGGACGAAGATGGCATACAGGTGTACCTGGATGAATCCGCCCACTCAACGTACCAGCGCTTTCGCGGCGTGGCGCTGATCAAGGCCAGTGTCAGCACCTTGAACGATTTGCTGGAAAACCTGCGGGTGGCCTGCAAATGGCTGTATGGCTGCGCGTCAATGCGCCTGGTAGGTGTCGAGGGCGACAGCACCTGGGTCTACCTCACCACCGACCTGCCCTGGCCCGCCAGCCCGCGCGACATGGTCATCAGGGTGAAGACCGAACGCACCGACGAGGGTGCCCTGATCCGTCACCTCAGCGCTGACGCGAGTAAACTGGAAACAGCGCCAGGGCTGATTCGCGTCACTGAGCTCAGTGGTCTGTGGAGCCTGGTGCCCAAAGGTGAACGCCTGACCGAAGTGACCTACCAACTGGAGGCCGAACCTGCCGGTGACATTCCGTCGTGGTTGGCCAACCAGTTCGTCATCGATGCCCCGATGGTGTCACTGCGCACCCTGCGTGCAGTGGCCGAGCGCCAAGGATTGCACTCCCCGCCCGAGACACCCGACGAATAACTAGACCTCATGGGCCTCAAGCAAACTGGCCAATACCCCGGCCAACTCCTTGACCATCGGGTCGGCCGTCGGTCGATGAACAATGACAATCTCGTAGCTGTCGATTACCGGCAGGCCATTGTCCTCGCCCAACACCGCATGGTCGCGGGTCGCCGCACGCGGCGGCAGCAAGCTGATGCCCATGCCATCGGCCACCGCCGCTTGAATACCGCTCAGGCTCGAACTGGTAAAGCTGATGCGCCAGCGCCGCCCCATGCCTTCGATGGCGTTGATCATGTCATCACGGTAAAGGCCCCGCGGAGGAAAGGTCACCAACGGGATCGGGTCCAGATCAATCGACGGCGTGCTGGCGCTGTCGATCCACTGCAGCTCTTCCGGCCAGCAGGCGACCCCTTCGCGGCTGTTGCGCCGCTGCTTGAGCAGCACCAGATCCAGTTCACCGTTGTCATAGCTCTGGCTCAGGTCGCGGCACAAGCCGCTGGTGACTTCCAGCTTGACCTGCTGGTATTTGCGATTGAACGCTGACAATGCATTGGTGGTGCGGCCGCCGACGAAATCTTCCGGCACCCCCAGGCGCACCGTCACACCAACGGTGGCGCCCGCCAGCGCTTCGAGCATCTGGTCATTGAGGGCCAGCATGTGCCGGGCGTAACCGAGCAGGGTCTGACCGGCATCGGTAGGCAGCACATCACGATTGCCGCGCACCAAAAGGCGATGGCCAACCATGTCTTCCAGGCGTCGCACCTTCTGGCTCACCGTTGACTGGGTGGAATGCAGGCGCGCCGCCGCGGTGGTAAAGCTGCCACAGTCAGCCACCACGACGATGGCCCGAAGCAGGTCCAGATCGAACAAGGACCTATTCGGTTTTACACTGATATCCATGTGAATATTTAACTTCTAAATGGGAAGCACGATTTCTATCATGCGCCCACTCACAGGACAACACACGGAGACAAGCGGATGCGCCTGGAACACTTGAACGTCTTTCTCGCCTTCCTATTGGCCATGATGACCTCAATCACCGCCAGCGCCGAAGGCGGCGTGCTGGAAAGCCAACTGCGCGAGGCTGCTGACAACGGTAACGCCGAGCGCGTACGGAGCTTGCTCGACCAAGGTGCCAACCGCGAGGCCCGTGACAAGCTCGGCCGCACCCCACTGCTGCTGGCCACCCATCGTAATCAGTTAGACGCCGCGCGGGTGCTGATCGAAGCCGGGGCTGACGTCAATGCCAAGGACAACATCGACGACAGCCCTTACCTGTATGCCGGCGCACGTGGTTTCAACCAGATCCTGCGCCTGACTCTGGCCCACGGCGCCGATCTCAAGAGCACCAACCGGTATGGCGGTACCGCATTGATTCCGGCAGCCGAGCGCGGGCATGTCGACACCGTGCGCACCTTGATTGACGCCGGGGTCGACGTAAACCACCTCAATCGCCTGCACTGGACCGCATTGATGGAAGCCATTGTCCTCAGCGACGGCGGACCGCGCCACGTCGAAATTGTCGAGTTGCTGGTGAACGCCGGCGCGGATGTGAACATTGCCGACAAGGACGGGGTAACGCCGCTAGCCCATGCCCGAGAGCGAGGCTATACGGCGATGGTGAAGATATTGGAGACGGCCAGCCGCTAGGCCCCCGGGGGCCTCAAGCCTTGTCCAGGGTACTCGGTTGACGCTCCACAGCCACTGCGGGCTTGACCTCTTCATCGGCGTTGACCGAGCGCCGAAAGCCCTTGATCGACTCCCCCAGGTCGCTGCCCAGGGTCTTGAGCCGCTTGCTGCCAAACACCAGGACCACCACAACCAGCAGCACCACCCAGTGTTTCCAGTCGAACACGCCCATGAATCACCCTCCTCGCTTACTCGATGTCTTCGAACGGCAAGCCGACGTAGTTCTCGGCGATGTTGACCAGCCCGGCGTGAGAGGTAAGAAAGTACTCACGGTCAGCCTGCTGCATCTTGTGATCCCAGGCATCCTGGTGTTCGCCAAAGTCATGCAGCAGGTTGGTCATGAACCAGCTGAAACGCTCGCCCTTCCACACCCGGCGCAGGGCTATTTCTGAGTACTTCTCGAGCAGGTCGGTGCGCCCTTCGCGGTAGACCTTGAGTAAGATCCGGTACAGGTAGCACACATCCGAGGCGGCCAGGTTCAGGCCCTTGGCACCCGTGGGTGGCACGATGTGCGCAGCGTCGCCGAGCAGGAACAGTTTGCCGTACTGCATCGGCTCAACCACGTAGCTGCGCAGTGGCGCGATACTTTTTTCCAGCGACGGCCCGGTGACCAGGCGCGCGCCAACCTCTTCGGGCAGACGGGCCTTGAGTTCATTCCAGAAGCGCTCATCAGACCAGTCATCGACGTGGTCGGTCAGCGGCACCTGCAGGTAGTAACGACTGCGGGTCAGCGAGCGCTGGCTGCATAACACGAAACCGCGATCATGGTGGGCGTAGATCAATTCGTGGTTGACCGGTGGTGTGTCGGACAACAGGCCCAGCCAGCCGAAGGGGTAGACGCGCTCGTAATGCTTGAGCACTGACTCGGGAATACTCTTGCGCGCCACACCATGGAAGCCATCGCAGCCAGCGATGTAGTCGCAGTCGATGCGATGGGTCTGGCCGTCTTTCTGGTAGGTGATGTAGGGCTGCTGCCCCTTCATCTCGTGGGGCTGAACGTTGTCGGCCGAATAAATGATCGTCGCACCGCAGGCTTCGCGGGCTTGCATCAGGTCGCGGGTTACTTCGGTCTGACCGTACACCATGACCGTCTTGCCACCGGTCAGGGTTTTAAGATCAACGCGGATGCGCTTGCCACCCACCAGCAGCTCGACGCCATCGTGCACCAGGCCTTCAGCGTCCATACGTTCGGACACACCGGCTTCACGCAGCAAGTCGACGGTGCCTTGTTCAAGCACACCGGCACGGATGCGGCCGAGTACATATTCGGGGGTCTGACGTTCGACGATCACGGTGTCGATACCGGCGTTGTGCAACAGCTGACCAAGTAACAGTCCGGAGGGACCAGCGCCAATAATGGCTACCTGAGTTTTCATTATTTTTGTCTCGCATCAGGGTTCCAGGCAGTTCAACGGCAGTACCCGGAAAATATTGTTGTTGTGTACCCCTGCATTTTTGCTGACAAAAACTGTAAAAAAAGGTGATATTCCTCCAGTAAATTGCACTTTTACATATTTCGTTCGATTATCGAACGCATTACCTCCGGCAGGTTGTCCACAATGACAAGATCCAACCTCCCCCGCATTCCGGTGTTCAAGCTGTACGGCGAGAATCAGGCCTGGCCGACGCCTGACCTGTTGCACTGCGAGTCCATCCCCAAGCGCAGCAGCCTGCACCACTGGGAGATCAAGGCGCACCGCCATGCTGACCTGTTTCAATTGCTGTATGTGCGCCGCGGCCGGGCGCTGATCGAGATTGAAGGCAAGCGCAGCGAAGTGCGCGATGCGGCGATCCAGGTCATCCCGCCCATGACCGTGCACGGCTTTCAGTTTTCTGAAGACATCGATGGCTACGTACTGACGCTCGGCGCGCCGTTGGTGGCGCAACTGGAAGCGCAATTACACGCGCCGCTGACGGTCCTGGCATCGGTGGGCTGCTATCACCTGGGGCGTGATCGCAGCGCACTTCACACCTTGATCCGGGTGCTGCACCAGGAGTACGAAGGCAGCGCACCGGCGCGTGATTTGTTGCTGCATTCTCTGGTCACCAGCCTGATGGTGTGGATCAGCCGCCACAGCCAGCAGAAGCCGGCACCGGGCAACCGCGACGAGCGCAATCAGCAACTGCTGGGACGCTACATCAAACTGGTGGAGCAACACTACCGTGAACACCTGTCGGTTGAGCAATTTGCGCATCGCCTCGGGGTCTCCAGCGTGCACCTGAACATCCTCTGCCGCGAGCTCGCCGAACAGACCGCGCTGCAGATCATTCACCAGCGCTTGCTGCTCGAAGCCAAGCGCAACCTGATTTACACCAACATGAGCATTAGCCAGCTGTCCGACGGCCTGGGGTTCAGCGACCCGACCTATTTCTCGCGGTTTTTCCGCCGGCTGTGCGGGCAGACGCCCAATGCGTTTCGTCAGGCCGGGGCGAACCCTGCAGGTGCCGCTAACTTGACGGGCTTCGTGTAGCCGCTGCCGGGAGGCTGCGATCGGTCGTGAAACGACCGCAAAACCTGACGACTGCGATTCGTCAGGCCCACTGAGATGGCCGAGTTGCGACTGCGCTGCAGTCGATCGCAGCCTCGTTCCTCGGCAGCGGCTACAGCAAATTACGCACCCTGCTGAAAAGTCTTAACAGATTCCAACGAAGCCTTCGGCAATTCAATCAGGCAATAAAAACTAACTTATTGATAAACAAGAAAATAAACACAAAAACAAACCTGGCACGGTAGTTGAGAGGGACCGAGTGAGCGTCGCGACGCATCACTCATAACAATAAGGTTAACCCTCTCATGTTCAAACGCACCTCGCAGCACCTGACTGCCGGCCTGCTGCTGGCCACTTCTGCCTTGCACGCCCACGCCACCGAAGGCGGCATCTCCTCCTGGCCCATGGGCATCGAACTTTACGGCATGGGCATCTTGCCGCCGGCGGGCACCTACGGCCAGTTGTTCGCCGGCAACTACCTGGCTGACAGCCTGCGCGACAACAGCGGCGCCAAGGCCGCCGATATCGACCTGCGCGTCACCACCCTGGCCCCACGCTTTGTCTGGGTCACCGAGCAGAAAGTATTCGGTGGCGACCTGGGCTTTCATGCCTTGCTGCCCCTCAACGACATGCGCCTGAATGTCAAAGGCGGGCCTCACGACCACAAGCGCGGCCTCGGCGATGCCCACCGCCAGCGAGTACTACTACACCGTGCAGGCGGTGCTGGCGATGACCTACCTGGACCCCAACGGCCTGAATGCCGACATTCGCCTGATGCACGACTACAACTTCGAAAACTCGGGCATGGGCTCCTACCATGGCCAGGAAGGCTTTCGCACCTTGTCGCATGGCAAGGCGGTGCTCAAGCGCCAGCGTTGGTTCCCCACCCAGTTGTTTTACCCGCCCTACGGCCGCTGGGTGCAGCGTCTGGCTATACACTTCTACCTAGGCAAGTAGCCGCTGCCGCCAGGCTGCGATCGGCTGCGAAGCAGTCGCCAATCAGTCACCGCGATGCGCCTGAATGGCGGCAGCGGTCACGGATCGCAAGCACCGATTAATGTGGGGTAGTGACTTGGATCTATACTCACAGCTTTCTTCGCAGTGGGTATGCTCGATGCCGCAACAGCCCCCGTCCGCGGCGCCATCGCGCCTGTTACTACCCTTTGCCTGCGCCCGCCCACGGCGCACCGTGGTGTTGTGTTTTCTCGCTGCCTTCGCCATTACCCTGGTGCTCGCCGGGCGCCAGTATTATCAACTGCAACAGCACGAACTGGAGGTCCGCGAGCACAACCTGCAGTTACAGGCGCTGGCGATCGAGACGCTGATTTTCAGCGGCAAGAGCCAACTGCAGTTTCTGCGCCATCTTGCCGAGCGGGTGCTGATCGAAGGCCATAGCCAGCCCTCGATGCGCCAAAATGACGCCATCGCCGCCGCCATGCGCAACAGCCAGCAACCGCTCTGGGGGCTGCCGGTGCCCAAGTCCGATGCCCCCGTTCGGGCACTTGGCGACGCGTTGGTTGCGAGTATCCCAGGCCTGAGTCGCGAGCCGCAGCAACTGGTGGAAGATCTGCACCTGTCTCGGGCCATGAGCCAGGTGTTGCCGGCGCAGTTTCAGGGTGAAACCAACCTGTCGCGCATCCTGTTCCTGACCACTTCCGGTATCGTCATCGCCTACCCGGCGGTGCGTGATGCGCAACTGGAGCCAATCCTGCGCAAGCTTGCCAGTTCGCCGTTGATGCAGCTCAACCGTGCCAATATCGAAGACCTCGACATCGTCTTCTTTCCGCTGCCCGGCAGTAACCTGGGCAGCATGCCGCACTTGCTGCTCAGCACCCCGGTGTACCTCAATGCCGTCATGCGTGGTGCGGTGATTTACGACGTGCCACAGACCAAACTGCAGAATTACCTGTACCAGACTACCGAAAGCGATGAGCTGCATACCCTGATAGACGAAGACGGCAGTCTGGTCGCCTCCAGTGACCAGTCCTTCAAGCCGTTCCAGGGCAACTGGCTGAACACCCTGCCAACTGCGCGCAAACGCTTGTCAGTGCCGATGTTGTTCCAGCGTGACCACGGCACGCTGAATCTCGAGCAGGGCTACCTGCAGTTTCGCGAGTTACAAGGGATCGACCTGATCCTGACCAATTACATCAGCGCCAGCGACCTGCGCGCGGCGGTCAATGCGCAGATCGACTTCCTGTTTCTCGGCGTCTGGGCATTGCTGGGGCTGCTGATGTTTCTCACCCTGTACATCGTCGACCGGCTATTCAAAGGTCAGCTGCGCCTGAACCGACAATTGCGCGAGATGGGCTTGGTCGACGGCCTCACCCAACTGGCTAACCGGCGGCGCCTGCAGTCCGACTTCGGCGGCTTGCTCCAGCGCCTGCGCGAAGATCAACCACTGGCCCTGTGGATGCTCGACATTGACCATTTCAAAAGCATCAACGACAACTGGGGGCACAGCGCTGGCGACGAGGTTATCAAACACCTGGCCACCCTGTGCCGGGCCCTGGTCAGGCCCCAGGACCTGGTGGTGCGCTATGGCGGTGAAGAGTTCTGCGTGCTGATGCCCGACACGTCACTTGCTGACGCCCTGCACATGGCTGAACAGGTGCGCGCGGCCACTGCGAAGTCGGTGTGCGTACCCGACGCCGGGACCCTGCTGGCCGGCGCACCGTCGCTGGAAATCCGCCTGACGGTATCGATCGGTGTGGCGGAATTGCGTGTTGATGGCTGCGAGGAGCTGGAAGACCTGGTGGCGACCGCCGACCGGCGCCTGTATGCCGCGAAGAAAAGTGGTCGCAACCAAGTGGTCAATCACGACTGAATGGGTCGGTTGCATGTTTTTTGTCGTCCGCGGCTTGCTGACGCGGCAAACCCGAGCCTTAAGCTCGGCCGGGTGTGCCATAACGACAATAAAACGGAGACACCATGCGCCTTCCCACCCTGCATCCACGGGCTCGTCTGGCAAGCCTGATCGCCCTCGCCTGCCTGAGCCAGAACCTGTATGCCGAACCGGCGAGCACCGCCTCAGCGGCCAGTGCCCAGACCCGCAGCAGCAATGCTGCAGTGCTCCAGCAACGTCCATTCAGCAACGATGCCGACTACGCCGCCGTCACCCGTGGGCTGATCGCGCCGTTCAAAGGCCAGGTGCTCGACGCCGCCGGCAAGCCGGTGTGGAACCTGGCCAGCTATGACTTTCTGAACAAGAAGGACAGCCCCGCCACCGTCAACCCGAGCCTGTGGCGCCTGGCCCAGCTCAACAACCATGCCGGATTGTTCGAGGTGGTGCCTGGCCTGTATCAGGTACGCGGCATGGACCTGGCCAACATGACCATCATCGAGGGCGACGACGGGCTGATCATCATCGACCCGCTGACCGCCGCCGAAACCGCCCGTGCGGCGCTCGACCTGTACTACCAGAATCGGCCGCACAAGCCGGTGGTAGCGGTGATCTACAGCCACACCCATACCGACCATTTCGGTGGTGTCCGCGGCGTGATCGACGAGGCCGACGTCAAGGCCGGCAAGGTCCAGGTGCTAGCACCGTCCGGGTTCATGGAACACGTCATGAGCGAGAACGTCTACGCCGGCAATGCCATGAGCCGCCGTGCCCAGTATCAGTTCGGCCTGTACCTGCCGCGTGGTGAGCAAGGGCAAGTCGACGCGGCCATCGGCAAGGCGGTGGCCATCAGCGGCACCATCACCCTGATCCCACCGACCGACCTGATCAGCCAGCCTTATGAAACCCGTCGTATTGCCGGTATCGATGTCGAATTCCAGCTCACCCCTGGCACTGAGGCGCCATCGGAAATGAACCTTTACCTGCCCAAGTTCAAGGCCCTGGGTATCGCCGAAAACGCCTCGCAAACCATGCACAACATTCTCACCCCGCGCGGTGCCCAGGTGCGCGATGCCAAGGCCTGGTCGCACTACCTGGACGCCAGCCTGAATCGTTATGGCGACAAGACCGAAGTATTGTTTGGCCAGCACAACTGGCCAACCTGGGGCCCGGAGCCCGTGCGTACGCTGCTGGCCGACCAGCGCGACATGTACGCTTTCCTCAACGACCGCACCCTGCACCTGCTCAACCAGGGCCTGACGCCGATGGAAATCGCCCAGAACATGGAAAAGCTGCCGGGCGAGCTGCAGAACAAGTGGTACACCCAGGGCTACTACGGTTCGCTCAGTCACAACTCACGCGCCGTGTACCAGCGCTACATGGGTTTCTACGATGGCAACCCGGCCAACCTCAACCCGCTGCCGCCGGTTGAAAGCGCGCGCATGACCGTCGAGGCCATGGGCGGCGGCGAGGCGGTGCTGGGTAAAGTGCAAGCCGCGTTGGACAAGGGTCAATACCGTTGGGCTGCGCAGCTGGGCAACCAACTGCTGTTCGCTGAACCCGACAATGCCAAGGCCCGCGCGGCCCAGGCCGAAGCACTGGAGCAGTTGGGTTACCAAAGTGAAAACGCCAACTGGCGCAACATCTACCTGACCGGTGCCATGGAACTGCGCGGTGGTATACCGAGCAACCCGGGCAGTTCGGTGTCTGCCGACATGGTGCGGGCGTTGACGCCACAGATGTTCTTCGACTTCATGGCTGTGCGCGTGGATGTCGACAAAGCGCTGGGCCATGACATGAACCTCAACTGGCGTTTCAGCGAGCCGGACCAGGCGTTCAACCTGACCTTGCGCAATGGCGTACTCACCCACCGAGAAGGCCTGAATCCCAAGGCTGATGCCGGGCTGACCATGAGCAAGGCGACCCTGGAGCAGATCAGCCTCAAGCAGCTGGATTTTCCTACGGCAATGCAAAAAGGCTTGATCAAGATCGAAGGCAACGGCAAGAAGTTCGCCGAATTGCTCGGCGCACTCGATACCTTCAGCCCGCAGTTCAATATCGTTACCCCGTGAACCGCAGTTAACCTGCACCGGCTCCCACAGGGTCCTTTGTGGGAGCTGGCCTTGCCGGCGATCGAGCCTGACGAGTTCGTGTTACTTGGCCCAGCGGCGCAACTCGGACGGTGTGTAATCATCCGTCTTGGCGCTGAAGCCTACACGCATCGGCGTCTTTTCTTCGTTACTCAAACCACCGGCGTAATAGCGACCCGAAATCAGGTCATACGATGTTTCCAGCACGTTATACGTGAAGTCATGATCGTAGTGCTGGATCGCATGCAACGCTGAGCTGCGCCACAACTCGCCACGGCTGTCGTACTGATCGACCTGGGCAATCTGCCAACTGTCCTCATCCACATAGAAACGTCGCTTGCTGTAAAGATGCCGCGCCCCCGGCTTTAGCGTCGCTTCAACCACCCACACCCGGTGCTTTTCATAGCGGGTATAGGCCGGGTTGATATGGTTGGGCTTGACCAGTTCGTCAAGCTTCAGCGCCCGGCTGCCCAGACGGTAACTGTTGTAGGGGATGTACAGTTCCTGCTTGCCGATCAGCATCCAGTCGAAACGGTCTGGCGCACCATTGAAGCCGTCGATGTTGTCGGCGGTGATCAAGCCGTTGCTGTAACGGGCACTGTTGTCATAGGCCAGCATCGGCGCGCGGCGCACCCGGCGCTGGGCCGGCAGGTACTGCCAGGCCGAACGCGGCTCGGCCACCTGATCGAGCGGTTCATGCACCAGTACGGTCTCGCCCGCCAGGCGTGCCGGTTCCAGCACCCGGCTCTTGAACATGAACAGCACGTTAGCGTTTGGCTCAAGACCGCTGACCGCCTCGGCAAAACTGACCAGTGACTGCGCGCGAATGTAGCTGACCGCGCCGTTCTCACGCACCAGGGCAATGCTGCTCAAGCGCTCATAGCTACCGCCGCGCCAACGGCTCATGTGGTTCCACATCACCTCCATGCCTTGCGTCGGCAACAGAAACGGGATGCCGCGACTGTAGTCATGCAGGCCATTGCCGCCATCGACCAAGGTCGTCTTGCTGGCGTTGTTGCGGCTGTCAGCCAGGATCGCCGCCGGCAAGCGCGCACTTCGATGGCTGGGGTAAACCGGCATCTGGTAGGTGGCGGGAAAGCGCTTGAACATCGCCACCTGACCCGGGCTCAGTGCGCCCTGGTACTGCGCAAAGTTCTGCGCAGTGATCGTGAACAGCGGCTTTTCGCTGGCAAACGGGTCGCTGTAACCGCCGTTGCCATCGACGCTACCGGCGCGCTTGTCGAGGCCGCCGGTCCAGGCCGGGATGCTGCCATCGGCATTGCCGGCGCGTTCCGAACCCATGGGGGTGAGTGTCGTGTCCAACGGACCAAGGTCATTGCTCTTGGCCATAACCGTTGCGCTGACACAGGTCAGGGCCAGCAACAGAGGATGAATACGCATTTTTATTGTTCTCCTTAGAAATCAACCTTGAAACTGACCGAGGCGAAGTCGCGGTCATCCAGGGTGCTGTAGTCGTTGGAGCCGAAGAAGGCGTTGTAGGCCAGCTCCACGCTGTAGTCATTGAGGTAGTTGGCAGTCAGGCTCAGGCCAAGCGCCTGCTGACCTTCCTGGAATGGCCCGGCCGGGTCGTAGGAATAGCCCTCGACGTCATGGCGCCAATTGACGGCCGGGATCAGGTTGATCCCCGGCAACACGTCGCTGTACTCGAGGCTGGCGCGCAGGCGGTAGCCCCAGGACCAGTCAGTGGCAAAGCCCTCATCGGTGCAGTAACGGTTGGTCACCCCGGAGGCCACGGTGTTGCAGGCCGTGCCGTTGCGCGGCGCACTGCGGCCAAAGGCTGCGTTGCGCCCCAGGCGCTCATCACCGAGGCTGTCGATGTGCACCACACCCACTTCGCCAAACAGGCTCAGGCGCGTGGCGCCAAGGACGTTGTCGATAGCCTGGGTCGCCGAGCCCGTCCATTGCCACACGCCCATACGTTGCCAGGCGTCGAAGCGGTCGCCATTGCGCGTATTGAACCCTTCAGGCAAGTCGACCCAAGAACTGCCGACAGCGCCGGACACCACCGCGGTGGTGGCATCAGGTGTGTTGTAGGCCAGCGGCATGTTGGGCCGGTAGCTCAACTCAGTGGCCAAAGAAATGCCGCTGTATGGCTCCACCCCGGTCAGGCTCATGCCATACAAGCGAATATCTTCGGGGAATGCCGCAGCATAGGACGGCCCCTGTATGCCGCCAGGGAAACTGCCCGGCAAGCGGGTGTTACGTGCATCCAGGGTCAGGTACGGCAGGCGCGAGTGGTAGTTGATGAAATACAACGCCGCCTCGGCGTCATTGAGCGCCGGCAGCATCTGACGCAACGCGAAGCCAAACTGACCGCTGTCCGACGGCGATTCGTTGCCCCGTGAACGGGCATACAGCCCGCTGGCTTGCATCTGTTGATCAGTCAGTACCTGGCTCAGGTACAACGGACCGCAACCCGGCTGAATCACATCACTGCTGGCAAAAAAGGTGCCGCAGCCATCAAGCACGCTGGGGCGCCAGTTATACTGGTAGAAGCCTTCCAGGTTAAGGGTGTCGGAGATACCGAAACTGAACGACACCATCTCCACCG
This sequence comes from Pseudomonas sp. S06B 330, assembly GCF_002845275.2. NCBI lineage: Bacteria > Pseudomonadati > Pseudomonadota > Gammaproteobacteria > Pseudomonadales > Pseudomonadaceae > Pseudomonas > Pseudomonas tussilaginis. The sequence goes on along the minus strand of NZ_CP088149.1, from coordinate 2,305,499 downwards.
GCAACTGGCCTTCCTTGATCTCGACCCCGGGGCGATTGAAGGCGGTGATGTCCAGCGGGTTGATGACGTTGATGCCGTTCTGAATCAGCAGCGCTTCGCCCCAGGACAACACCTGCTTGCCAAGCTTGACGTTGAGCGGATGGCCGGCCAGTTCCAGGTCCTTCCACAGGTAGGCGTCTAGCGCCTCGAAGCCTTGGAATTTGGCCAGGTCATCCCAGCCACTGTCGTCGAAATCCTTGAAGTGCCCATCACGAGTTTCATAGGCATGGTCGTACCAGTATTTGAACCGCAGGAACGCGCCCTGACCCTGGCCATCGAGGCTGAAGTCGGTCAGGCCCTTGAAGGTTTGCGAGATCGGATCGCCCTTCTTGAAATTGAGGCGGTTGTCATCGGCACTGACGCTGCTGCCATCGGCAGTAACGCCCTGCGCCTGCAAGGCGTTGGCGCGGGTCATCAGGTGCCGGTCGGGGCTCTGTGTCGACCAACTGCTGCCCAGGCTCAAGGTACTGCGCGTGGTGAAGCTCCAGTCCTCATTGATGTCGAAGGTGGTGGCCTGGGCAGGCGCGGCAACAGACGCCAGTAGCGCCAGCAGCCATGGCGATCGAGCACCGCCGTCAAAACGCAGGCGCAGGCACGCCGGGGTTGAGCTTGTTGTTGTCATTATCGAGCTCCAGTTGGATTACGCAGCTCGATAAAGATGCCCAAGCACCTGTCGCCACGCGCAAGCGGCGCACGACAAAAAACGATCATCAGCAAGCAACGGCATAAGCCTTACGCCGATTGCAAAGCGCTCAAGCGAAATTGCTTGGGTGTCACCCCAAATTGTTTGCGAAAGGCGCGGATGAAGTTGCTCGGTTGCCGATAACCCAGGCGCGTGGCGATGCGCTCGATCGGCTGGTCACCGGCGGCCAGCCAGTGCCGGGCCAATTGCAGGCTGCCCTGGCGGTCTGCATCACCGACAGCGCCCTGCCATTGGCGCAGCATGCTCTGGTGCAGGAAGGCATTGGCTCCTGGCAAAGCCAGTGCCAATGCCCCTGGGGCCAATTGCAGGCTGAGCCATTGCCCTTCAGCTGTCGGCACGCCCCACTCCTGCAACCAGGGCCACGCGGCCTGCTGCGCCAACAGAGTCACCTGGGTAAACACGCTGGCAGGCGGCTTGCCGGCACGCCGGGCAATGTTACGCACCAGGCTTAACACCGCAGCATCGAGCATGTAGTAATGCGGTTGATGTTGATAGCGGCGCACGTGCAACAGTGTTTGGCCTGCGTCTTCTTCCAGGCTGACCCGTACACAGTTGGTGACCAACGGCAGGTAGCGGATAAAGCATTCCAGGCTGGCTCGCACGGTAGCCGCCGAGTCGAGAAGAATATTCAGGCCCTGCAGCGAATGGGTGGCCATGCCCGGCACCAATTCACAGCCAAACTCACGCCCGGCACCGGCTGCCTCGCATTCGGCCAGTAGTTGCTCGACCCGCAACGCCGGGACTCTGTGATGCCCATCGAGCCACGCAGAATCAATACCGGCGTGCGCCAACAAGCGCTCGACTGGCAGGCCACAGCCCTGCGCATGCGCGACTAAGGTACGGGTGAAGGCACTGGAAACAAAGGCTTCAGCAAGCATGGCGAGTCACAAGAAAAGGACAGGACTCGTGTTATGCCAGTCGCTACACTATCGATCAAATGCATAAAAAGTATCGCTAACATGCAGGGAGCGCATAATGGACCTTCGACAACTTCGCCACTTCGTGGCCCTGGCCGATTGCCGCGGCTTCGTTCGTGCCGCTGACGCAGTGAACCTCAGCCAGCCTGCCTTCAGCCGCAGTATCCAGACCCTGGAGCGCGACCTCGATTGCGCCCTGGTCGAACGCGGCAGCCGAGAGTTTCGCCTCACCGGCCAAGGCCAACTGGTGCTGCAACACGCCCGGCGGTTGCTTGCCAGCAGCCAGACCCTGCACAACGAACTGCTGCAGTACAACGGCCTGGAAGGTGGCGAGCTGCACTTTGGCAGCGGGCCCTATCCAGCACAGCTACTGGTGCCGGAGGCCTTGGCGCGCTTCATCCATGACCATCCGTTAGTCCTGGCGCGTTTTCACCTGGCTGACTGGGAGCAACTGGGCGTCTGGCTCAAGGAACAGCAGATCGAATTTTTCGTCGCCGACTCGCGCTACTTCAAAGATGATCCGCGCTTTCACGTGCAAGTACTGCGTCCGCGCCGGGGCCGCTTCTTCTGTCGTGCCGGCCATCCGCTGCTCGGCCGTGGGCCGCTCAAGCTCGCCGACCTGCTCGACTACCCGATCAGCGGCACGCGAATCCCGCCGATGATCCGCAAGATCCTTGCCCGTATCCAGGGCGAGGAGGACTTCATCACCAGCGTCGAGTGCGCGCAGTTTGATGCCATCCGCCGGGTGGTCATGCGCTCTGACGCCGTGGGTCTGGCCACTGAGGAAGCCCTGAGCGAATGGGTTACGTGCGGCGAAATTGCGCTGCTGAGCTTTGTCGATATCGACACCGGCGACCCCGAGCTGCAACTGCGCTATGGCATTGTCAGTCGCGCTGGGGCTACCCTGACTCCGGCGGCGCAGGCGATGATCGAGACAATCCTGAGTGTTGATCAGCAGCTGCTGGAGAAGCCTTGATGAGCACGTTGCCCTGCCCACCTGCAAACGCCTTCTATGCCCCGACCCTGCTGCCCGCCATTGAAGAACTGCAGGCACGGGGTGTTGACCTGGCGCTGATCGAAGCGGTGTTTCGCCGCAGCCTGTTCGAGTTGCGCACGCCTTTTTTGCGCGTGCCGCTGATGCTCTCGCGGCGCTTCTGGACCCTGGCCCTGGCAGAAACCTGCGACCCGCTGATTGGCCTGGCCGCCGGCCGGCGTTTCGTGTCCACCGCCACTAACGGCCTGACCTACCTGTTTGATGTGGCCGCTTCGCTGGACAGCGCCTGCGCGTTTTTCGTCGAATACTTTCCGTTTTTCAACGGCCATTTTCGCGCCCGCATCGAGCGTAACGAACGGCAAGTCACCTTGCGCCTGGAGGATTGCGGCAGCCTTAAGGCCACGGCACCGATCACCGACTACATGCTCACCAGCATCAGTAGCCTGCTGCGCCGCAAGCTACTGGCCAGCGGCCTGGAGCAGGATCCGATCCTGGCCATCGAACTGGCCCATCCAGCGCCAGCCGATACCACTGCGCACCCCCAGGCCTGGCGCACCCCAGTCAGTTGGGGGCATGCCGAACACGGCATCCACCTTAACCCGCAGTTGTTCACCCAGCCACTCACACCCGGCAATCAGGCCTTGGAGCAGATGCTCGTGAGCCTGTTGCAACAGACCCAACGCAACAGCCAACCGACCCTGCTGGAGCTGGCCAGCGACCACCTGGCCGTGCACCTGGCCGATAGCGAACGCTGGCCGCTGTTTTACCAGGGGCAGCACCTGCTCGAACGCACGGCGGCACGGCGTTTGAGGGCCTTGGGCTGGAGTTTCTCGCAATTGCTCGACGAGTACCGCCGCTACCGCGCCGAAGACTTACTGCACGGCAGCGCACTGGAGCTGGTACAGATCGCCGACCAGCTCGGCTACAGCGACGTGCAAAGCTTCCATCGCGCCAGCTTGCGCTGGTTCGACTGCGCGCCCGGTGCCTACCGCGCGCGCTGAGCAACCTCAGAGCACCTTGAACAAACCCGCCGCGCCCATGCCGCCACCGACGCACATGCTCACTACCACGTACTTCACCCCACGGCGTTTACCTTCGAGCAAGGCATGGCCGACCCTGCGCGCGCCGCTCATGCCATAGGGGTGGCCAATGGCATGAGCACCGCCGTTGACGATGAGCCGTGTCGGGCCGATACCCAGGGGCTGCGCGCAGTAGGCCTCCAGGTCAGTCACAGAGCAAACGGCTCAATGCCGCTCGCAGGGGTTCAGGGATAGGCTGCGAGCGGTTGCTGGCGCGCTCGACGAAGACGTGGACAAAGCGTCCCGCCGCACACGCCTGCTGCTCGCCGGCCTTGAAAATACCCAGTGTGTAATGCACTGAGCTGTTACCCAGTTTGCTCACCGACAGGCCGACCTCAATGCGCTCGGGGAAGGCAATGGAGGCAAAATAGTCACAGCTGGAATTGACCACAAAAGCGACCACCTCACCCTGGTGAATATCCAGCCCGCCCTGCTCGATCAGGTAGGTGTTCACCGCACTGTCGAAAAAGCTGTAGTAGACGACGTTGTTGACGTGGCCATAGAGGTCGTTGTCGTGCCAGCGCGTGGTGATCGAATGGAAATGGCGAAAGGCGTCGCGTAACGGTTGTTCCATTTCAGTACGCCTGCCGATAGATCATCAGTGCATCAGCCTCGCTGACCTCACGCGGATTGTTCACCAGCAAGCGCTGCTGGAGCATGGCGTCACGGGCCAGTTGTGCAAGGCTGCTCTCTGGCACCCCGGCATCGCGCAAGCGCGTCGGCAAGCCGCAACGCGGGCTGAGCTCGGCCAGCTCGCTGACGAACTGTTCACTCAGGCTACGTGTATCACCAGGTCGCAAGCGCTCACCGAGCAACAGCGGTGCGAGCTGGGCATACAAAGGCGCCGCTACCTCGGCGTTGAAACGCAGTACATGGGGCAGCACCAGTGCATTGGACAGCCCATGGGGAATATGAAAGTGCCCGCCCAACGGATAGGCCAACGCATGCACCGCGGCGACTGGCGCATTGGCAAAGGCCTGACCGGCCAGGCACGCACCGAGCAACATGGCCTGACGTGCCTCGCGGTTACTGCCGATGTGCACCGCCTGATCGAGGTTGCTGGCGAGCATGTGCAAGGCTTCGCGGGCCAACAGGTTGGACAGCGGGTTACGCTTGAGCTTGCTGGTGTAGGCTTCGATGGCGTGGACCATGGCATCGATACCGGTGGCAGCGGTGACCGCTGGCGGCAAGCCAACGGTCAGGTCGGCATCAAGCAGCGCCAGGTCCGGCAACAACAGGGTTGAGACCACGCCCATCTTGGTGTGCTCGCCGGTAGTAACAATGGCGATTGGCGTCACCTCCGAGCCAGTGCCGGCGGTGGTCGGCACTTGAATCAGCGGCAGGCGCCGGCCCTTGGCCTGGTCGACACCGTAAAGATCGCTCAGCGCTTGCTGGCAGTGCGGGTGCGCCAGCAAGGCCACCAGCTTGGCAACATCCATGGAGCTGCCGCCGCCGAAGCCGACGATGGCATCGGCCTGCATCGCCCGCGCCAGTTGCACCCCTTCCAGCACACAGGCTTGTGGCGGATCCGCCAGCACCTGGTCAAACACCTGCACCGCCAGCCCCTGCTCGGCAAAGCCTGGCAGCGACGGTTCGAGCAAGCCCAGGCGAGCGAGGCCCGGATCGGTGACGATCAATACCGAGCGTGCCCCGCGCTCGCGGCACAGGCGGGCAAGGTGCACAGCGGCACCTGCTTCGCAGAGAATCTGCGCGGTGCTCGCAAAACTGAATGACTGCATGCGGCGTCCCTCATTGTTGTTGTGATGTCCGCAGAAATGATCAGAACGCGAAGTCGGCCTCCGACAAGCGCATCAGGCACCCGGCACCGGCCAGCAAAGCCTGGCGATGGGCAGCAGCCCGTGGCAATACCCGGCGCAGGTAAAAGTCGGCCGCGTGCAGTTTGGCCTGATAAAACGCCGCTTCGTCAGTGCCCGCCGCCAGGGCTTGGCTGGCGCATTCAGCCGCTTGCAACCAGAGTGCGGCCAACACCGTGTAGGCCGAGTAGGCGAGAAAATCCACCGACATGGCGCCAATCTCTTCAGGGTCATGCGCACAGGCCTGCAGCACCGACTCGGCCAATGCTCGCCACTGCTGCAACTGCTGGCCGACCTGCTCGGCCATTTGCATCTGCGCGGTTGCCTGCGCCGTTTCGGTGAGCAGCTCATCGATCAGTGCGTTGAGCTCAAGACCGCCGTCACCGAGCAGTTTGCGTCGAATCAAATCCAGCGCCTGGATGCCGTTGGTGCCCTCGTAGAGCTGGGTGATGCGGCTGTCGCGCATCAACTGTTCCATGCCCCACTCGCGAATGAAGCCGTGCCCGCCGTACAGCTGCACACCAAGGCTGGCGACCTCCTGACCGCAATCGGTAAAGAAGGCTTTGACGATCGGAATCAATAATGCCGCACGCCGTTTGGCAGCGCTGCAGCGGTGTTCGAGATCAAGCTGGCGGGCGGTATAGGCAGCCAGCATACGGCAGCCTTCGCTGAGGGTTTTCTGGGTCAGCAACATGCGTCGCACATCGGGGTGGACGATGATCGGATCGGCGGGCTTTTCCGGGGCCTGCGGGCCGCTGAGTGAGCGCGACTGCAAGCGCTCGCGGGCATATGCCAGCCCCCCCTGGAACGCCGCTTCAGCAATGCCCAGGCCCTGCAGCCCAACCTGAAAGCGCGCATCGTTCATCATGGTGAACATGCACGCCAGCCCTTGGTTCGCCTCCCCCACCAACCATCCCCTGGCGGCGTCGAAATTCATCACACAGGTAGAGGCCCCCTTGATGCCCATCTTGTGCTCCAGCGCACCGCAACTGAGCGTATTGCGCTCAGCCAGCGAACCGTCGACATTGACCAACCGCTTGGGTACCAGAAACAAGCTGATGCCCTTGACCCCCGGTGGCGCGTCGGGCAAACGTGCGAGCACCAGGTGGATGATGTTGTCGCTCAGGTCCTGCTCGCCACCGCTGATGAATATTTTGCTGCCGCTCAGCTGATAGCTGCCATCAGCGTGCGGCTGAGCGCGAGTGCGCAGCAGCGCCAGGTCAGTGCCGGCCTGAGGTTCGGTCAGGCACATGGTGCCGGTCCACTCGCCGCTGACCAACTGCGCCAGGTAGCGCTGCTTGAGCTCGGCACTGCCATGGCGATCCAGTGCCAACACCGTGCCTTCGGTGAGCCCTGAGTAAACGCGAAACGACAGCGAGGCGCCCATCAGCATCTCGTGGAAACTGGCCGCGAGCATCTGCGGCAAGCCCTGGCCGCCGAACGCTACAGGCCCGGTCATGCTCGCCCAGCCCTGTTCAACGTAACGCTTATAGGCCTGAGGGAAACCGTCCGGGGTGGTCACATGGCCGTCCTGCAAGCGACAGCCCTGTTCATCGCTGTTGCGGTTGAGCGGTGCCACCACTTCGGCGGCAAACCGCGCCGCCTCCTCCAGCACACCGTCGATGGTTTCGCGGTCCAGGCCGATGTCCAGTTGCTGACAATGCCCGCTCAGGTCGAACAGTTCATGCAAGACAAAACGCATATCACGCAGCGGCGCCCGATAGTTCATACCCGGCCCTCCTGCACAGCGGCGAAACCCTTGCCTGCGGCCACCAGACGGGCAATCAGTGGCGCCGGTTGCCAATGGGCACCGTGAGTGCCCTGCAAACGCTGCAGACGCGCCTGAATCGATGCCAGGCCCTGGCCATCGGCCCAGCTCAGTGGCCCGCCAACGGCAGCCGGGAAGCCATAGCCGTTGAGATAGACCCGATCGACGTCATGACTGTTGGCGGCGATGTTTTCCTCGAGGATCTTGGCCCCTTCGTTGACCAGTGCCAGCAGGCTGCGCTCAACAATTTCCTCATCGCTGAGGGTGCGCCGCTGATAGCCCAGGCCTTCAGCGATTTGCACGATGAGCCGATCGACGTCTGGGTCATGCACGGCTTCGCGGCTGCCCTCGGCATACTGGTAATAGCCACGCCCGGCCTTCTGGCCAAAACGGCCCAGTTCGCACAAGGCGTTGTCGACCTGCACCAGCGGGCTGTGCATACCCTGCCCGGCTAACTGACGGGCGCGCCATTCGAGGTCGACACCGACCACGTCGTACATGCGAAACGGGCCCATGGCAAAACCGAAGGCCTGCAAGGCAACGTCGACCTGCTGCGCCAGCGCGCCTTCGAGGAGCATCTTGCGTGCCTCATTGGCGTAGGTTTTGAGCATACGGTTGCCAATGAAACCACGGCAGTTACCGGCCACCACAGCCACCTTGCCCAGGCGCTCGCCCAGTTGCCTGGCAGTCTCCAGAACTGCGGGCGAAGTCTGTTTGGCCCGCACGATTTCCAGCAGTTTCATGATGTGCGCCGGGCTGAAGAAGTGCAGGCCTAACACCTGCTGCGGGCGACGGGTAACGGCGGCAATGGCGTCGACATCCAGCGCCGAGGTATTGCTGGCCAGAATCGCGCGGGGTTTGAGGGCGTTGTCCAGGGTGCGGAAAATCTCCTGCTTGAGCTCAAGGTTCTCATACACCGCCTCGATCACCAGGTCGACATCGGCAAGTTCCGCGTAGCTGTCCACCGCTCGGATCCGCGCCAGGTTCTGCTCGGCCTGCGCTTCGCTGATACGCCCCTTGACCACCTGGTGGGCCCAGGTGTCGGCGGCCATTTTCAGGCCCGCCGTGACCATCGGTGCGCTGGCATCAAGCCACAACACCGGAATGCCGGCACTGGCCAGACTGATGACAATCCCACGGCCCATGGTCCCTGCGCCTACCACCGCAGCCTGCTGCACATCGAATCCATTGCTCACAGCGACACTCCCCAAGCGAAAAGAAGGATTGCCGACACCCTAAGCAGCTGCCTACTATTTGAGAAATTTCATTTTCATATGCGTGATATTTGCAGAATGAATATAAGCAATTTTGACCTCAATCTACTGCGCGTCCTCGACGTGCTGCTGCGCGAACAAAACGTGTCGCGTGCTGCCGAACGCCTGGCCCTCAGTCAACCGACGGTGAGCAATGCCCTGGCGCGCCTGCGTGAGCTGCTCGACGACCCGTTGCTGGTACGCATCGGTCGGCGCATGCAACCTACGCCCAAGGCACTGGCGCTGGAGGGCCCGATCCGCTCGGCCTTGCAGCAGATCGAGCAGACCCTCAACGTCGGCGACAGTTTTGACCCGCACCACAGCCGCCAAACCTTTCGCATCGCCATGACCGACTTCGTCGAACAACTGTGCATGCCCACCTTGCTGCCCCGCCTGCAGGACAGCGCACCCCACCTGCGCCTGGACATTGCCCCACTGGCGCCAAGCTTGCCGGTCGACGCCCTGGACCGTGGCCAGCTCGATCTGGTTTTGGGCCGTTTCGACGAGATTCCTGCGCGTTTCACCCGACGCTTGTGGCGCCGCGAAACCTTGCACGTCGCCCTGCGCAACGACCATCCGCTACTCAGTGGGGCACTGGACCTGGACAGTTTTCTGCGCCTGCGTCACCTCTGGGTACACGGTGGCCAGACCCGCGGCATGGTCGATCAATGGCTAGGCGAACAAGGCCTGGCACGGCAGATCGTCTACACCACGCCCAATTACTTGCAGGCGGCCCATCTGGTGGCGGCTTCGGACCTGTGCGTGGTGCTGCCGACGCAACTGGCACGGCACTTCGCCTCCTTGCTACCGCTGCAACTGCATGAGTTACCGTTCGCCCTGGAGGCCTTCGAGCTGGAACTGGTGTACCTGGCTCAACGTGGGCAAGACCGGGCGCTGAACTGGTTGGTAGGGGAAATACTGGGCGTTACTCAGGGCTGACACACGCCTGCCATTGCAGCAGGCATGTGGTTCAAACAAGGCGCCAGGGCGTCATGAACGCGTCGACGGCCCGGGGCGCGGCCCCTCCTCACCAGGTGCCCGACTCTCGATGGGCAACTGCAATGTCTGGTAGGTCAATGTTCGAGTCAGGGCCGCTACCGCCCTGTCCCATTCCTCTTTGATCTGCTCCTGCGCAGCCTTGTATTCGTCATCGCGCATCGGCGCAGTGTCCGCCGCCTCCATTAGCTCAGTCGAGCGCATCTGGAAGGGTTCACTGACCGCGCTGAAGCGCGAGGCATAGGCACGCTTGAGGTGGGCCAGCCAGAAGTCCCGCGTCAGCAGTGATTCGGCCAGGCGTTCATTGTTCTCCCGGGCCAGAATCTGCTGACCCAAACGCTGGGTCTGCTGAGCATCCAGGCCGGCGATTGCGCGAAAGCCCATGTCACCGGGTTGGCCTGGCAGGTTGAGCAGTTGGCGTAACTCCAGGCGATAGGCCAAGCCTACTTCGATCTGATCCGGATCATGTCCTGCTGCCTGGCGCGCCTGAATATCCGCCAAGGCTGCCTGGTCCACCTGGTCCAGGCGCCACATCTGGCGCCCCAGTTCGACCAGTGCGCTTTGTTCACGGCCCGGCCCGGCCTCATAACAGGCACGCCAGACCAACAGGCGTAACTCCAGGGTGCTCAGGTGCAGGGCCGCACTGTCTTGGCAGGTCAACTCCAGATTATTCATCACGCCGAACAGTTCTTCACGCAGCCCGCTGTACTGACCCATGGCCTCAAGCAAGGTGAACACCCGATCAGCCAGCACAAACGGTCGGTGCTGAAAGTCGACGGTGCCCAGCAAGCGCTCCAGCAATTGAAAAAACGCTTGCGAACCCTCGGTGCCCTGCATTTGGTCCCAGGTGTAGGATCGCTGCGCAAGCGCATCAGCGCCCACCGCGTTCAACCAGCGGTCACGCACCACATGGGGGGCAGGTGCCGGTATGTCTAACCAACCTGGGGCGATGTGCCAACCATTGGCGAGCATATACTCGCGCAGGCGTTGCACCGTGCCCTGATTCAGAGGATTCCACTCCAGCAGAATGGCACTGCTCAACCGCTGCGGGAGCCGGTAAAACTGCTCAGGGACATCAGTGATTGCGTTATTGCGCAGGTCCGCCACATTCAACTCCTGACGACTGAGTAAGTCCGGCGGGAACTGTGAGATGCCGGTGCGCTGCACGTGCAGTCTGCGCAAGCGGATCATCCGGGCGAGCGAAAAGGTGCGGCCCAAGGGGTTGGACGACAGGTTGATGACTTCCAGGCTTTCGCAGTCGCTGAGCGTCTGCGCTTGCGTCTGATCAAGAACGATACTGTTGTCGCAGAGGTCCAGCTCGCGCAACAAGCGCAATAGCGGCAAGTTCGGCGGCAGCTGGGTCACACGATTGTTGGGTAATTCCAGATGGGTCACATTAGGGAAAGCCCTGAGAAAGTCGGCAGGAAGGTCTCGCAACCCCATATCCCGCAACGAGAGCTGTCGAACATGCTCAAAGCTGACACTCTCGGGTAAGGCTGGCAAGTTATCCAGGCGCAGCCCCCAGATCATCAAGCGATAGCCCTCAAACTCGCCGGTTGCCGAGTACATGTGGGTGCCTCGGGTATGCTGCCAACAACCGATCAGCGCCTGGCTCAAGCTTTGTCGCGGCGTACGCTGCGACGACGTCGCGGGAAGACTTTCACACCATCGCCCCAACTCAACCTGCAACCTGGACAGTTCGCGTTCCAAGCGCACGATCTCCCGATCGGGGTCTTGCCCTGAGCGTCTTACCGCCTCCAGCCAACGCTCGATCTGGGCATCGTCAAACGCGGGATACAACAACCGCAAGCGTCGAGGCAAAGCTGCCGGTCGGCGTAAATGACCAGGGCTGCGACCCGACAAGGGATACCCCAGGCGCCCATCCTCCAGACGTTGCGGTGGGCGAAACCACCCTATGCGCTCAGCCGGTCCAATAAACTGCCCGACCTCCTGGCGTTGGACTTTGGCCTGCGCAGCCAACAGCACCCGCAGGTTGTGCGCAAAGGGTTCGCTTACGTCCATGGCATCACGCTCGGCATCATCAAAGCCTGCGGCCATAACGCTAAAGAACTCACCCGGCCCGGCCAGCGAGCGGCCTTGATCATCAAACAGCTGGAAGTCGCCCGCGTGGTGCAGCATATCCAGGCACCGGTCACCTTCACCCTCGCCCACTGCCAGCAGCGCCGGGCCCTGCAAGGTTACGTCGAACAAGCGCCAACGCTGCCCGGCGGGGGCTCCCGGCAATTTGCCGCACAGCTTCAGGCACACACGGGCCAGATCAAGCGATTGCGGCGTGTGCAGGTACAGCGCCTCATACACCCGCGCCACGCGGATCTGCCTTACCGCCGTGCGCGCGGCCTCAGCCATCGGTAGCGGCACACGACCGCTCTCGAGCAAGCGCTCTCGCTGAGCGGTTCCTGCGGCCTCGAGCACAGCGATCGCCGCTCGCGCATGCAAACCAGGAAAGTCCCGACGCAACAAGGCCGTTTCATCGGAATGACCAGCAAGGTTGGCGTCGTAGAGCTGCTGGAACAATGATCGTCGTTGCCGCATGACCAGACTGACCAACAGCGGCTCAGACAACCCCTCAGCACCTGGCAGCACCCTGATCGCGTCGAGCACCTGTTGATCCTCTACCTCGTGCTCTTGACTCAGTTGAAGGATCGCAACACGGATACGCTGGTCGAGGGCAAATCGCTCGCAGGTGTCGACGAAACAAGCATCCGGCGCCCGCGCATAGGCATGCAGTGCCCGTAGCTGATCAGGTTTCAGGTTGGTGGCGGTGAGAATTTCATCTATCTGCTGGTCGTTGAACGTCTGGTAAAAGCGGCCCAGGCGACGAAACAGCCGGTAGGGATCCTCCCACTCGGCAGGCTGCTCGCTCCACAGTCGCCACGCCCCCGCACCATTGTGCACAAGCCCGGGCGCATGCCCATTACGCGAACTCAAGCACCATGTGCCATTGCGTTGGCGCACGGCGTAGTAGTAACCGTCCATTTCGATCCAGGCTTGGCTACCCAGGTGAAACAGCCCCTCAGGGTCTTGCACCGCCGCGGCCGGAGGGATTTCACTGCGGTAGGCACTCAGGTCCTGATTCCACAACCGCTGGCTGCCGTCATTCAGCTGCGCCGGAATCAGGCTATCGACCACCGTCGAGCGTTGCCAGGCGCCGCGCACCGCGTGAATGCCCGCCGCCGTTGCAGCAATGACGGCCAGATCAATGGCGACATTCAAGACGTGATCGAGGGCTTCATGGGTGTCACCCTCGCGCCAGGCCTGCACCCCGTGATAGACCCCACGCAGCAGGTCCCAGGCGGCCATGGCAAGCAGTAACGCACCCAGCACCGGCACAAACAGACCTGCCAGGTTGAGCAAGGTCCAGCCTTCAGCCGCCAGACGCTCATCGTGCTCACGCTGAACCTCACGATCGACGGCGGACGTTGGCACCGCAATCATCGCCGCATCATCTTTGATGCGCTGAATGCTCGCGTGGGCCAGGCTGTCAAACAGGCGCCCGTCAAAGGCCAGCATACGCTCGTGCAAATCGATGTTGGCAAGGTCCGAGACATCGGCATAGCCACTGACAACGCGGCTGAAAAAGCGCTGACTGTCGCGGCGTCGAACGAATCGACGAAAGAAGTTTTGATAGCTGCCGATGCGTAGGCGACGGCCCAGGTCATTGGCAAAATGACGCAACGAGGGGTAGGCACGCCACGGTGTCAAGGGGTCGCCGGGGATATAGACCAGCACCCGATTGCTGGAGGTGTAGAGCGGGCTGAAGGTTTCATCGCGCACATCGAGAACAACAATGCCTTCCAGCCAACAGCCAAGCAGACTCAACTGCTTGGGTATCACAGGGTCATCGTTGAGATTGATCGGACTCTGGAGGCCACACAGCTTGACCAGCAACTGATGTTCATCGGCGTGCAATTGCCCTTTGATCCAGGCGATATGGGCATCTACCAGCATACTGTAACGCTGCATACGGGCGATCAACGAGGCCACGCGCCTGCGCCCCTCACCGGGTTGCTCGTCTACACCCTCGGCAGGCGACAGCACCGAATCAAGGTGCTGCTGGTAGCGCTTGCCGAGGTCCAGTTGCCGGCACGCTCGGGCGAACACATCTGGCGTGGGTAGTTCGGTCTGCGCGTCATGCGGATCGAGCAACCGATTGCCCGCCAGATAGCCACCCGGTCGAGTCTCCTCTTCGTTAAAGTTTCGCAGCGCCGCTTCCAGCAGGGGGATGTTGGCATACACCGCGGCCGTCACCGGGGACCCAATGGGTTGCGAAGTGATCACCGGCTCTTTACGCCCCATCACGAACTGCAAACGCTGCGCGTCCAAGCGTGGACCGAGCGCTTGTTGCAGCAACGGCAGGGTGAAACTGTCGATACTCTGCAGCCCCGCCAGCGCACTGCGGGTGCGCTGATTGAAGTACAGGCTCAGGACCATTGCTTCCTTGAGCGCAGTGAGTTGCTCAACCCTGGCCGTGCGCAGCCAGGCCGGCAAGGCATGGCCAATGAAGCCGTCCTGGTAAGCCTCAAAGCTGATTTGCAGTGGCGTTTTTGTTGTGCCGTCGTCGTTGCTCGCAGGCATACCCTTCAACCTCCTGTTGAGAAACGCACAGGTTAGGTTGGCGGGTGCGGGGTAATGCGCTAGATATCTATGGCCACGCCTTGACCCCATTGAAGTGGACGCGGCAAGTGCCAATCTTGTGCATCGGCAAAAAATGCCCGGGCGTTGTCCTCCAGGCTTTCCAAGTGATACCCACCTTCCTGCACGATCAGGCACGGTACACCCAGGCTGCGGATCCGCTCGCCCAATATGGCAAAACCTTCACCCGTTACGGCGACTTTGCTCTGCGGGTCCAGTTCATAGATATCGAAACCAAGTGACAGTACCAGCACCTCAGCGCCGAAGTCGCGCACCGCCGCCAGGGCTATTTCCAGTTGCGCGAGGAAGTCTGCTTCACTGGCACCATGGGCCATCGGCAGGTTGAGGTTGTAGCCCTCGCCTACGCCGCTGCCACATTCGTCGGCAAAGCCAGCGACACCTGGGTAAAAGTTGGTGGGGTCACCGTGCACCGACACGTACAGGACGTCGTCACGTTCGTAGAAGATTTCCTGGATACCCTGACCATGGTGCATGTCGGTGTCGAGCACGGCTACACGGCTAAAGCGCTCGCGTAGCGCCTGGGCAGCAATCGCGGCGTTGTTGAGGTAACAGAAGCCGCCCGCGGCTTCGACGCGGGCGTGGTGCCCGGGTGGTCGGCACAGGGCATACGCGGCAGGTTCGCCATTGAGCAATGCCTTGGCAGCCGCCACCGCACTCTGTGCTGACCAGTAGGCCGAACGCCAGGTCAGCTCGCCCACCGGGCAACTGCCGTCCGCCAGATAGCGTGCGGCCTGGGCCAGGATACCGCGCAAGGCATTGGGCTCACGGACGAAGATGTTCGACATCACTTCATCGCCCCAGTCTTCGGGAATTTCCTTCCAACGCGGGTGCGCCTCCTCCAGAAAGGTCAGGTACGGCGCGCCATGCACCGCCAGCAGGGGCTGCAAGCCGGCATCCTCTGGCTGGGTGATGTCGAAGCCCAGCTGCTGCGCCGCCTGCAATAGATGGCGGGCGCGCTCGGGGACTTCCTGCGGGGTGCGCATCTGGCCGCGGGAGTAGTAGCTGCGTGGATGGTGCAGGAGTTGTTCGGGGTGGAAATAGCAACGCATTGGCTTCTCCTTATTCGCTGCGACCGGCACGAGCCAGCACGGCATTGAGCAATACATCGGCGCCCTGGCGTACGTCCTCGGGCAATACGTCTTCGGCCTCGTTGTGGCTCAAACCGCCCACGCAGGGGATGAACACCATGGCGGTCGGGCAGTAACGCGCCAACAGAATTGCATCGTGGCCGGCACCGCTGACAATCGATTGTTGCGCGTAGCCAAGTTCATCCACGGCAGCCTGCACAGCGGCCACGCACTCGGCATCGAATGGTGTTGCTGGGCTGACCCAGTGACGGCTGATGCTGACGTTAAGGCCGCGTTGAGCGGCAATGGCTTGTAGGCGCTTGGTGACCTGTTGTTCCATCTCATCAATGGCGCTGTCGAGGGGATGACGCAGGTCGACGGTGAAGCGCAGCAGCCCGGGAATCGTGTTGCGCGAGGACTTGGCGATACTCAGTTCACCCACCGTAGTCAGGCCCTGAGGGGCGAAGTCACAGGCCAGCTGTTCAATCTCCTGGATCATCGGCGCAGCGCCATAGAGGGCGTCCTTGCGCAGCGGCATCGGTGTGGTACCGGCATGCGCGGCCATGCCTTCGACCTGCACGTCGAGCCAGCGAATGGCCTGGCCACCGCTGACCACACCGATGCTCTTGGCGTTGTCCTCAAGGATCGGGCCTTGCTCGATATGCGCCTCAAAGTAGGCGTCCACCGCACCGCCCAAGGGCCGCGTGCCAGCGTAGCCGGTACGCTGCAATGCCTGCGCGACGCTGACGCCATCGGCATCGCGCACCGCCAGGGCATCCTCCAGTTTCATGCTGCCGGTGAACACCGCCGAGCCGAACATCGCCGGGGTGAAGCGTGCGCCTTCTTCATTGGTCCACACCGCGATGTCCAGCGGCTTGCGGGTGTGGATGTGCAGGTCGTTGAGCCTGCGCACCACCTCAAGCCCGGCCAGCACGCCGTACACACCGTCAAATCGGCCACCTTCGGGCTGAGTATCGAGGTGGCTGCCGATCATCACCGGTGCGGCATCGGGATCGCTACCTGGGCGACGGGCAAAGAGGTTGCCGATAGGGTCGACACTCAAGGTCATGCCCGCCTCTCGGCACCAATGGGCGAACAACTCGCGCCCGGCCTGATCGTCTTCACTCAAGGCCAAGCGGCAGCTGCCACCGCGGGTGGTCGCACCGATTTCAGCCATGGCCATCAGGCTCGCCCACAGGCGTTCACCGTTGGATTTCAACATTGCAGGTTCTCCAGAACGCTTCACTAATCAGGCCATTTCCAGGCGATGGGCGGCGGCATGGCGGCGCGCCAGGGCCAGTACGCAGAGCAACGAAACCGCTGCGATCACGCTGTAGAACAGCGCCATCGGCCACCACTGGCCAGCAAACGTGTGCGCCAGCCAAGTGCCCACCAGCGGTGTCAGACCACCGGCGATAGCGCCGCACACCTGGTAGGCCATGGAGATCGCGGTGTAGCGCACGCGGGTCTCGAACATGCCGCTGACGTAGCCGGCGATCACCGCATAGAACGACGCCATGCACACCACCGCCAGGGCAATACCGACAATGATCAGCGGCGCCTGGCCGGAGCTGACCAGGACGAACATCGGATACGGCGAGGCCATGGCCAGCAGCGACACCAGGCAAAGGAACCGCGTAGCGCCTATTTTTTCCGCCACCCAGGCGGCCATCGGCTGAATACAGAACTGAATGATCGCCACCACAAACAGGCACTCGAGAATCAACGAGCGCGGCAACCCCAGTTGCTGGGTGCTGTAGGCAATCATGAAGGTGTTGGTGAAGTACACCCCGGCGATGCCCAGGGTATTGGCACCGATGCACAGCAGTAGCGGTCGCCAGGCGGTGCGCAGCACCTCCATCACCGGTGCTTGCTCCTTGCCCTTGGTTTTACTGGCTTGCTCGCGGCTGGCGAGAAACGCCGGTGATTCATTGACCCCCAGACGAATCGCCAGGCCCACCAGCAGCAACAGCGCGCTGGCCAGGAACGGCAAGCGCCAGCCCCAGCTCATGAGGTCCTCTTCCGGCAAACGGGTCACGGCGCTAAAGGCCAACAACGACAGGATCAAACCGGCCGGGCTGCCCAGCTGGGCGAACGAGGCAAAGAAGTTCCGCCGCCCTTTGGGGGCGTGCTCCCCAGCCATTAACACCGCTCCGCCCCACTCCCCGCCCACGGCAATGCCCTGGACGATACGCAGCAGGATCAGCAACACCGGTGCGGCGGCACCGATCTGACTGTAGGTGGGCAACAAACCAATGCACACCGTGACCACGCCCATCATTACCAACGTGATCACCAACGACTTCTTGCGGCCGATGCGGTCACCGATATGACCAAACACCACACCGCCCAGCGGCCTGGCGAAAAAACCCACGGCGAAGGTGCCGAAGGCGGCCATGGTGCTGAACAGTGTGTCGTCTGAGGGGAAAAACAAGGCGCCGAACACCAACGCCGCAGCCGTGGCGTAGATGTAAAAGTCGTACCACTCGATCATGGTGCCGATAAAGGCGGCAGCCGCAGCCCGGCGGGGCTGGGGCGAAGCGGATGGCTGCATGGATCAGGCTCCTTTGATTATTTTTCTGGCAGGAGAGAACAAGCTGTTCGGGCGCTCTAGGTGGCGCCTGTGTCGGGCGATTTTTCGTCTCGGGGCTATGATTAGTCAATTTTCTATTTATTATCTGCACTATTAGCACCACTTATATTGATGCCATCGAGGCCTGCCCATGCCTGACCGCCTGCTTAACGACCGCCTGGACTGGAACCTGCTGCGCACCTTCCGGGTGATCGGCCAGGAGCTGAGCATCAGCCGCGCCGCCGCGCGCCTGCACCTGACCCAGCCCGCCGTCAGCCAGGCGCTCAAGCGCCTGGAAGAACAATTGGGCCGCCAGTTGATTGCCCGCCGCGGCCCGCGTTTTGCCCTGACCGAAGTGGGTGAACAGATCTTCCACCTGGCCGGGGAAATCTACGGGCAAATGTCGCAGGTCAGCGGCGTGCTGGAGCAACCCGCCGACGAAGTGATTGGCAAAGTGCGGCTGCTGATGATCAGCCGGATCGCCTCCGAGCGCTTTGACGAATTTCTGGCCGACTTCCATCGCCAGCACCCGCGAGTGGAGCTGGAAATCGACGTCATGCGCAGCTCCGACATCGTCAGTGCCCTGCAGGAGAAAACCGCGACCCTGGGCCTGAGCCTCAACCGCCGGCCGCAGCCGCGCCTGGAACAGCAATTGTTCTTGCGCCAGCGCTATGCCTTTTACTGTGGCAAGCACCACGCCTTGTTCGGCCAGCGCAACGTGGCCGAGGGCGACCTGCACAAAGAGAACTTCGTCAGCTTCACCAGCGACCAGATTGGCGGCATGCTCTCGCCGTTGACCATCTTCCGTGACCAGCAAGGCTTTAGCGGGCGCATCGTCGCCTCATCACCGAGCCTGGAGGAAGTGCGGCGGTTGGTGATCGCCGGGTTTGGCATTGGCTGCTTGCCGGCGCACGTGGTAGCGGAAGATGTCGACGCAGGGTTGTTATGGCCGCTGCCGCCCTATGCCGGGATTGCCGATGTCGACATTCACCTGCTGTGGAACCGCGAACAGCGCATGAGCCGGGCGGAGTCGGTGTTTCTCGAGGCCTGTAGAAGCGGGCTTGAGCCCAATAAGGCCTGGCCAGCACCCTCTACAGGCGTTCTGAAGGGGCTTTAAGCTCAGGCCGCCAGCATCCGTCGGTACTCGGCCTCCAGGTAACCGTCCACCGCCTCGATATCCAAGTCACCCTGGCGATACCAGACCTTGAGCTCTTTGAGCGCCAATGTGCCGAAGCGCGCCCAGGCCACCAGGTTGCTGCGCAGCATGAACTGGATCATGTCACCACCAGAGCGTAGCGCCGCATCGGTGCCGTCCACCAGGCACAAGGCACCGTGGCCGATCAGCAGCATGCGCCGCAGTTCCGGGTTGGCCGCCGAGGGGATGCACGCGGCCCAGGGTTGTTGATGGTAGAAACGTTGCTTGACCGTCCACATCAAGCGGGTCAGCAGTTCGGTCACCAGCACCGGGATCGCCAATGCCATGCCATGACGCAAATCGTAACCGCGTTCAAATACCTGGACAGCGACGGTGGCAAAGGTCTGGCGGTGTTGGCCGAATTCACCAACGTCAATGAACTGCAACAACGAGTAAAACGGCATCGGAATACCCGAGCCACGCCCCGTCGCCCCGGAGGAGCCGGCCATGTCGGAAAACAGGTGGCCAAGCCAGTTGGCAAAGGCGGCAAACAGCTTGGTCACCAGGTTCGAGCCCCTGAGCTCAAAGGTCTTGGTGTCGACGCTGATCAACTTGCCGCCGTCGACAAAATGCGCGGTGCTGGTGAACTGGTCAAGGATCGAGAAAAACAAGCCCACAAGGTCCGGCGAATGGGCCAGGCTTTTGATGTGGTGGTTCTTGGTACTCATCTTGAACAGATGATCGACGTCCCCGCCGTGGCGGTGGTCGTAGTTAACCTTGTAGCGTCGCTCCAGAAAGCCGATGGCACTGGCGGTAGGGTCTTTGCCTTCGTTGGGCCCGGTCCAGCCGTTCCAGGCGGCAAACTTCTGCACGGCCTTGTCGGTCATGTCGTCGCTGAACTGCGTCAGCGGCCCCTGCCCCGGCAAGCCAACGAAAAACACATCGATCAGACCACCGATCAAGCCACAGGTGGCTGCGATCATGTAGTCGTACTTATCGCAGTTTGCCCCTTTGAGGGAAAACTCGTCTTTGATGCGCTTTTCCAGGGCGATGCGCTGGCTGGTGCTCATCAGGTGCTGGAAAGGATCCTCAGCGACGGCAAGTTCATGCCGTGCGGCATAGGCCGTCACCTCATCGAGGTAATCCTGCCAGTCGCGTGCAGCGCCGCGGTCGACGCTGTCGAGCAAGGCAATCGGCTCATGCACCAGCGTCACCTCATCAACCTGCACGTAAAAGCTGCTGTCGATCAGCAACGCCTCGTCCGCGTCCATCTCAAAGACGATGTGGTTTTCACTGGCCATGGCTTGCGCCTGGGCCAGCATGCGCTCCAGCTGCAACTGATTCTGCCGTTGCCCGGCGAGCATCTGCTCCAAGGCGCCGTCAAGACGCCCGAGCTGGGCCTGGCCGGCATCGAGCTGGTGGTTCTGCACGAGCATCGCCAGGGCCTGATCGTGCAGCGGCTGCTTATTGCTCACGAGAACAGACCGGTGAGTTTGTCTTTGGCCTTGCCGGCCACATCGGCCGCCGTACTTTTGAGAACATCGCCGACGTTGAAATACCCGATCGCCTCAAAGGCCTTCGCCAGGTTTTCCAGTTCCTGCAGTGATGCGCCAGGTTTGACGGCAAGTTTGGTGACCTCGGTTTTCTGACCGTCTTTCTCCAAGGTAAAGGCACGTTCCTCGTAGAAGCCGCGAATGAAGGCAAAGAGTTCTGCCTTGGTCGGCTCGGCAGTCAGCACGCGCAACTTGCCTTCATCCAGGAACGGCGCGCACCGCAGTTTGGTGGCGCTGCTCTGGGTAGCGCTGGCCTTGTTGTTGAGAACGGTGCCGGCACTGGTCATCTGACTCAGGTGGCTCATCAGCTTTTTGATCTGCGCATCCTGATCGCCGTGCGCGGTAATCGCCTGGTTAAGGCGCACGGTGATGTAGTTGATGTCTTCGATGAGCAGGGAAATCGTCGCCTGGGTCTGCTTGATAACTTCGTTGAGCATCAGTTCGCGGCGCTTGGAGCGGGTCAGTTCGTTGGCCCCGGTGAGCTTGCGGATGCCGGTGTAGGCACCCACGCCGATCAGCACCGCGACACCGATGCCGGTGGCCATGCTCGACAGCCCGAGCATGCCGCCCATGCCCAGGGTGGCCAGCCCCGAGGTCAGGCCTGCGGCGGACATGCCCACCACCGAACCCGACAGGTACACCGCCGCCAATGGCGTGCCCACCGCTGCGGCCTTGGCTGAAAGCACCTTCATGGCCTTGGCGAACTGGTCGTCGGTGACATCGTCCTTGAGCATGTTGTGGTCATGCACAATGGCCGCGACCGCAAGATCAATCTCGCCATCGGTTACCTGCAACAGGCCACGGTACTTTTGCAGAAAAGCGAACTGTTCGATTGACGTGCCGCCGGTGCAGAAGAACAGGTTGATCAAGTCCTTGGTCAGGGAAATATGCACGGACTTGATCTGCCCGGCCGGGCATTGGCTATCGATCAGGCTCAGCAAGTCCTCAAGGGGTGTCACCTCGCCGCTTGCCGTCATGTAGGCACGCAGGCTCAAGCGTGACTCGCTACTCAGGTTCAGGCGCGTCATCAGCAAGAGGATTTCGGCGAACTCCTTCTCATCGATGACGGCATCGTTGTCATAGGCCATGTTGATGATCGCCTTGACGTAGGCGACCTTGACCGCTTCCTGCATCTCATCGATGGGGATCAGCTGCTTCTCTTCCTGAAAGTCGTCAAAGTCGCTGACAACCCCCTGCAACACTGTGGCCAGCACCTCATAGTTGCAGTCGAGCAGGTCCTTGATCACCACCTGACTGCCATCCTCGCGCACGACCAGGAGGGACTGCTCAAGTTTGTCCTTCTTGCTCCCCACCCAGGTTTCCACCCGTTGCACCGAGGCGATGGCGGCAAAACTGATGGCTACGGGGTCGGAGAAACTGGCCCGGTAGATCAGCTGCTCGCCGGTAAACAGCAGGCCATCCTTGCCGCTGCCGAACAGGGTGTTATCGAACAAGGCGACGACATTGGCGGGGTTGTCGCTGTAACCGAACGCCTTGACGGCGTTGTTGAGTTTCTTGTCGTCGATGCCCGGCGCGATCGCGATGTTCTTGGCGGAGACGGCTGCGAGCTGCTCACGCAGGTAGATGTTGACGCTGGCCATGAAAAATCCTTGTAGGGGAGCGCTGCTCAAATGTGTCGATCCTAACGACACTAAAGGCATATTGCCACCACTGAAGATTGAGCTTCTACAGAAGTGTTTATCGATAAAAATCGACTACCGGTCATCGATAACGGACACGACGTCGATTTTATTAGACATCGACCAAAACACACATATCGACCAGAAGCTGCGAAATAGAGCCGTCTAACTGAAAACGCTTGAAACACCGCTGAAACAATTTGTCAGAATTTAATTGACACACCTCAGGCGCCTTCTTATTTTTCCACGGCCTCACCTCTGCAAAGAAAAATAATTCCAAACAAAATACGGGCAAGTGCCATCCATGATGTCAGTCTCTTCACGCGCACCCTACCAGCAGAACAAAGGACCCGTTCTCACCGCTACACCCCGCTCCTTCGGACGCCAGGAGCGCAGCCAGCATGTCCGCTAACCACGCCGCAGTAC
Organism: Pseudomonas sp. S06B 330; assembly: GCF_002845275.2. Classification (NCBI taxonomy): domain Bacteria; kingdom Pseudomonadati; phylum Pseudomonadota; class Gammaproteobacteria; order Pseudomonadales; family Pseudomonadaceae; genus Pseudomonas; species Pseudomonas tussilaginis. The sequence goes on along the minus strand of NZ_CP088149.1, from coordinate 2,282,869 downwards.
CCGACGCACACTTCAAAAAGACCCTGAAACTCTGGCAAGTGGTGATCATCGGCCTGGCCTACATCGCGCCGATGACCGTGTTCGACACCTTTGGCATCGTCTCCGGGATCACCGACGGGCACGTGCCCAGCGCCTATGTGCTGGCCCTGCTTGGCATCCTCTTTACCGCCGTGAGCTACGGCGTACTGGTCCGTCGTTTCCCCGAGTCCGGCTCGGCTTACACCTACACCCGTCGGGCGATCAACCCGCATGTCGGCTTTCTGGTCGGCTGGTCGTCACTGCTCGACTACCTGCTGCTGCCGATGGTCAACGCCCTGCTGGCCAAACTCTACCTCTCGGTGATGTTCCCGGAAGTACCGGCCTGGGCCTGGGTGGTCGGCTTCGTGACGATCATGAGCCTGATCAACATCCGTAGCATCAACCTGGTGGCCAACTTCAACACCCTGTTCGTGGCCATCCAGGCGGTTATTATCGGCGTGTTCATCTACCTGACCGTACGCGGCCTGCACAGCGGCGAAGGCTTGGGCACGACCTGGAGCCTGCTGCCGTTTGCCGGTGCAGACACCCACTTCAACGCCCTGGTCGCTGGCGCCACCATTCTGTGCTTCTCGTTCCTGGGCTTCGACGCGGTCACCACTCTGTCGGAGGAAACCGAGAATGCCGAGAAGGTCATCCCGCGGGCGATCTTCCTCATCGCGCTGATCGGCGGCCTGGTGTTCATCATCGTGTCGTTCTACATCCAGTCGTTTTTCCCGACCATGGACCGCTTCCAGGATCACGAAGCCGCCCTGCCGGAAATTGCTCTGTATGTCGGTGGCAAGCTGTTCCAATCGATCTTTATCTGCTGCACCTTCATCAACACCCTGGCCTCGGGCCTGGCTTCGCAAGCCAGTGTCTCGCGCCTGCTGTACGTGATGGGCCGCGATAATGTCATCCCGCGCCGCTACTTCGGCCGCCTGCATGGCAAGTGGAAAACCCCAGCGATCAACATCGTCATCGTCGGTTTCATTTCGCTGTCGGCGATCTTCTTCGACCTGGTAACCGCCACCTCGGTGATCAACTTCGGCGCCTTGGTCGCGTTCAGCTTTGTGAACCTCTCGGTGATCGTGCACTGCTACCTGCGTGAAGGCCGGAGCAAGACCCTGGTGGACAAGATCAAGTACCTGGTGGTGCCCACCCTCGGCTTTTGCATCATCGCCATTCTGTGGCTGGACCTCGATGAACACTCGCTGCTGTTCGGCGGCGTGTGGGCCGCGCTGGGTGTGTTATATCTGGCGTATCTGACCAAAGCCTTCAAGGTTGCGCCACCGAGCTTCATTGCCGAGTAGTGCTTCAAAGCGAAACAGCCCGTCGATCATGACGGGCTTTTGCGTTCAATACCTCCAACAATAAGGACGTCCCCATGTTGCTGCGCCGCCTCCTCATTCAATGGAAGATCACCCTGCTGGCCGGCCTCTGCCTGCTGGCCATCGTGGTGCTGCTAATGGGGGCCGCGCTGTTTCAGTCCAGCCGCAGTGCCGCGCTGGTCAACAGCGCTAACACGCAAATGCTCGACCAAAATGCCCGCCTGCGCTTGCACACCTATGCCCAGTTGCAGGCCGTGCGCATCCAGCGCTATTTCAAGGATGCCTACTTGTATGGCAACGGCATTGCCCACCTGATGACAGTGCTCAAGGCCCAAGGTGCCGACAACCTGCGCCAGACACTGACCGCGCAGGCGAAAACGGCACTGGGTGATAACCCTGAGTTGCTGGGCCTGTACGTGGTGTTCCTGCCCGACGCGCTCGATGGCAAGGACAGCGCATTCGTCGATCACACGGACGTGGGCAGCAACGAAACCGGGCGTTTTTCCTTGTACTGGTCGCAACCGCAACCGGGTCAACTTGATTCAGAGGCGATGCCCGAATCGATGCTCGCCGACACCAGCCCCGGCGCTAACGGCTTTGCCTACAACCGTTGGCTGACCTGCCCGTTGGAGACCGGTGAAACCTGCGTGATCGATCCCTACTTCGACACCGTCGGCGACCGTACGCCGCTGATGACCAGCATCGCCATCCCGCTCAAACAGGACGGCAAGGTGATTGGCGTCATGGGCCTGGACATCAGCCTCGACAACCTGCAGCAACTGAGCCTCGAGGGACGTCAGGAACTGTTTGACGGCAACGGCCAGGTCAGCATCGTCAGCCCCGCTGGCCTGCTGGCCGGGCACAGCCGTGACGGTAGCCAGCTGAGCAAGACAATCGAAGCGGTTTTCGGTGCGCAAGGCACCGCCTTGAGTGCCCAGATGCGGGCCGGCAAGGCGGCGGAGTTCAATGACAACGGCATGCTGCAGGTCAGTCAGTCGTTCGCCCCGGTGCCCGGCGCACGGCCGTGGAGCGTGTTGCTGGAAGTGCCCGAGCAGGTCTTGCAAGCCCCGGCTGTCGAACTCAATGCACGCCTGGATGCCCACAACAACAGCGCCAACTTGACCAGCCTGCTCATGGCGCTGGGCGCTGCGGTACTGGGCCTGCTGGTGATCTGGATGACTGCCCGTGGCGTGACCCGACCGATCCTCAAGGTCGCTGCGATGCTCAAAGACATCGCCAGCGGTGAAGGCGACCTGACCCGCCGCCTGGACTACTCGCGCGAAGATGAACTGGGTGAGCTGACGGGCTGGTTCAACCGCTTCCTCGACAAGCTGCAACCGGTGATTGCCGACGTCAAAGCCTCGGTCCAGGATGCCCGTGGCACCGCCGACCAGTCGGCAGCCATCGCCAGCCAGACCAGCGCGGGCATGCAACAGCAGTACCGCGAAGTCGACCAGGTGGCCACGGCCTCGCAAGAAATGAGCGCCACTGCCCAGGATGTCGCGCGCAATGCCGCGCAGGCGGCCGAGGCTGCTCGCGGTGCAGACGTGGCCACTCGCGAAGGCCTGGAACTGATCCGCACCACCACCCGTGCCATTGAGCAACTGGCTTGTGAAATGACCGCGGGCATGGAAGAAGTGCAACAGCTGGCCAACCGTAGCGAACAGATCGGCTCGGTGCTTGAAGTGATTCGCTCGATCGCTGAGCAGACCAACCTGCTGGCCTTGAACGCCGCCATTGAAGCGGCGCGTGCCGGCGAGGCCGGTCGCGGTTTTGCCGTGGTCGCCGATGAAGTGCGTAACCTGGCCAAACGCACTCAAGACTCGGTCGATGAGATCCGCGTGGTCATTGAAGGCTTGCAACACGGTACGCGCGAGGTGGTGGGCTCGATGCACAGCAGCCACCGCCAGGCGCAGGGCAGTGTCGCCCAGGCCGAGCAGGCAGTGCCGGCCTTGCAGCGGATTGGCGATGCGGTGGCGGTGATCACCGACATGAACCTGCAGATCGCTTCAGCCGCTGAAGAGCAAAGTGCGGTGGCAGAAGAGGTGAATCGCAACGTCGCCAGCATTCGCGATGTGACCGAATCGCTGTCCGGGCAGGCGCAAGAGTCGGCGCAGATCAGCCAGGCACTGAACCGTCTGGCCAATCATCAACAGGGGCTGATGGCGACGTTCAAGGTCTAGTCGTCATCCTCGTCGTCTCAGTAGCACTCGGGCGATGTTCTCCGGCACATTGGCCTCAATGATTCTGCCAGTCCAGGTCAGCCAGCTTGCGATCATCTGCAGCTGGCGCACGACCGAGTCGAACTGGCGTGCCGAAATGCGCTGGCCGGCCAGCGCATCGTCGTAGCTGTCATTGAGCTCCCTCTCCGTGTAGAGCCTCGTCCCTGTAGTCCCTCCTGTGACCACGATCAGCCAACGGGTCAGCAACACATCGGCTTTCATGACCGCATCGAATACGCCAAACGACCGTTTGTAGCGGGCCTGCGCCTCCGCTTCGCAGCGATCCAGATCGCTGATCGATTGCTGACCTGACTGACACATCACTTCCAGCTGAATGCGATTGAGCATGGCATAGGGGTTCCAGTCCGCTGCCGTTGTACCTTGCCCCACGGCATAGGCCAGTCTGGCGTCATCAAGATGCTTTTGTATGCGCTTATCGAGCACCTTGGATTTCACTTGCGTGGCGCTGTACAGCAGCGTGATATGCGCTTTTCGCTTGAGGGCTCGACCACGCATGACCTGGCGACGGGCCAACACCCCTCCAGGGCTTGCTTCACAGGCATCGCTCAAGTGATTCGCGCGGGTTATGGCTGCCTCAATCAGCTGATTGGCTTTTTTGAAATTCGCACGGGCGGCACTGGCGGCAGGGACCGCCACCAGGTAGGCCTGACGCACCTCCACATCGATCAGTTTTTCCACCGCGGTCATCGGTACGCACCCTCGACCATTGAAGCAGGCTACGGCCCGCAGCAATGCCTCGCGGGCACGGGCCAACGCTTGGGCTTCACTCCACTCGCTGTACAACAGCCCTAAGCCATATTGGACCTCGGCTTGATTGATCCAGTTTTCCGGCAATGCCTTCAGCCTTTTATCGACGTGGTCCCTTAATTGCTCAAAACCGCCTCTGGCTGTTGAGGGATTCGGGTTTGCCGCCATCAGCCGCAGTTCCTCAAGCCAGTCGAGCAATTCCGGAGAGCCGCGCAGACAGCTACTATTTCCATCACCTGAAGGTAACAGCCGCAGTTGGAATAACGGATCACCATAAGCCTGGTAAGCCCCCCAGGTGTTACAGCTGGGGTATTGCTCCAGGGTCTCCAGGCGCGCGCAGGCAATGGCTTCGGCAAAAGGGTCGCCGTGAATGGCCAGGCGACTGAAGAAGCTTTCAGAGAAACAACAGGCCGCATTGTCCTCGACCTCCCAGCCTGCGGCCACGACACACCGCACGCCCATGTTGATCAGCTCTTGCGCCAAACCGGCTGCCAGGCGGTTGCCGCCTGGCTCAAAGCCCGACACCTTGCCAAGGTGGCAACAGCTCAAGAACACCAAATCCGGCACGATCTCCATCCGATCAATTTCAGCGGCCGTCAGCAGCAAACCATCAGACAGCACCACGCCGCTACGCGACTGCCCGTTGCTGTCTTTACTCTGGTACACACCATGGGCACAGATCACCAGCACCCGGTAAGGCCTGGCGAACAATTGGTCAAATACTTCAACGGCACTGGCATCGCTGAACAGGCTCCAGGTGGCGTACCCGGCACCGTCGAGCACGCGGCCGACCGCCTCACTTTCGCGTTGGGCGCCAGGCAGGTCCGCCAGCCAATCCGATGAGTGCTGCTGCCCCTTTATCCCGAACTGCGTGAAGTAGCCTCGCGTAGAGGGGTTGCCAATCACACAGGCATTCATGATGTCGGTGCGCACCACTTCGCGCCGGTACCGCTGGGTAATGAACTGACGCACCAGGCGAGTGCGTTTAATCAACGGAACACCATCGCTCTCAAGCATCTCCCACGGCAGATTGGCGCTGCTGTCATCCAGCACCAGGATCAGATTGTCCGATTTGCGCACCGCGCTTTTGAAGCCGAGCGGGAGCATCAACTGGAACAGACTGTTGCCGAAAAACGCCGAGGAATCGTAGCGGGTGCTGTTCTGCCCGCGCAGGGCACTGTCGACCATTTTCTCCAACAACCCAGGCTGACGTTGATCGACCAGCGCCTCGACCCTGGCACGCTGCCCCATGTACAGGTAATTGAAACGTTGCGCGGGCTTGCTGCCACTGTCGTTGCTAGTTTCAGGATCGCTGCTACCTCTCCCCCCGTCAGCATTACTGACCTGCAACCGCGGCCAGTAATCACTTGGCGACGTTACGCTCAAGCGCGGTCTGGCGCCTTCACCGAACTGCACGGCCTGAGCCAGCTCCAGTTGGCTGTTCAGCCGTGAAAGCTCGCCCGACAGTTCGTGATCGAGAGTCGCCACCGCGTAGCCGGCGCAGATTGCCGCATCAACAAACATCTCGACAATATCCAGTCGAGTCACCGATGCAGCACGCCCTGTGGCGCCCGTACAAACGGCGGCATATTGGCGATTTGCCTGCAACACCCCCAGGGTGATGGCACGGATCGACTCATCAACCGTCAATTGGGCACTGGAGTTGGTACCCAGAAGCAAACTGGCGATATGCAGATGCAACGGGGCGTCGGGCTTGCTGGGGTCGTCCAGGCGCTTTGCCTGTGCGTATTGGTCCACGGCGTTCAGTAGGTAACGCAACACACCGCTGCGCACCGCCTGGGTCACGACTTCAGCGGTCAGTTCGCTCATTTCGCCGAGGCCTACAATCAGCGCACCACGCCCTGTTTCACGGTGTACCTCCTCGGCCGTACGAGGCACCAGCACCACCGTGGCGTTACCCAGCTCGCCGGAGTGCAAGCCCAGACGCTGGCGCTGGGACAGCGCGCCGTTTACCAACGTCTGATCGATGGTGGCTTCGGCGCCGGAAATCGAATCACTCCGGTAGTGACCGCAGATAAGCGGTACCTGGATGCAGCTCAGGTTCATTGCCAGGACATTGATTTGCAGTGTTGTCAGCTCAGGCTTGGGCTCCAGGCGGTTGGCGCTGCCAAGCACCTGTCCGAACAATTGGGCATCGGTCGGATAGGCCACCGGCCCACCACGAAAACTCACCAAAACGCTGGAGCGCTCGCCTGCGCGACTCGTGGGCAGGCGCTGCAGACGCTTGGGTGTGCGTTTGAGCAACAAGCATTCAATCTCGGAAAAATAGTCTTTGCTCGACGCAAGCTCGCCGTGCTTCACCGGCATGTACCAATAGCGGTTGTCTGGCAAGTTGGCCAGTTGACCGGAGCGCCAGGTCACGGTGCCGTCGCCCTGCGCAGTGCCCCTCAGCATCAGCTGCTCGCCGCTGATATCCAGCCCACAGGGCGTATTCTTACCTTGACCATAGATATAGCTGACCCGCTCTGGCGCGAAATCGATCCATTGATTGTCTGCAAGTGCTCGCCAGTACGCCTTCACCTGCGTCAGTACGGTAGCGCCAGGACGTGCGCCCAGTTCGTCGCCGAACCAGAAGTCATTATTCTTCAGGGCCAATTGGCTCCAACTGGCCGCCGCGAAGAAATCCACCGGGCTATTCCCGCCGACGTCCTCGAATCCGGGGGCAGGCAACAAATGCAAGGCGCCCGGGAATGCCGCAACAATCTGCAGAATCGTCGGCAATTTGTTATTCACGTCGACCCGGGCCAGCATACGAATGGTGTCAGACTGACCGAGCAGGGTCTCAACCATGGAGTAGGCGCCATGATTCGGAGTCCCCAGCATCACCACCAGCCCATCGGCATGGGTTACCAGATCCGCCCATAACGTGGTGTCTTGCGCGAAGGCTGCGCGAACGACCAGCCCACCCATGCTGTGGGCCAATAAACGAATGCTCTTTTTCGGCTGCTGGGCAAGTTGCTCGCGCAACGCCAAGGCGAGTTCGCGGCCAAGTTGCTGCAATGGCTGTCGCCAGTCGTAGTCATAGTCGATGACGTCAGAATGGGTGGCACTGAGATAGTCGTGCAAATCCTTGTAGGCCAGCTCGATCAGCGCATGGCTTTCTACGTTCGGCGCGTCGAAGGCAATACCGCCCAACCCTTTGAGCGCAAGGTGGAGGGGATCAAGCCAGACCGTATCAGCCCCCACTTGCAAGCTGCTGCCCATGATGCCGGGCACTATGTACACCACCGTTTCGGTCACTTGCAGGCTCTTGACCAATATGACTTCGTCAGCGGAACGTTGCTCGTCTCGCGCAACGGCCGACTGACCTCTGTCCAACAGCCAGTCGCTCAGGCTACTGGGCAGCGGCCGATTACGGTAACTGACCGCATCGCGAAAATAATGGAAGTGGTTGACCTGCGGCCCTTCAACCGCCATGGCATGGGCCTCTTGAACATGATCGAACAGTCCGCCGTACATGGAGTCGGTGTTGACTACCAGATCATTACGGGCTCGATCGAATAGCGCCCAGTTGACGAACATGTAACCCACGCGTTCCAGAATCCCGCTGGCCGAGTCGTCGGTATCACCGGCCACAATGGCCATCTTCAGCTTCGCCAGTGGCACAGCCCGTGCCAGCAACATCGCCATCGGGGCCTCGGGCAACATGGCCTCGATGCCAGGTACCACTTGCGGTTGCAGGCGTTTATCGGCGATTTCCAAGACCACGCGTTCGAGCAGTTTCAGGCTGCGGGCAGCAGCCTGACCGGCCAGCCCTCCAGCCACTGGCGTAGCAACAGCGCCGACGGCTGCACCAATACCCCAGGTAGCAAACTTGCGCACCAGGTTCAGCAGGCAGGAAAGAAACACATCGAGGTTGTCAGACAGCAACGCCGTACCACGAGCGGGGGCTGCGACGCGTACATAATGGGTGACGTTGATTTGCTTGGCCTTGAGCAGGCTCACAAGGTGGTGGAGTTTGGCCTGTTCTGTCTCAGCAAAGGCCAAGCGCTGCTCGGCCAACGTCGGGTCGTGTTTTTCCCGCTCGACTTCATCGGGTCTGGGCTCACGACGATAGCGCTTGATCCACTCCGGCAAGTGCGGGGCATTGGGATCCATGCACAGTAAATCGGCAACCAAGCCACCGCGCGAATGGCTGATTATCTGCAACTGAGCCTTGTCTGGCAGTTGCAGGACAGCTTGCAGCGCGTTGTCGATTGGGCTTTGCGAGAACGTACGATGTTCAAGGCCGACAATCTGGTTGGCGAACTTCAGTTGCAGGTCCTTCCAGGCTGCAGTGCTGGGCAATTCACCGAAGCTGCCAAGGGTATGCGAGCCAGTCCCGTGAATGAACAACAAAATCGGCTTATCCGCCTGCAGCGCTTTCTCGTTGGCAATCATGTCCTGCGAAGTTAATGCCCCGCCGTTCCAGCGATACAGCCCAGGAGGACCGGCCAGTTGGCCTTCGATGGCCGTCATCAGCGCCGTGGCGCCCTTGAGCGCTGCCCAGTCGACGGCCACACCACCGACTTTATCGGTGATCAATGACTTGGCCACCTCCGTGATGGCGTCATCGTCGAGTACCAGTTGCCTGACCTGCCGCCAGATCCAATCCGCTGCGCCACGGTTCTTGCCTTGGATATCGGTGAAGCGGGCCAAATCAATCGCGCCATCGCTATCGACAACATCCGGCCGGGTGCGGCGCAATTGTTCGACCAGGGCATCGGTTCGAATGAACACCGTCGAGCCATCGCTAGCCTCCAGCGCCAGCAACGCACGAGGGTCGTGCAAGGTTTCGCTGCGAGGGGCGTCACCGGCTCGGGCGGCGCGCGCCAATTGCCAGGTGTGCAGAACGCGTACGTTCTCCAGGGTAGTGAACGCCCCGCCACTGGCGCTTCGACTTGCTCGCGCGCCACGCGACGGAGCTGCGATGGGCCCACCATCAGCGTGTTGTGAGAGGGGTAATTTGATCAGTGGAGGGGCGTCGGTCGGTTTCACAATCATTCCCTCTGCGCGAGGCAAATCATGGGGTGCTGATCTGAAACCTGTGTACTACGTCAACCAACACAGTGAAGTAAGGCTTAAACTTCGCATCGACAACGCCAAGTGTTTCAGGGCAAACAGTGGCTGAGCCATGGCAATTAGCTACTCCACCTATCCTTCACTAAAGTTCACGCCTTTCTATCTATCAAGCCCCGGTTGATCTTAATGCGTGCTGCGGCCGTTACCGATCAGTGCGTAGCCTTCGATCAAGCCAGGCATCCGCCCTCCTCATGTGTGTTCAGCCAATGCTGTGCCACACCCGCCGGTCACGCGCCAGCAACTCGTCGGCGGCGGCTGGGCCGTCTTCACCGGCGGCATAGGGCTGTACCTCCCCGGCCTCTTTCCAGGCATCGAGAAACGGTTGCACTGCACGCCAGCCGTTCTCGATATTGTCGGCACGCTGGAACAGGGTCTGGTCACCGGTCAGGCAGTCGTAGATCAAGGTCTCGTAGCCGGTGGACGGCTGCATCTTGAAGAAGTCTTTGTAGGCGAACCCCAGCTCGACGTTCTCCATGGCCAGCGCCGGCCCCGGACGTTTGGCTTGCAGGTCGAACCACATCCCTTCGTTAGGCTGGATCTGAATCTTCAGGTAGTTGGGTTTGAGCTTTTCGACCTCGGTGTCACGAAACTGCGCATAGGGCGCCGGCTTGAAGCAGATGGCGATTTCGGTGTCACGTACGCTCATGCGCTTGCCGGTACGCAGGTAGAACGGCACGCCCACCCAACGCCAATTGTCGATCATTACCTTCAGGGCCACATAGGTCTCGGTCTGGCTGGCCGGATCCACCCGTGGCTCTTGCCGGTACCCGGGCAATTTCTTGCGGCCCAGCTTGCCAGCGGTGTACTGCCCGCGTACGGAGTTCTTCAGGGCCATGGTCTTCGACCAGGGTCGGATGGCACCGATTACCTTGGCCTTTTCACTGCGCACGGCATCGGCGCCGAAGGCCGCTGGCGGCTCCATGGCGACCATCGCCAGGAGCTGGAACAGGTGGTTGGGCACCATGTCGCGCAAGGCACCGGTGTGGTCATAAAACGCGCCGCGACTCTCCACGCCGACCGTTTCAGCGGCGGTGATCTGTACATGATCGATGTAATGGTTGTTCCAGAAGGCTTCGAACAGGCCGTTGGAAAAACGGCTGACCAGGATGTTCTGCACCGTCTCCTTGCCCAGGTAATGGTCGATACGATAGATCTGTTTTTCGTTCATGACTTTGAGCAGGCAGGCATTGAGCGCCTCGGCGCTGGCCAGGTCCGAGCCAAAGGGTTTTTCCACTACCACGCGGCGAAAGCCGGTGCTTTCATCCAGTAATCCGGCAGCGCCCAGGCGCTGTACCACTTCGCTGAAAAAACGCGGTGAGGTGGCCAGGTAGAACACCGCATTGCTGCTGGGGTTCTTTTCGATGCGCCGGGCAATAGCCTGGTAGGTGGCGTCATCGAGAAAGTCGCCGGTCAGGTAACTGATGCGCTTGGCCAGTCGACTCCAGAGCTTTTCGTCGAGGCATTTTTCGGTGCCTTCCCTACCCTTGTCGCGCTCGTGCATGAACGCTTCCAGGCGATCAGCAAACTCGGCGTCGGTGGCGCTGTTATGGTCCACGCCAACGATGCGCAGGTTTTTATCCAGCAGCCCATCGCGGCTGAGGTTGTACAGGGCTGGCATCAACAGGCGCTTGACCAGATCGCCATTGGCGCCAAACAGAAACAGGGTGCAGGGTGGTGCGGCTTCGATCTGTGTATCGCTCATTCGGCTTTCTTCTCTACATGACCACCAAAACCGAAGCGCATGGCCGAGAGCATCCGGTCAGCGTAAGTGCCTTGCTGCTGGCGTGAACGAAAGCGCGCGAACAATGCACTGGACAGCACCGGCACCGGCACTGCCTGTTCCACCGCAGCGTCAATGGTCCAACGCCCTTCGCCACTGTCGGCCACTGAACCGCTGTACTCCTTGAGCTGCGGATCAGCCACCAGGGCATCGGCGGTCAGGTCCAGCAACCAGGAGGTGACCACACTGCCGCGTCGCCAGACTTCAGCGATTTCAGCCAGGTTGAGATCGAAGCGCTGCTCCACCGGCAAGGCATCACTGCCCTTGCTCTTGAGGATGTCGAAGCCTTCGGCATACGCCTGCATCAGGCCGTACTCGATGCCGTTGTGAATCATCTTCACATAATGCCCTGCACCCGCCGGCCCGGCATGGATATAACCTTGTTCGGCACGCTCGGGCGCACCCTGACGCCCTCGGGTACGCGGGATAACACCAACGCCGGGGGCGAGACTTGCGAACAAGGGGTCGAGACGATCAACCACGGCTTTTTCGCCGCCGATCATCATGCAGTAACCGCGCTCCAGGCCCCAGACGCCGCCGGAAGTGCCCACGTCGATATAGTGCAGCTGACGCTTGCCCAGATCGGCGGCGCGGCGCACATCATCTTTATAGAAGGTGTTGCCGCCGTCGATGATCACATCGTCAGCGTCGAGCAGGTCGGCCAGGTGTGCGATGGTCTGCTCGGTGGGCTCGCCGGCCGGCAACATCACCCAGACTGCCCGGGGCTTTTCCAGCTTGCCGACCAGCGCTCCTAGGTCATGGGCGCCTTGCGCGCCTTCAGCCACCAGGGTTTCCACGGCCTGGCGCTCACGGTCATGGACCACCGTACGGTGGCCGTCGCGCATTAAGCGCCTTGCGATATTGCCGCCCATGCGGCCCAGCCCGACGATTCCCAGTTGCATGTGCCGATGCTCCCCTTGAAATGAAAACTAAGCGTTCAAGCCTTCAAGGTTAGTCCAGCCTGCGCAGCCTTGGTTCATCGACGAACGGCAAGACAGCGAGAAACAAAAAAGTTCCCATGACAGAAAAAAGAATTCAGAATCCCCGCCCGATTGAGCAGCTACGCTTGTAACGACGACCAGCCCTTCACGAGGTGTGCAATGGCAACCCTTCTACCGAAAATGCCGCCCCAGACCCTCTACGTGACGGTTCACCGGGATGAACTGCGCCGCTTGCGCGAAGAACGCGACCAGCTCCAGCAGCAGGTGGCGAAGCTGAGCCTGCAATTGCAGCAAGCCCAGGCGGGTACTTCAGCTACTCCCGCTTGAGCCGGGATTCACCCTCTCACCCCCCGCGTCAGCAGCCCTGCTGACGCGCGATCTCCTCGACCTCATCGAACGGTGACTGCACCGTTATTGTGCAGCGCGCAACTAAAGTGACCGACGGGTCACACTTCTTTCGTATCTCTCCTACACTCAGTATTCGGCCACGAGATTGTCTGGAAAACACGACTAAAAAAAGTCGAACTTTCTGAAATCGCAGTAGGTCAGCAAGTAAGGAGGCCCACGCTTCTGGCTACCCAGGCGCGGCCTACTCACCCCAATCAGTTACCACGCCGTCGGTCGGAACGCCGATGTGCGTAGCGCTTGCGCGCAGGATTTCGGCGCATGGATTGCTATGCAGTTTCATCCACAGAGAGATGCCGTTAAGACACAAAACAAAATGGGTGGCCACACCCGCAACATAGGGACGGAGAGAAGTATGATCAGTGCCGCTGTCGAACCTCATGTAGAGCATTTCACCCCGGACAACCGTGTGCCGCTGGCCACGGACTTCAGTACGACAGCCAAGGCACCTGGTACCGATTCGCGGCACAATCCACACAAGCGCAGAGTCTTGTTCGTCACGTCGGAAATTGCTGACCTGGTCAAGACCGGCGGTCTGGGTGACGTTTCCGCCGCCCTGCCGCGGGCGATGCGGCATCTGCACGACGTACGCGTGTTGATTCCTGGTTACCCGCAAGTGCTGGAGAGCGAAAACCCCATTCACCTGGTCGGTGAACTGGGCGGCCATGCCGCCCTGCCGCCTTGCAAGATTGGGCGCATGGACCTGGCCGACGGCCTGGTCATTTATGTACTGATCTGCCCAGAACTGTACCAGCGCGAAGGCACGCCCTATGGCGCCAACAACGGCCGCGACTGGCCGGACAACCACATTCGTTTTGCCCGCCTGGGCCTGGCCGCCGCCGAGATCGCCGCGGGTGAAGGCATGGTTCACTGGAAACCTGACCTGGTCCATGCCCACGACTGGCCAGCAGGGTTGGCCCCTGCTTACATGCATTGGCGTGGCCTGAAAACGCCCACCTTGTTCACCATTCACAACCTGGCCTATCAGGGCGTCGTCAGTCGCGCCTGCTGCCCGGAGTTGGCCATTCCCGCGCATGCCCTGCAACAAGAAGGCATGGAGTTTTACGGCAAGCTGTCGTTCCTCAAAGCGGGCCTGGCCTATTCCAGTCATATCACCACGGTCAGCGCTACTTACGCCCGGGAAATCACCACACCGGCGTTTGGTTGCGGCCTGGATGGCTTTCTCGGCAGCAAAGCCCAACAAGGCTTGCTCAGCGGCATCCCCAACGGCATTGACGAAAGCTGGGACTCGGCCAGCGACCCGCACCTGGCCCACCCCTTCAGCCTCAATGACTGGGAAGGCAAAGCGGCCAATAGCCGCCAGGTCCGCGAACTGTTCCAACTTGAGCCCTCCAGCGGGCCATTGTTTGCCGTGGTTTCACGCCTGGTTTATCAGAAGGGCCTGGACCTGACTTTGGGCGTCGCCGACTACATCGTCAGCCAGGGCGGGCAGATCGCAATCATTGGCCGTGGTGAACCGGAAGAAGAGCACGCCATGCGTGAACTGGCGCTGCGCCACCCAGGGCAGGTCGGCGTACGCATCGGCTTCAATGAAACCGATGCCAGGCGCATGTTCGCCGGCAGCGATTTTTTGCTGATGCCTTCACGCTACGAGCCCTGCGGCCTGAGTCAGATGTATGCGCAGCGCTTCGGCTCGCTGCCGGTGGCGCGTAACACTGGCGGGCTGGCAGACACCATCGACAACGGCGTTACCGGGTTCCTGTTCGACGAGTCCAACGTCGACAGCTACCGCGAAGCCCTGAGCCGGGCGTTCTACGTCTATGGCAAAAAAAACCTGCTCAACGCCATGCGTTGCCTGGCCATGACCCAACCGTTCAACTGGTGCCAGGCGGTGGAACCTTATGCACGACTTTACGAGGAGCTGGTCGAGCGTTCCCAGGTAATGGCCCGCTGAGGTTGAGGTGTCAGGTATGCCCTTGAGGTCAGATCAACTCGCGACCCACGGGGCCGTGATGCTCGATAGCAACACCGTTCGCTTCGCGCTGTGGGCACCTGATGCCCACCGTGTCGAAGTGCTGTTTGAATCCGGGCAGCGCTTTGCATTGCCGCCGGATGGTGGCGGCTGGTTCAGCGCCACGCTGGCCGCTGTCGCCGGCAGCCGATACCGCTACTGCATCGACGGCCACCTTGAGGTCGCCGACCCGGCCTCACGGTTTCAGCCCGAAGGTGTGCAGGGCCCCAGCCAGATCGTCGACCCTGCGGCATTTAACTGGGAGCACAGCCACTGGCAAGGCCGCCCGTGGCATGAAGCAGTCATCTACGAGTTGCACGTGGGCCTGATGGGGGGCTTTGCCCCGCTGATATCGCAGCTACCACGCCTGGCGGCACTGGGAGTGACGGCCATCGAGTTGATGCCCTTGGGGCAATGCCCCGGCGAACGCAACTGGGGCTACGACGGCGTCATGCCTTTTGCCCCACAGCACAGCTATGGCACACCGGAACAACTGCGCCAACTGATCGATCAGGCCCATGGCCATGGCCTGATGGTGCTGGTGGATGTGGTCTACAACCACTTCGGCCCGGACGGCAACTACCTGGGCCAGTATGCCAGCGGTTTTTTCCGCCAGCACCAGCCTACCCCCTGGGGTGCCGCCATCGACTTTCGCCGCCACCAGGTGCGCGACTTCTTTATTGAAAATGCCCTGATGTGGCTACACGACTATCGTGTCGACGGCCTGCGCCTGGATGCCGTGCATGCCATCGATGATCCGGATTTCCTCACTGAACTCGGCCGGCGCGTGCGCCAGTCGGTCGCCCCGGGGCGTCAGGTGTGGCTGGTGCTGGAAAACGAGCACAACCAGGCCGACCTGCTGGCGGGTGAATTTGACGGGCAATGGAATGACGATGGCCACAACGCCCTGCATGTGCTGCTCACGGATGAAGAAGAAGGCTACTACGCCGACTTCCAGCCAAGGGCAATCGACAAACTGGCCCGTTGCCTGAGTCAGGGGTTTGTCTTCCAGGGCGAACCTGATCGGCACGGTCGCCTTCGGGGGACCCCCAGTGCGCACTTGCCGCCCAGCGCCTTCGTGCTGTTCCTGCAGAACCATGACCAGGTTGGCAACCGTGCCCTGGGCGAACGCCTTACCCAGCTGTGCCCACCGCTGGCGCTGCGGGCGGCCACCACACTGCTGCTGCTGTCGCCGATGATCCCGCTGCTGTTCATGGGCGAGGAATGGGGCAGCGAGCAGCCCTTTCTGTTTTTTACCGACCACCACGATGAACTGGCCGATGCCGTGCGTGAGGGTCGACGTGCCGAGTTTGCCGGATTCAAAGCCTTCGCCGACCCCGACCAAAGGGCCGCGATTCCTGACCCTAACGCGCTGGCCACCTACTGTGCTTCACGTCCACACGCCGCCGATGATCGACAGCAACACGGGCAGGCGTTCTACCGCCAGCTGTTGCAATTGCGCCACAAGCACATCAGCGCGCACCTGCCTGGTTGTCGCGCCCTGAGCGCCAGCACCCTGGCAGACAAGGCGCTGACGGCCCGCTGGCAACTGGGTGACGGGCGCGTACTGCGCATCGATGTGAACCTTGGTGCTACTGCCGTGCCGTGCACGCTCCCCCCGCCTTCGACGCAACTGTTCTGTAGCACAGACCAAACGCCAAGCGGCGATCAGTTGGCGCCTATGTGCACCGTGGTCAGCCTGCTACCCCCCTCCTACGCTGGAGCGTGCCCATGACTGATCCTCTGCTACAGCAACTTGCCGACCTGGCGGGCATCGCCGTGGACTGGACGGACGCCAACGGCCGGGCGCAACGCGTCAGTGAGGCGAACCTGCGCCGCGTATTGGCCGCTCTTGGCCACCCGGCAGATGATGCCCAACAGGTTGCCGCCAGCCTGCAAGCACTGAAGACCGCCCATGACGCTCGGCACTTGCCGCCCCTGTTCACGGTCGATGAGCAGCAGGCGCTGGATCTGTCCGCCTACTTTCCCGCCGCGAGCCCCTGCCGGGTACAACACGAAGAGGGCCCCCTACAGCAGCTGCAACTGGACGCCGACGCTGCGCTCCCGGCCGGCTTGCCGATCGGCTACCACCAGGTGGCAATCGGCGACCAGCACTTTACCCTGGCCGTGGCCCCGACACGCTGCTTCAGCCTCAACGATGCCCTCGATACGCCAACGCCACGCTGCTGGGGAATCAGTGCCCAACTCTACAGCCTGCGTCGCAACGGTGATGGCGGCTTCGGCGATTGCCTGGCCCTGGAGCAACTGGCCCGCAGCGCCGCGGAGCGTGGCGCCGATGCCCTGGCCATCAGCCCGTTACACGCGATGTTCGCTAATGATCCCCAGCGCTACAGCCCGTACTCCCCGTCCAGCCGTTTATGGCTCAACAGCTTGTACGCAAGCCCTGGCCTGTTGCTCGGCGAGCGCGCGGTGCGCGTGGCGATCGAGACCTTGGGCCTGGAGGACAAACTCCAGCACCTCGAACAGCAGGCGCTAATCGATTGGCCCGAGGCAGGGGCCGCACGCTACCAATTGCTGCACGTGCTGTATGAAGACTTCGTCGACGGCGACCACCCTTTGCGGGCCGACTTCGACAGCTACTGCGCTCAGGCCGGCGACCCACTGGAGCAACACTGCCGCTTCGAAGCCTTGCTCGGCGAAGCGCAAGCGCGCGGCCTGGGCCAGGACTGGCGACAATGGCCTGACGCCTGGCACGACCCGCACAGCCCGCAGGTGGCCGCCTTTACCGCGCAACATCCACAGCAGGTCCAGTTTCATGCCTTCTGCCAATGGTTGATCGAGCGCAGCTTGCAGCGTGCTCAAGACGCCGCCCGCAGCAACGGCATGGCCATCGGCTTGATCGCTGACCTGGCCGTCGGCGCCGACGGTGCCGGCAGTCAGGCCTGGTGCCGTCAGGATGAATTGCTCTCGGACCTCAACGTCGGCGCGCCGCCCGACATCCTGAACCGTGCAGGACAGAACTGGGGCATCTGCGCCTTTTCTCCCGAAGGCCTGCGTCGCAACGGCTACCGCGCCTTCATCGAAATGCTGCGGGCCAATTTCGCCCATGCCGGAGGCTTGCGCATCGATCACGTCATGGGCCTGCAACGCCTGTGGCTGATTCCACTGGGCGCACACGCCAGTGACGGCGCGTACCTGAACTACCCGCTGGACGATTTGTTGCGCCTGCTGTGTCTGGAGTCGGTACGTCATCGCGCCATCGTCCTCGGCGAAGACCTGGGCACCGTGCCCGACGGCCTGCGGGAAACACTCGCTCACCGGGCCGTGCTGGGCATGCGTGTATTGCAGTTCGAACAGGATCCGCCCGGACATTTCAAACCCATCCTCGATTGGCCGGACAATGCCCTGGCCACCACCAGCACCCACGACCTACCGCCCTTGGCCGGGTGGTTGCAGCACCGTGATATCGACTGCCACCAGCGCCTCTCGCTGATCGATACGGACACCGAACGACACTGGCACGACAGCCGCCAGCAGGAGCGTCAAGGCTTGCAGCACTGCCTTGAACACAACTACGGCATGCTGACCGACAGTGAACAGGTAATCGACGCCTGCGTCCGTTTCCTCGGGCATACCCGTGCGCCCTTGGTGCTGATACCCCTGGAAGACCTGTTGGGGATCGACGAACAGCCCAACCTGCCGGGCACCATAGACAGCCATCCCAACTGGCGCCGACGCTTCAGCCTGACCGCCACTGCACTGCTGGACGATGACGATGCGGCAAGGCGCCTTGAGCTGCTGGCACAAGCCCGCGAACAAGCCTGGGAGCGCGACCGATGAAGCCCTTGAACGCCACCTTGCGCTTGCAGTTTCATGCCGGCTTCACCCTGGACGATGCCCTGCCCCTGGTGCCCTACTTCGCCCGCCTGGGCATCAGCCACCTGTACGCCTCGCCACTGCTCAGTGCGCGCCCAGGTTCGGTGCATGGCTATGACGTCATCGACCCGTCGCAGATCAACCCGCACCTGGGCGGCGAAGCCGCACTGATCAGGCTGGTCGCAGCATTGCGCTTGCATGGCATGGGCCTGATCCTTGACATCGTCTCCAACCATATGGCCGTTGGCAGCGATAACCCCTGGTGGCAGGACCTGCTGACCTGGGGCCGACGTAGCCGTTATGCCAGCTTCTTCGATATCCAGTGGCACTCAACCGACCCCTTGCTGGAAGGCCAGTTGCTCCTGCCGTTTCTCGCCAGCGACTACGGGACGGTCCTGCAATCCGGGGACATGCCACTGCGCTTTCAGGCCCGCGATGGCAGCTTCTATGTTGCGCACCATGAACACCGTTTCCCCATCAGCCCGACGGACTACGGGCAGATTCTGTGCCTGTGTGAAGACACCGACGTTCAGGCCTTGGGCATGCGTTTCGCGGCCTTGCACAGCGCCAACCCGGCGGCGGACAAAGCGCGGCTTCTGCAGCAGGAACTGGTCGCACTGGCCCACCGCCTGCCCGTCGACGATTTGCTCCAGGCTTACGACGGGCGCAGCGCCGAAGGCTTCCAGCGCCTGCACAGCCTGCTCGAACGCCAGGCCTATCGCCTGGCCAGCTGGCGTACGGCGGCCGATGACATCAATTGGCGGCGTTTCTTCGACATCAACGAATTGGCGGGCCTACGTGTTGAGCGCAACGAAGTGTTCGAAGCCACCCACCAGAAGATCTTCGCGCTGATCCGTCATGGCTTGGTCGACGGCCTGCGCATCGACCATATTGATGGCCTGGCCGACCCGCGGGGCTACTGCCGGAAACTGCGTCGGCGCGTCGATGCCTTGTTGGCGGAGCGCCCGTTGGGTGCCGCACTGGAACACCTGCCGATCTACGTCGAGAAGATCCTCGCTGCCGACGAGCAGCTACATCGCGACTGGGGTGTGGATGGCACCACTGGCTATGAGTTCATGAACCAGGTCAGCCTGCTGCAACACGATCCGGCGGGCGAAGCGATACTGGCCGAGGCTTGGAGCAGCTTGAGCGAACGCCCGGCCTTTGCCGAAGAAGTACGCTTGGCCCGCCAGCAAGTGCTCAATGCCAGCCTGGCCGGTGATTTCGAATCGGTGGCCCACGCCCTGCTGCAAGTCGCCCGCGATGACTTGATGAGCCGCGACCTGACCCTCGGTGCCATTCGCCGGGCGTTGCAGGCACTGGTTGAACAGTATCCGGTGTATCGCACCTACCTCAATGCCGGTGGCCGACCTGAGCAAGATGAACCGTTCTTTCAACAGGCGTACAACGCTGCCCGGCAACGTCTGGGCGAAGGTGACTGGCCGGTGCTTGACTCGCTACAGCACTGGCTCGGCGGGCAACCCTGGCGCAGCCTGCCCCCTGGCCGCGCGCGCAAGCACCTGCGCCATGCCTGCATTCGCTTCCAGCAATTGACGGCGCCAACGGCCGCCAAGGCGGTTGAAGACACCGCCTTCTACCGCTCCGCCCTGCTGCTCTCACGCAATGACGTAGGTTTTGATGCTGAACGTTTCAGTGCACCGCTCGAGGCCTTCCACCAGGCATGCGAACAACGGCTGCAACAATTCCCGCGTAACCTGCTGTGCACCGCGACCCACGATCACAAACGTGGTGAAGACACGCGCGCACGCCTGGCGGTGTTGAGTGAACGCAGTCGCTGGTTCGTCAGCCGGGTCGAACACTGGCGTGAACTGGCCGCACCGCTGCGTACTGCACTGAGCGACGGCGTGGCGCCAGCACCGGGTGATGAATGGATGCTCTACCAAACCTTGTTGGGCAGTTGGCCACTGGCTCTTGAAGAGCATGATTGTGTGGCGATGCAGACCTACCTCGAACGCGTGCAGCAATGGCAGCGCAAGGCCCTGCGTGAAGCCAAACTGCACAGCAGCTGGAGCGCCACGAACGACGCCTATGAACAGGCATGCCAGGCCTTCATTCAAGGCCTGCTGCAAGACCCACAAAACCAACAACTGCGCCATTCGCTGACCCAGGCCGCGCAGTCCATTGCCTGTGCCGGCGCCCTGAACAGCCTGACCCAGTGCCTGCTGCGCATGACCGTGCCGGGCGTGCCCGACCTGTACCAGGGCAATGAGTTCTGGGACTTTAGCCTGGTCGACCCAGACAACCGCCGCGCCGTGGACTATGCCGCACGCCGCCACGGCCTGGACGACAGCACCAACACGGCGCAGCTGCTGCAGCAATGGCGCAACGGCAGGATCAAGCAAGCGCTGATTTGCCAGGTGCTGGAGCGTCGTCAAGCCTATCCCGAGCTGTTTAGCCAGGGCCGCTACCTGCCACTGCAAGTGCAAGGTAGGCACGCCGCTCAGGTGCTGGCCTTCGCCCGTGTTGCTGACAACGCGCGCGCGATTGTGGTTGTGCCGCGCCTGGCCTGTGGCTTGCTTGCTGATACTCCCATTCCGTTGATCCCGGCTCAGGCCTGGGACGACACCCGGCTGCAGTTGCCGTTTGCCCTGTCACCGGCCAATTGCTCGGGACTTTTTGCCAGTAGCGCAGTCACAGCCTCAAAGGAGCTGTTACTCAGCGCGGTACTCAAGGAGATCCCGGTCAACTTGTTGATTGATCATGCCTAAGCCCTAAGGAGCGTCGAGATGAGTGTCGAAGAAAAACGTATTCGCGAATTCGCCTACCAGATCTGGGAATCTGAGGGCAAACCCGAAGGCCAGGAAAGCCGGCATTGGGAAATGGCGCGCAAACTGGCCGAAGCCGAAGCCCTGGCGCCCAAAGCCGTTCCACGCAAGGCCAAGGCCAAGCCGGCAACGCCTGTGGAGATCGCTCCAAGCAAACCCGCTGCGGTGAAAAAGCCGAGAACGACAAAAAAACCACCGGTCACTTGAGTGATCACGTCACCGCTTACCCCTGTGGGAGCCGGCGTTGCCGGCGAGAGGCCGGTTCTGCCCTACGCAAACGGTAAACCCGTGCGGTGTCGGCTGCCGCCCAGCACCCACAGGGCAGACCATTCCTCACGTCGCCAAGGAGCCCCATGAGCAAGCCAAAAGCCGCCGCCCTCGTCGAACCCTCGCGTATCCGCGAAGGCCTGCCGTTTCCATTGGGGGCTACCTGGGACGGCCTGGGGGTCAACTTCGCCCTGTTCTCGGCCCACGCCACCAAGGTCGAACTGTGCCTGTTCGACGCCAGCGGCGAGGTGGAACTGGAACGCATCGAATTGCCCGAATACACCGACGAAATTTTTCACGGTTACCTCCCCGACGCTCATCCCGGGCAAATCTACGGCTACCGCGTCCATGGCCCCTACGAGCCGCAACATGGCCACCGCTTCAACCCCCACAAACTGCTGATCGACCCTTACGCCAAGCAACTGGTGGGCAGCCTGAAATGGTCCGAAGCGCTGTTTGGCTACACCATTGGCCACCCTGATGGCGACCTCAGCTTCGATGAGCGTGACAGCGCCCCCTACGTCCCCAAATGCAAGGTCATCGACCCGGCCTATACCTGGGGCCGCGACCAGCGCGTCGGCGTGCCTTGGGATCGCACCATCCTCTACGAAGCCCACGTGCGCGGCATCAGCATGTGCCACCCGGCAGTGCCCAAGGATAACCGCGGCACCTTCGCCGGCCTGATGTGTGACGAACTGCTTGGTCATATCAAACAGCTGGGGGTGTCGTCCATTGAGCTGCTGCCGATTCATGCCTTCGTCAACGACCAGCACCTGCTGCAAAAAGGTCTGAACAATTACTGGGGCTACAACAGCATTGCCTTTTTCGCGCCCCATCCACGCTATTTGGCCAACGGCAAAATCGCCGAATTCAAGGAGATGGTGGCGCACCTGCACGATGCCGGCCTGGAGGTGATCCTCGATGTAGTCTACAACCACACCGCCGAGGGCAACGAGTTGGGCCCTACCCTGTCCATGCGAGGCATCGACAATGCCTCCTACTACCGCTTGATGCCCGAGGACAAGCGCTTCTACATCAACGACTCCGGCACAGGCAACACCCTGGACCTGAGCCACCCGTGCGTGCTGCAACTGGTCACCGACTCACTGCGCTACTGGGCGGGCGAAATGCATGTGGACGGCTTTCGCTTTGACCTGGCGACCATCCTTGGCCGTTACCACGAAGGTTTCGACGAGCGCCACAGCTTCCTCGTGGCCTGCCGCCAGGACCCGTTGCTCAGCCAGGTCAAGTTGATTGCCGAGCCTTGGGATTGCGGCCCCGGCGGCTACCAGGTGGGTAACTTTGCCCCCGGTTGGGCCGAATGGAACGACCGTTTTCGCGACACTGTGCGCGCCTTCTGGAAAGGCGATGAAGGCCAGCTGGCCGACTTTGCCGCGCGCATGACCGCCTCAGGCGAACTGTTCAATCGCCGCGGCCGTCGACCCTACGCTTCGGTCAACTTCATCACCGCCCATGACGGCTTCACCCTACGTGACCTGGTCTCGTACAACGACAAGCACAACGAAGACAACGACGAAAACAACGAAGACGGCAGCAATAACAACCTGTCCTGGAACCATGGGGTCGAAGGCCCCACCGACGATGCCGAGATCAGCGCACTGCGCCTGCGCCAGATGCGCAACTTTTTCGCCACCCTGCTGCTGGCTCAGGGCACGCCGATGATCGTCGCCGGTGACGAATTCAGCCGCACCCAACATGGCAACAACAATGCCTATTGCCAAGACAGCGAGATTGGCTGGGTCAACTGGCAACTCGATGACGAAGGCGCCGCGCTGCTCAAGTTCGTCAAACGCTTGACCAAATTACGCCTGGCGTATCCGGTACTGCGCCGCTCGCGCTTTCTGGTCGGCGACTACAATGAGGCGATTGGGGTCAAGGATGTCACCTGGCTGGCGCCAGATGGCGGCGAGATGAGCGTCGAACAATGGCAAGACAGCCAAGGCCGATGCCTGGGCATGCTGATGGATGGCCGTGCTCAGGTCAGCGGCATCCAGCGCCCGGGGGCCGATGCCACCCTGCTGCTGATCGTCAATGCCCACCATGACGCCCTCATGTTCACCCTGCCCCAAGTGCCGGAAGGTGAATACTGGAACTGCCTGATCGACACTGATCGGCCCCAGTTGCGCAAAGGTGAACGGCATGAATTCGCCAGCCAATTCGAGCTGTCGGGGCGCTCGCTGGTGCTGTTGGAGTTGCATCGCGAAGACGACAATTGAAACACGGGAACTGAGCGGACGCAGGTCCGGTCCCATGCAGTAGGCTTGTAGACCAGGAGCAACCGTGAACGTAGAACCGGACCCTACACTGCTTTGCGCCACCCAACAGGCACCGGCGGTCCGGCGCCTGCAGGTACTGACCGTCAACACCCACAAGGGCTTTACCGCCTTCAATCGCCGTTTCATCCTGCCTGAGCTGCGCGAGGCGGTGCGCAGCACTCAAGCTGACATTGTCTTTCTCCAGGAAGTGCTTGGCAGCCACGACCGCCATGCCGCCCGCTACGCCGGTTGGCCACAAACCTCGCAATACGAGTTCCTTGCCGACAGCATGTGGACCGACTTCGCCTACGGTCGCAATGCGGTGTACCCCAATGGCCACCATGGCAATGCGTTGCTGTCCAAATACCCGATTATCGAACACCGTAACCTGGATGTGTCAATCACAGGCCCCGAACGGCGTGGCCTGCTCCATTGCGTGCTGGACGTGCCCGGTCAGCCGCATGTTCACGCCGTCTGTGTGCACTTGTCGTTGCTGGAAAGTCATCGGCAAAAGCAATTGCAACTGCTACGCCGGTTACTCGACTCGCTCCCTGCCGACGCCCCGGTAATCATCGCGGGTGACTTCAATGACTGGAAGCTGCATGGCAATCGCACGCTGGGTTTGCACCGGGGGCTGCACGAGGCCTTCGAGCGTCATCATGGCTTACTGGCGCGCACCTACCCGGCGCGCCTGCCATTATTGCGTCTGGACCGCATCTACCTGCGCAATGCCAACAGTCATGCACCGCGAATCCTGGGCAACAAACCCTGGAGTCACCTCTCCGATCATCTACCACTGGCGGTAGAAGTGCAGCTTTAGCAATGATTCGGCATAGCCGTGTGGGCTGAAAGAGCCGACACGACTATGAAATATGAATAATTGTTAATTTTCAGCCAATTGAAGCATCCAATAGCTTGACAACGGTTATTTCACGCCTTCTTGACGCCCACGCTGTCCTCTCCTTAGCTACAAGTAATGCCGCATCTCTATTCCGAGCGTCTAGCTCGCGCCTTTCAGCGCGCGGCAGGAATTTTTTTGCTGGTTTGAGTCGCCCTCTGGTTTTGTCTTACAGCCCGTGACATCAGGCCAGAACCTTGGCTGTAACAATCAGAGGAGATCCGCCATGAAAAAAACTTCGAATCCTACGGGCTTTGAGTATGTTTTCTACGCGGTTTCCACGTCGCTGCTACTGGCAACCCCGTTGGAAACCCATGCGTTGGGCCTGGAGGATAACGACCCGTTCAACACCCTGGTGCAAATGCAGGCGCAGACCGTGCCAGGGCTGACACTGACACCGGTCAGTGCTCATGGCCTGGGCCTGAGCACCCTGAGCGCATTTTCCGAGCGCATGGCCGAGCGCAACGCGCCGCGCGACATCGACAGCATCGCCAGTCAGTGGGCCCCGTTCTTTCCAGCCCCGGGAAAAATCGGGGCACCGGCTCCAGCACGTCTGGAAATGAACAACCAGAGCCTGCAAATCAGCCCGGACCTGTTCGTTCGAGAAACCAGCGCCGGCAATATTCACCGGGTGGGTTTCTTTGTCGGTCATAGCAACCTGCAAAGTGGCTTTGATGGCATGCGCAAACCCCAGGTGGGCGACAAGAAATCCAATGTCAGCCTGGAAGGTGAAAGCCTTGGCATGTACTGGAGCATGACCCACGAACAGGGTTGGCACGTGGATGCGGTGGCCATGGGCACGCGCTTTGACGTCAATGGACGCAGTGAGAACGGGCAGCGCCTGGATGGCGATGGTCATGCCCTGACCTTATCGGTCGAAGGTGGCTACCCCATTGCCCTGGGCGCCAACTGGACCATTGAACCGCAGGCGCAATTGATCAACCAACAGTACTTCCCCGGCAGCCAGACGCAGACCGACACCCGCCAAGCCTTCGAACAGCAGCCCAACTGGACCGGTCGGGTCGGGGCCAAATTGTCTGCGCGCTACAACCTGCGCGGCATGCCCATTGAACCCTTTCTGCGGACCAACGTCTGGCATGATTTCTCCAACGCCAACAGCGTCAACCTGGAAAACGTCGACAAGATCAACGCCGGCAACAACGCCACTACGGTAGAAGTGGGCTTGGGCCTGGTGGCGCGGGTTACCCCTAAAGTGGCGTTGTTTGTCAGTGCCGACTACAGCAGTGACGTCAGTGACAATGACTTGAACGGGGTGATTGGCAATCTGGGGGTCAGGGTCAGGTGGTGACTGTGAGCGCAGCGGGGTTGCTGTGAGCCCTATTGATGGGTAACCGCTGCCGCCGACCACAGACCAGGACCAGTGACCTCAGCGCGGCTCAAGCGTTACCCCTTGCCCCCGCACCGCGCTTGGGTTGTCTCGGCTCTTCACTGCCAGCTTGAGCGCCTGATACATATTCAGGCGCGCAAACTGACCGATGCCAGGATCAGTTTGATCCGAGCGCTCGCCAGGCTGAAGTGGCAACGTAAAGTCGATGGCAATGACGCCTGGCCATTGCTGACGCGCCAACGGCAACGCACTTTGGCGCAACAGTCGCCGAATCTGCTCAGGCTTCAAAACAGGATTAACCGATATCATGGCTGCTACCGCGCCGGTCACCAAAGCGGTGGCATAAGACGTTCCGCATAAGCCGGGCGGGTCATGACGCACGCTGGTCAACGGCACCCTGGCGCATGCGGCAGCGGTAATGTCGACGCGCCGGCCAACATTGGACGAACGACGCAACTGTGCATAGGCCGCATCACTGACCTTAACGCTGACGCCGCTACGTTGATGCGCCCCCACCACCAACAATTGACTGGAATGCAAGGATGAAGGCAGCCGAGTGCCTGGAATATCAATAGCGGAAAAACTGTTACCGGCCGAATTGATGACGATAACGTCAGGGTGGTGCTTTTGCAGCCAAGCAAAAAACCTCTGCAGCAGCGTTGCGTATCCATTGAAAGCCGCTGGCGAGCGCACGTTGGATATGACGGCATCACCGCCAATACTCATGGTGCCTAGACGATGGACGCCCCAACTCCAATTGAGTACGCGTACGCCATCTTCAACCATATTAACTGAAGCAGCGATTTTGGCCGGAATACCGCCATTGGAGTCGCGGTCAACGATGATATGAAAGCCATTGCCGGCCTGGTCCAACCCGCGCAGAAAACCTGCATTGCCGCCGTGATTCCAACGGGCAGCCAAAATCCCCGTAACAATGGAACCATGCAACTTGAGGTTGTTGGTGTCACGGGCATAGACACACGTGCGTTGTGGCTGGCACGGCCCAAGATAATCGATGAAATCTTCAGCGTCGAAGTCAACGCCGCGCTCCACCACGCCGATTCTAAGTGGTCGCGCCCCTGGCGCTGAGACGAGCATTGGTACATTTTGCCGATAGTAACGAATGGCCTCCCTGTCGTTATTCGCCTTCCCTCCGTCCACATCCGGAGGGGCAATCACGTTTGAATCAGGGTCACTCTGATCACGAACAAGATCGCCTTCCTCAACAACCACAGCCTCGACACCGGGTGCCTTGGCCAATTGACTTACCAGTGCGTCTCGTTCATCCAGACTGCGAGGGGAAATACGCATCTGATAGACGTTCAGTGGAGCAATAGCACCGACGATCCGCATGCCGAACTTATCGGCCAGGTGCTGCGCTTCGGGTAAGCCCTCGACGTGCTCACGAATAATTATGTTCAGAAGTTCCAGGGACGTTACCAACCCGTCGGTTTTGCTCACCTGTTGATTCGGGTCTGTTGCCAGTACATGGCTACCGCGTACTGTCAGCCAGACCGAGTTGCTGAATTGTTTGCCGTCGCTTAGCCATATTGGCCCGCTTTCATTCTGCCGAGTATCAATACCCACCTGTAGGGTCCGGCCTTGACGTGTGATCGAGGCAGCGGGAATAACCGTGCCGTTGAACATCAGCGTCGGCGTGGCCGCGCTCATCCCTCTCACCTGCAAGCACCATTGCTGTGACGCCCCGGCGTCCCACTCACCGCATCGATACAGGGTTTCGATGCGTAGGCCCACCTGTGCTTGAGCCTGGACGCCGGAAAAGGCCAAGCTCAAGAGGATCAGATACGCCATCTTCCTGCACATAGAGACAACTTCCTTGTCGAAACGGAACAACTCATCCATCCATCACCCAGAAGTGGCGCCTGCACATCTGTAGCGCTGCTGCTCGAACCGTAGCGCTTCAACACCGAGCTGCCTACTGGCAAAAATGTCAGTTTCCTGCAGTGGCGCCTTTTCCTACGATGAGTGCTTCAACGAAAACACAAGGATCTGTACCGATGAACAGACAGGCTGTCGTCTTCGCCTTCACTGGGGTCTCTTTATTCCTCCCTACCGTCCTCGCGAGCCCGCTCTCCGAACGCAGCAGCGCCATTGGCTCGCCCTACTACCAGATCGAAGGCATTACCATGGCACCGAGCCAAGCCGCCAAGCTCGACAGCACCGATGGTCAATTGATGCTGGGCATTCGTAATGCATGGCAAAAGCAGTAAGGAGGATTTCCGTTTCGATTTCCTGCTGTTGTCTGCCGATGTCACATTCACAGGTGGCACGTTGGTGCTGCAATCACCCTTCAAGAAAGTGCGTATCGACGTGCCGGAAGATTACGGGTCGGCGGTTTCCTCTGAGTGCTGCCGTTCGCCGATGGCAAACCAGGCAACCCCATACGTGTGACACGCCAGGACGGAACGGCACTGAAGTTCAGCAATAAGCCTGAGGGCGTAGAGGTGTTGGACAACAAGCAGATACTGGTCGTACACGACGATGACCGTGTCGAAGTGGAAACATCGGACACTGGCATCAAACGAGGTGACAGCGAGTTCGGCTATAGCGTGATTACCTTCCCTCAGTCGGGGCCTTGATAGCGTCCCTCCAGGGCTGAGGCGTTGTAGGGGGGGCGTCGTGCAGGGAGAACATCGGCTGTCAGCCAAGTGGCATCAGTTTAA
Source organism: Pseudomonas sp. S06B 330 (assembly GCF_002845275.2). Lineage (NCBI taxonomy): Bacteria > Pseudomonadati > Pseudomonadota > Gammaproteobacteria > Pseudomonadales > Pseudomonadaceae > Pseudomonas > Pseudomonas tussilaginis. Next base: position 2,254,257 of record NZ_CP088149.1, on the reverse strand, counting down.
AAATACAATGGCTTGACCCTCTCACGCTTCGATCGCCGTGTTTCTACACTCCGATCAATGCCACTTGCTTGCCTGGGCATCGCGCCCGAGCACGGAGAAAGAGCAGCAACTTAAGGTCGGTCCAAGGTGCGGTGAGTGCATGGCAATTATCTTCAGTGTGATGCGGGCGCTGTACGCGTTGATCTCGTTCAAGCCCAAGGTCGTTACCCGACGGCTCAGCCCGGAGGAAGTGAACCTGCTTGAACACTATCGATCCCTTTCGGAGGCTGACCGCACCGCCATGCGCTACCTGCCCCCCCAGCAGCGCAGTAACGTAGTAACGGTCAAACGCGAGCCCCGGCACCCGATACGGGCCAGCACCAGGTACAGTTTTCAGCCATGCGTTAGCCTGCTTGCTGCCTTCAAACTCCTGATCATAGGTGATCTGTGCATAAGGCTCAAAACGGCTGACTCGTAGACGGACCTGCCAACCAATTCGGCCCACGGTCGAGTCAACCTTTTGATCGTAATAGCCCATGGCGGTGAAGTTTCTGTTGCTCTCGACATAGTCATCTAACTCCACCCGCTGCCAGATGATTCCCGAAGCTGCCTGACGGTGTTACGGCCACACATCAGCACATCGATAGCCGAGTGCTACGAGAAAGCGCCTTTGCGTAGCTTGATCCGCCATAGCAGTTCAAGGCGCCAGCGCCTGCTCAGCACTCAACATCAAGCGCGCTGCGGGTGATACTCAACATGACTTCACGCTCGACTTGTACCCGTTGCGCCTGAAGCTGTACCACCTGGCGCAATCGCGCTGCTTCCTCTTCCTCATGATCGGCCAGCAACGCTTCGATCTGCGTACGGTAGGGCTCATCAAGTTCGTCGAAACGTGCCTGATTGGTGCGCCGAAGGTATTGCTGCCAAAAATCCCGCTCGACCAGCGAGCGAGCTACTTGCTCGCTGGTCTCGGCGGCAAGCACCCGTTGACGCGCTTGTTCAACGCGTGTCGTACCAACATCGGCCAGGTACTGGAAGCGCATGGTGGTGATCCGCACCGGCAAGTCGAGGTCTGCGCGCAGAGCCAGACGATAGGCCAGCACCACCTCGACTTCGTCCGGGTCCCCGCCAGCCGCCCGACGGGCGAGGAAATCTTCCAGGGCAATACGATCGACAGCATCGAGCCGCCACAGTTGCCGCCCCAAGTGCAATAGAGCAAGCTCCTGGTTGCCTGCCAGGGCATCACGCTGTGCTTCCCACACCTGCATGCGCACCTCAAGATCACTGAAACGCAACGCTACACTGTCCTGGCAGGTCACGTTCTGGGCATTGGCGAACAGTTCCGTGCACAGACCCTCGTCGTCCACCATGGCTCGCAACATGACCAGAACACGGGAGGCCAGATTGCGGGACCCGACCGGGCTGCGGAAGTCCGCAGTTTGGATCAGGCCTTTCAAAAGTTCGAAGAACGACTCCGAACCTTCGTTCGATTCCACCAATGCCCATGAAGAACCCAGGTCATCTCGGTCTTGCGGAGCGACCGCGTCGAGCCAGCGCATCCGCGGAAACAAATCGGGGCCCTGCGGCGATTCAAGCGGACGTTGTAGCCCCAACGCCGCCTGTAGCGCCTGCGCCTGTTCAGCGCTCAATTGGTTGCCATGTAACCAGACCTGCCCCTCGACCCAGGGTCGCGCCTGAAAGAAGCCTGGTGGCAGCGAAGTGATGCGATTGTTGCGCACGTCGAGAGTATGCAGCCGTAGGCACTCCAAAATGCCGTAGGGCAAGCAGTCAATCTGAGTGTCATTTAGCCGCAGCTCCGTCAGATGGGTCATGGCACGGACAGAGAAGGCGCGCCCGAGCGGATTGTCGGAAAGGTTGAGGTAACTTAGCTGTTCGCAGCCAGCGAGGATCGTGGACTGCCCGGGGTCCAGCCTGATCCTGTTGCTGGTAAGGTCCAGGCACTGCAGGCGACGCATGCGCTGCAGGCCCATCGGCAGGCGGGTCAGCGTATTGCCGGGAAGCTCCAGCACACGTAGGTTGTCGAAGGCCCGCAGGAAACCGTCTGGGAGCACGCTGATGTCCATCTGACGCAACGACATTACCGCTACAGAGCGAAACCTGATCTGCTCCGGCAGATCTGGTAACCCGCCCGTGCGCGCCCCCATCTGGCTCCACCACAGACAGATAGGTTCGGGTCGCTGACGGAACTCTTCACTGGTGCTGCGCTGCCAACACTTGATCAATGAATTGCTGAAGTATTGTCGCTGTTCGCGTTCCTCCTCAGGTAGCTCCGCCACCCAACCCTGCATATGCCGCTCCAGTATCAAAAATTGCTCACGCAGCCGTTCCAGCAAGGGCTCCACGCGCTGACCCGAAGCCTGGACCTCCCTCAACCACATATCAATCTGCTCTTGGTCCAGGTCCGGAAACAGCCCATGCACCCTGTCACTCAACGCCTGCGGCCTACCCTGACGCCTACCTCGAATGAACCATCGGCCGCTCAGCAGGTAGCCGAAGCGACCATCCTCCAGGCGTCTCGGCGCATTGAAACTGCCCGCGCGCGCAGGTGTAAGCAAGCGCTCCACTGCATGAGGCCGCGCATCCGCCTGACCCACCAACCACTGCCGCAGCCCCTCCCCTCCAGGCGAAAGCCCCATTGCGGCACGTTGATTGGCGCTATAGGCAGAGGCCATGACCCCGAACAGCTCCCCAGGCTCACCCCGAGCAACATGGTGCTGATCGAGCAGCAAGAACCGGCCATTGAAATGAATGAGATTGAAATCACTCATACCTTCTTCCCCCTCTGCCAGCACAGGCCCTCCAAGACCGCCGTCTAAAAGGTGCCATCGCACACCCAGCGAGGCACTCGGCAGATCGGCGAGCAAACCGATTGCCACGCGCCCCAGGTCGGCAGACTGCGGCATGTCAAACCGTAGCGCTTCCAGAACCCGTATGCGGCGGATCCGCGTAACGCTGGCCCTGGCCGATTCGCCGAGGCTCATCGATACCCGCTGCTCAGCCGTCAGGCGCCTGAAGTCGTGGGCATCGGCCGCGTCCACCAATGCCTGCGCGGCGCGGTGGTGCAAGGCAGGAAATACGTTACGCAGAACCGCAACCGGCTGAGTGTCACTGGGCTGGACGCTGTCATAGAACCCTTGCAGCAGTTGTCGACGCTGCAGCTGCAGCTGCTCTGCAAGGCCCGCTCCGGACAGGCCAGCGGTGCTCGGCAGCAGGCGAGCGTGCTGTAGAAGACTGCGCTCGCGGATGGGCTCGCCGGCATGCAGTTGCTCAATCAGCTGTAGCACTCTCCTTTGAAGGTGCACGCGCTGGACCGTGTCAACCAGGCAGGGGTCGGGCAACTGATTGGCCATGTGCAACGCCCGTAGGTTGTCTGCGCCGAGGCCGTGAATATTCATCACTGCGTCAATCTGGGCATCATCGAGATCGCCGAACATGCCGCCTAGGCGGCGGAACATGCTATGGACATCGGTCCACCGCGAAGGTTGGTCACTTGCCAATCGCCAGGCCCCACCTCCATTGCTACATAACAAGGGACCGAAACCTGCACGAGGTATAAGTTGCCATTGGCCGTCCGACACTCGCTGATGTGCCGGGTAGTGATACCCCGCCATTTCGATCCAGGCGTGCCCGCCCTCACGGCGGATGCCCTGGACGTCAGGCAAGGCCTGCGGTGCTGCGCTGCGAAACGCTGTCGTGTCCTGGCTCCACAATTTCGCTCCGCCCTGCTCCAGTGGTGCCGCCACCATGCTGTCCACCAGTGTCGAGCGAGCCCAAGCGCGCTGTCCCGCGGATATGCCAGCAACGGTCGCGCCAGCCACGGCAATATCCACTGCGACATTGGTTAGATGGTCCAATGCAGCTGCCGTGTCGCCGTCATGCCAGTCTTCGATGCCGTGGAACACATCACTGAGCATCTCCCAAACCATGGTTGCCAGTAAAACGGCACCGATCGCGGGGACGAACAGGCCAGCCACGCCGATCAACGCCCAGCCCTCCGCGGCCAGCCGCCGCTCATGGTCGCGCTGAACAGCCCGGTCGATCTGCGCAACCGGTGGCACAATCATCGCGGCATCGTCCTTGATCTGGCGGATGCGCGCAGAGGCCAGGTAGTCGAACAAGGGTTGAGGGTAAGCACGCATGTGTTCTTCCAGATCGCGGCTGGCCCAGATCGCCACGTCGTGATACAGCTCGACCACTTTCGAGAAGAAGCGCTGACTGTCGCGACGGCGCACGAAGCGGCTGAAGAACCCCAGGTAGCTGGTGTCGCGCAGGCGTTTACCGAGGTGTTTCCTGGTGAACTGCTCAAGGTCGGGAAAGGCGCTCCAGGGCCCATTTGGATCACCAGGGATGTAGACCAGCACCCGCTTGCTCGTGGTGCGCACCCACCCCTCGTCAAGCACATCGAAAACAATAATCTGCTCCAAGTCACAGTCGAGCACACGCAGCTGTTTGGCCACCACCCTGGCACCCTCCAGCTCCGGCAACCGACCGTCGCGGCACAGTTCGGATACCAGCTCAAGTTCGGCCTCGCTGAGCACGCCCTCTGCCCTCGCCCTGTAAGCGTCGACCAGCAATGTGGAGCGCTGCAGCTGCAGCAGCAGTGACCGGACACTCGACCCGGCGGCGGCTTGATCACTCGTCGAGAGCAGGATCGCATCGAGGTGCCGTTGATAACGTGCACCCATGTCCAGTTGTCGGCATAGCCGGGCGAATTGGATCGCCGTGGGCCGGCGCAGGTGCTCACCGACCTTAGTGACCAACCCGCTTCCCGGTAACTGTGTTTCAGCCTCATCGGCGACGAAGTTGTTCAGCGCGGCTTCAAGCAGAGGTATCTGAACATATTCGGGAACCATGACGGGCACACGGCCGGTGTAGATCTGCTCCCCTGACGGCACCAGATATCCCTGGCGAAAGTACAGTGTAGAGACATCTAGCCCCGCACCGAAGCGCTGGTCGAGGCCTTCCTGCAACGCCGCGCTGACATAATCGCCAATCCCCTGGATGCTCTGTATTCGGGTACTCAGTTGCTGTCGACAAACCAAGCTGGTCTTGAGCGCGGCGCATAATGGGTCAAGATGATCGTGGCTGAGCTCAAGCACCCACTTAGGCAAGCGCTTTGCCAACAAATCATCCTGAAAGGCCTGTTCCAAGGTCAGGGTATCGGTGCCTTGGATGTCCGGGTCATGGGGCATGGTGTGCTTCCGCTCTGGCTAAAAGCTTCAGCCTATGGCGAGTGGACAATCGCCTGAGGCTAGATAGCTACTACCTGCCCGGAGCAGCGAACTGGTGGCCGATGGACGACCGGCGCTTTTACATTGACTCGAAACCTACCGTAGTTATCCAGGTAGAAATGGACTGCCCCCGGCACCATAGACACCTCCAGCCTATGCTTGAGCATAGGAGGAAGTTTATGAGCACCCAACGATACACCCCGGAACTCAAGGCGCAAGCCGCAAGACAGGTTGTTGAGCACAAGCCCGTTTCGGCGTCCGACCAGGACAACGACCGCTTGCTAAAACTGATCCGCGGTTCCTTTGCGGCTAGCCAAGGGGTTTACGGTGCCCTGCACGTCTATGGCGTTCTGGCGCCTTCGACAAGGAGCGTCTGCTGGTGCATTCCGATCAAGGCCTTTTTTCAGCAGTTTGAAGAAAGAGCGTATCCGTAAGCGCATCTACAAAACCCGTGACTTGGCCAGGAAGCTGTGTTCGATTACATCGAAATGTATTACAACCGAACTCGCCGCGCTTCACTGAGGGTCGACGAACAGGGCAAGGCCGCCCGCGTCTTTGAGGGTGTAGTTCTTACCGGAAGGCTTCGCCTGGCGAACGGATCCGCCAACAATCCGCTACGCCGACTACCCCGATTCGCTGTACTTAAAAATGTACTTACAATTCGTGGCTGGTAGTGGACTCAGGCAGATCGCACGGGAACAAAAAAAGACGCCTAAGCGTCTTTTTTAGGACTTACAGAGCCCCGTGGAACTTTGTAAATCGATATTTGGAGCGGGAAACGAGACTCGAACTCGCGACCCCGACCTTGGCAAGGTCGTGCTCTACCAACTGAGCTATTCCCGCATTTGGTGACGGCCATTCTATAGGATCGCAGAACGCCGTCAAGCCCTTGATTCAAAAAAGCTTTATTTTTGCTCCGAACCTTCGCGCAGGTGTGGCCAGGCAGCGCGCAGGTAGTGCAGCATCGACCACAAGGTCAGACCGGCGGACAGCATCAGCAAGACATAGCCAAGGATCACCCAGAAGGTCAGCACGGGTGGGTTGGCCAGCAGGATCACCAGGGCGAGCATTTGCGCCGCCGTCTTCCACTTGCCCAGGTTCGAGACCGCCACATGCGCCCTCGCCCCCAATTCGGCCATCCACTCGCGCAGTGCCGAGACCACGATCTCGCGACCGATGATCACCGCCGCCGGCAAGGTCAGCCAGAAGTTCGCATGCACTTGCACCAGCAGCACCAGGGCCACCGCAACCATCAGCTTGTCAGCCACCGGGTCCAGGAAGGCACCGAATGGCGTGCTTTGTTGCAGGCGACGGGCCAGGTAACCGTCAAGCCAATCGGTGGCTGCGGCAATGGCAAAGACGCTGCTCGCTGCGATATAGCTCCAGTGATACGGAACATAAAACAGCAAAATGAAGAACGGGATGAGCAGGACGCGAAGAACTGTAAGTAGATTTGGGATATTCATCGGCACAACTGGCTGCAAAGTGAGCGTGCATTCTACTCGCTATGCAGGTTGGCATAAATCGACTCGGCAAGCTTTTTACTGATTCCTGGCGCTTTAGCGATTTCTTCGATGCTGGCGCGGCTCAATTCCTGCAGGCCGCCGAAGTGTTTGAGCAAGTCGCGACGACGCTTTGGCCCCACTCCAGCAACGTCTTCCAGGCTTGATGTACGCCGAGCCTTGCCGCGCCGGGCACGATGACCGGTAATGGCAAAACGGTGCGCTTCGTCACGGATCTGCTGGATCAGGTGCAGCGCCGGCGAATCGCCCTTGAGGGTAAACTCATGAGCGGCGTCATTGAGGTAGAGGGTTTCGAAACCGGCCTTGCGTGTGACGCCCTTGGCCACACCCAACAGGATCAGGTCGGGAACCGCCAGTTCCTGCAGCACCTCGCGGGCCATGTTCAACTGGCCTTTACCACCGTCCACCAACAGTACGTCCGGCAACTTGCCCTCACCGTCCTTGATCCGCCCGAAGCGTCGAGTCAGGGCCTGGTGCATGGCGGCATAGTCGTCGCCGGGCGTGACACCTTCGATGTTGAAGCGCCGGTAGTCGGACTTCAACGGCCCTTCGGGCCCAAACACCACGCAGGACGCCACCGTCGCCTCACCACTGGAATGGCTGATGTCGTAACACTCCAGACGCTGCGGGGTTTCATCCAGGGCCAACACCTGGGCCAGGGCTTCGAACCGCGATGCCATATGCAGGCGATTGGCCAGGCGCGCACTCAACGCCTGCTCGGCGTTGGTCACCGCCAGTTGCTGCCAGCGCGCGCGGGTACCGCGCACGCGGTGGCTGATCGTCAGCTCGCGCCCACGCAGGGCTTCGACGGCGGCACTGATGGCTGCGAAATCTTCGTGCACCACGTTGACGATCAGCTCGCCAGGCAGGTCGCGCTCGGCATTGCCGATGTAGTACTGGGAAAGAAACGCGGCCATCACTTCGGCCACTTCTTCTTCGATACCGACCTGAGGGAAGAAATTCTTGCTACCCAAGACCCGCCCGCCGCGCACGCTGATCAGGTGCACGCAGGCACCGCCGGGGTTGACGAACGCAGCGACCACATCAACGTCGCCGCTACCGCCTTCCATGCTCTGCTGGTCCTGGACCCGGCGCAGCAAGGCGATCTGGTCGCGCAACTCAGCGGCCTTCTCAAACTCCAGGGCCATCGCCGCCTGCTCCATCTCGGCATTGAGCTCGTTGGTCAACTGGTGACTGCGGCCTTCGAGGAACATCACCGAGTGACGCACATCGACGGCATATTCCTCAGGCTCGACCAGGCCGACACAAGGCGCCTTGCAGCGCTTGATCTGGTACTGCAGGCACGGTCGGGTGCGGTTGCTGTAGTAGCTGTCTTCGCACTGGCGGACGAAAAAGGTTTTCTGCAGCAGGCTCAGGCTTTCACGAATCGCGCCGGCACTGGGATAAGGCCCGAAGTACTTGCCCTTCTGCTTCTTCGCACCGCGATGAATCCCCAGCCGAGGGAACGGGCCGTCGGAGAGAAACACATAAGGGTAGGACTTATCGTCACGCAGCAGAATGTTGTAGGGCGGCCGCCACTCCTTGATCAGCGTCTGCTCAAGCAGCAGCGCTTCGGTCTCGTTGGCGGTGATGGTGGTTTCAACCTGGACAATGCGCGCCACCAGGGCAGCCGTCTTCGGCGCCAGGCCGGTTTTGCGAAAATAGCTGGCGAGACGCTTCTTGAGGTTTTTCGCCTTGCCGACATACAGCAGCCGGGCTTCACCGTCGAACATCCGGTAGACGCCCGGGCGACCGCTGCAGGTCGCCAGGAAAGCACTTGAATCGAACACAGAGGTCATGAGCTCAGAGACTGGCGTCAACCATGCCATGGCGGACCGCCAGCAGCGTCAGTTCGACGTCGCTGGTGACCGAAAGTTTTTCGAAGATCCGGTAACGGTAAGTATTGACCGTTTTCGGTGATAGGCACAGCTTGTCGGAGATGATCTGCACCTTCTGGCAACCCACGATCATCAGCGCAATCTGGATCTCGCGCTCCGACAGCGCATCGAACGGCGAGCCTTGGGGCTGGAACGACTTGAGCGCCAACTGCTGGGCGATCTGCGGGCTGATGTAACGCTGCCCGGCAAACACCAGACGAATGGCCTGGACCATTTCATCGAGCCCCGCACCTTTGGTCAGGTAACCGGCGGCCCCTGCCTGCAACAAGCGCGTGGGAAAGGGGTCTTCTTCACAAACGGTCACCGCCACCACTTTCACGTCCGGATGACTGCGCAGCAGTTTGCGGGTGGCTTCAAGGCCGCCGATCCCAGGCATCTTCACGTCCATCAGGACCACATCGGGCTTGAGCTCACGTGCAACCTTCAAGGATGCCTCGCCAGAGTCGGCCTCGCCCACCACCTGCAAGCCATCGATATCGGCCAGCATACGAGTGATGCCCGTACGTACCAGATCGTGATCATCGACCACCAGGACCCTAATCAAGCAGACACCTCGCACTGCGGCGGCAATTGGATCCCGCCACCTTAGCAAAAAACCAAGCGCTAGAGCTAACGGAACACGTCATCGCAGTGCGGCAATTTTGCCCTTGCCCAGCCCACGCCGGAATCCGGTGGATTCCGGCCTCGAATCCTGTGCACAGTCCACTGACAGGGCGGCGGCCAGACTGCCAAGCAATTGCCGGACCGCAGACTGATCGGCCGCAGGCAAGCTGCGAAAGGCGCCGAGCAAGCGCTCGTCCTCCGGGGTCAGGCTGCTTTGTGCTACGGGAGCACGCCGACCGCTCAACACATACAAGGCATCGACCCCTCGGGCGGCGACGGCCGCCAGGTAATCCGCCTTGGGCGTTCGCTCGCCACTTTCGTACTTGCCCTGAGCATTGGGCTCGACCCCACCAATATCACCGAACACGCGCTGGGTCAGGCCCAGACGCTCCCTTTCTTCCCGTAGCCGGGTTCCGATTCCGTTCATTGCCATTCCCTGTTGTTGCTGCATCGCCCTTACGGGCCACCCCCTAAACCTGCGGGATAGGGCCTCTGGAGCAGCACTATGCCGAACAAATCGCGCCGTGCACAAGCCAATCGGCGCACCGCCTGTCTGTAGTTGTCTGTACAGGGCCTTATCGGACATTGGAGTGAACGATAACGCCGAATTAATCGCGCAACTTTTAATGAAAAAAAACGCCAGCGAAAACTTAGTTATTGATGATTAAAGGCAGCAACTTATCACCCCAAAAAAGTTCAAGCACGGCGGCAAATCACAGAAAAAAACCGTCAGAAGCCCGTCAAAACAAACCACAAACACAGTTTATTGACGCCATAAACTCGACAATCGAGGGTTGATCGATTTTTTGACACACAACTTATTGACAACTTTAAGTCGTTGATTTTTAACAGTTTTTAAAACTTAACAAACAAATATCAAACTGTTTTTAATCACTAACAAGAGAGTGCTTGCCTAACTAAAAAAATCCCCCTTAGGATAGAAATAAGACAACGAACAACACGGCCATCGCCTGTTCAGCGCGCGATTGGATTATGCGTGCTCGCCCCGTCGCTATCTTCGATAAACCGAGTAACCGAGTCAGCTTGGCTGAGCGCGGAAGAGGGAACTATGAACATCAGTATTTTCGGATTGGGTTATGTGGGTGCTGTGTGTGCGGGCTGTTTGTCCGCCCGTGGCCATCAGGTGTTGGGGGTCGACATTTCCCAGGACAAGATCGACATGATCAACCAGGGCAAGTCGCCGATTGTTGAGCCTGGGCTGGAGCAACTGCTGCTCGATGGCGTCAATCATGGTCGCCTGCGCGGCACCACTGATGTTCAGGCCGCCGTGTTGGCGACCGAGATGTCGCTGCTGTGCGTTGGCACGCCCAGCAAGAAAAACGGCGATCTGGACCTGGTCTACATGGAAGCGGTCTGCCAGGAAATCGGCACGGCCCTGCGTGACAAAGCCAGCCGTCACACCGTCGTCGTCCGTAGCACGGTACTGCCAGGCACCGCGAAAAATGTCGTCATCCCGATTCTCGAGAAAGCTTCGGGCAAACGCGCCGGGATTGACTTCGGCGTTGCCGTGAACCCGGAGTTCCTGCGCGAAAGCACTGCCATCCAGGACTACGACTTCCCGGCCATGACCGTCATTGGCGAACTCGACCAACACTCTGGCGACCTGCTCGAGTCGCTGTACAAGGGTCTGGACGCGCCGGTGATCCGCAAATCGATCGAAGTCGCGGAGATGATCAAGTACACCTGCAACGTCTGGCACGCGACCAAGGTCAGCTTTGCCAACGAGATCGGCAACATCGCCAAGGCCTCCGGCGTCGATGGCCGCGAAGTAATGGACGTGGTCTGCCAGGACTACAAGCTCAACCTGTCGCGCTACTACCTGCGCCCAGGTTTTGCCTTCGGCGGCTCGTGCCTGCCCAAGGACGTGCGCGCCCTCACCTACCGCGCCGGGCAACTGGACGTTGAGCACCCGCTACTGGCGGCGATCATGGACAGCAACCGCAATCAGGTGCGCAACGCTTTCGAACTGATCGCCCGTCAGGACAAGCGTCGTATCGGCCTGCTCGGCCTGAGCTTCAAGTCCGGCACCGACGACCTGCGCGAAAGCCCGTTGGTGGAACTGGCGGAAATGCTCATCGGCAAGGGCTACGAGCTGAGCATCTATGACGCCAACGTCGAATATGCGCGAGTCTTCGGTGCCAACCGCGACTACATCGAGTCGAAGATCCCCCACGTTTCCTCACTGCTGTGCAATGACCTGCGCAAGGTCATCGACGGCGCTGACGTGATCGTGCTCGGCAACAACGACGACAGCTTTGCCCAAGCCCTGGATGTTGCCGAAGGCAAACAGGTCATCGACCTGGTCGGCTTTATGCCCCATGGCAGCAACGACAGCCAACAGGGTATCTGCTGGTAACGCCAAGCGCTCCGTAGAGAGCCCACGGCAAGCATCCCAGGCCTGCGCCTGATCGATTTGCAAACCTGCCTTTGACTGCCTGCCGCACCCGGTCGGGCTTGGCAAGTGCGCTTTTCGCTCAGGCCCAGGTGTCTGTACAACGGAGCAACGGTTAGATGGAACGACAGCAACAACCGCCTTCGGGCGCACGACGGGCCGCCACCAGCTTTTGCGCTTGGGCTTGCCTGTTCGGCCTGATCGCCCTGGCTTCGGAGATGATCGCCCCAACGTATCTGGACCCCAGCCACCACAGCTTCATCTTCATCATCGGCACCTTGGGGATGTGGCGCTATGGCAATGCCATCGTCCATTACCTGCGCGGCATGTACTTCCTGCATTGGAAGTTTCCGCGCATCCGCAAGGCCGTCGAGCGCATGGGTGATGCAGCGCTGCCCGCGCACATGTTCATGGTGGTGACCAGCTTTCGCATCCCCACCCACACCACCTTCAAGGTCTACCAGTCGGTGTTCCAGGAGGTGCAACGGCTGAAGGTGCCGTGCACGGTGATTGCCTCGATTGTCGAGAAAGGCGATGAGCAGTTCATCAAGCAAATCATGCGCAACGAGGTCAAGGACCGCGACGACATCAAGCTGGTGATCGTTCGCGCCCGTGGCACCGGCAAGCGCGATGGCCTGGCCCATGCCTTTCGCGCCCTGTCGCGGCAGATGCCCCTGGAAGATTCGGTGGTCGGTGTGGTCGACGGCGACACCATGATGCTGCCCGGCTGCGTCGAGCGCGCGGTCAAGCTGTTTGCCTACCTGCCTAAGGTCGGCGGCCTGACCACCAACGAGTTCTGTGAAGTCGAAGGCAGCAACCTGATGCGTCAGTGGCACTCGATGCGTTTCGTCCAGCGGCACATCAACATGTGCTCCATGGCTCTGTCGCACCGGGTGCTGACCCTGACCGGACGCCTGTCGTTCTTTCGCGCCAGCGTCATGACCGATCCGGACTTCATCCGCGATGTCGAAGCCGACTTTCTCGAGCACTGGCGCCTGGGGCGTTTCCAGTTTCTCACCGGTGACGACAAGTCCTCGTGGCTGAGCCTGATGCGTGCCGGCTGGGACACGTTCTACGTGCCCGACAGCAACACCCTGACCGTCGAGCATCCACCAGACAACAGCTTCTGGCGCGCCACCCGGCTACTGATGTTCCGCTGGTACGGCAACTCATTGCGCCAGAACTTTCGGGCCACCGCCCTGCTCGGCCGTGCGCGCCTTGGCCTGTTCACCCTCTACGTGCTGCTCGATCAGCGCGTGTCGATGTGGACCTGCCTGATGGGCCTGACCGCCTCGGTGGTGGCCGGCCTGGTGTTCGGCATTCAGTACCTGCTGGTGTACCTGTTCTGGGTGCTGCTGTCGCGCAGCATTGTCACCGTGCTGTTCCTGTTCGCCGGTCACCCGGTGAGCCCGGTGTACCCCTTCGTTCTTTATTACAACCAGATTGTCGGCTCGGTGATGAAGATCTACGCGCTGTTTCATATGGATCAACAGCGCTGGACCCGACAGAAAACCACATTAAGCAACGGCAACGTCGACTTCGATGCTGCCCTGAACCGCTGGTCCTCCAAGGCGATGCTGTTTTCATCGATCGCCATCTTCTTCGGGGTCATCTCGGTTCTTCTCGAACTCACGCAACGTTAAGGAAAGGCGCCTGCCATGAGTAGCTCAAGTACACCTACCGTTCCCGCCAAAGCTGCCGCCAACGTCGTTCATGAAGCGATCGACGAGCGCCAGTACGTACGCACCCGGATCAACGCCAAGGTCACCCTGGCAGCGGATGGCCAGCCGACGCTGGACACCACCTTGCAGGACATCTCGCTGGGCGGCATTGGCCTGCGCCACGACAAGCCGCTGACCATCGGCAGCCTGTACAACGCCTCGATCCGCCTGCGCCTTAACCAGGTCGACCTGAGCCTGGACAGCAAAGTACGCATCGTCTCCCAGCGTGGCGAAGAAGTCGGTGCCCAGTTCGTCGACCTCGATGCGCAGAAGCGCGACATCCTGCGCTACATCATCAGTGCCTACCTGTCGGGCGAAATTGCCGACATCAACGGCCTGTTCAATGTGATGCAGCGGGAAAACTACATCAAAGAGCGCAAGCAACAGCACGCCAGTGCGCGCAGTAGCGGCGATCGCCTTAAAGCGGTGGCCGGCACTCTGCTCTACACCGCCGCCGGCCTCGCCGCCCTGAGCTTCGTGGCTTACAAGAGCTACCTGCTGTTCTTCCGCATTCCTGCGGTGCAGGCCCAGGTGTCGGCCAATGCCCAGGTCATCAGCATGCCTGACAACGGCTATGTGAAGTTCCTTCTGCAGCCTGGCCAGACCGACGTGAAGGCCGGCCAGCCACTGGCCAACATCTCCACGCAACTGGCCACCAGCTTCACCAGCCCAGCCGACATGAAAGCTGTGGCCGACCTGTCGCCAGGCGACCTGCAAACCCTGCTCGGGCGCGCCACCATCGAGACGGTGATCAACAGCCCGTGCGATTGCGACGTTTACTTCCCCACCCAGCCGCTCGATGGCTATGGCTACAAGCAAGCGCCGCTGATGCATTTGCTGCCGCGCGACCAAGGCCTGTTCGTTACCGCCAACGTGCCGTTCGACAAGCTCGCCGACATTTCCCGGGTGACTTCGGTGGACCTGAAAGTGTTCGGCCTGGATGAGCACTTCAGCGGCAAGGTGGTCGATTCGCGCGTCGATGAAGCCAACAAGAACCTGGCCCTGACCATCGCGCCGGACACCCCGTTGCCGCGTCAGGCCTACCAGAAGCCAGTGGCGGTCGACCTGTTCCTGGGCTTGCCGTTCACGGCGTCGCGCTGAGCGCAAAGGAAGGATTGGCGATGAACGCGATGATGCCCTCCCGCCTGCTGTTGGCAGGCCTGTGCGTAGCTTGCGCCAGTGCCGTATCGGCCGGCCAGAGCCTGGAGCAGATCCGCTATACGCTGTACAAGGACCCCAGTGCCAATGTCAGCGGTGATCTGCGCCTGCTCTCCGAGCGTGGCGACCTGGCCTCCAAGCTGCTGCTTGGCGATGTCCTGGCCAACACCGACGGTGCCAGCCGCCAGGAAGTGATCCGCCTGTATAAGGAGGCGTTCGCCGATGGCCGCGGGCAGATTCCGGCGTTGGCCTCGTTGGCGCGCCTGCTCGACCGTACCCCCAGCCTGCAACCGGGCCAGCGTGATTGGGTAGCGCAGGCGCTGACGCACTACCCGGCGACCCTCGACCCGCGCAACGCCAGCACCACCCTCGAAGTGTTTCTGGTGTACCCGCAACTGGTCTCCACCGATCAGGCCCAACAGTTGCTCGCACTGTACCAGCAGTCGTGCCTGCTCAATTGCCGCCCTGAGCTGTACAGCGCCGTACTGGCTGAGCGTCAGGGTGACCGCCAGCAAGCCGAACACTGGTACCAGCAGGCCGTGCGCGTGGATGTGCGGGCGATCGACCGCTATTACCGCTTCCTCGGCGACGATCAGGACCGTGCCTTTCCAGCCTTTGCCCGCAGCCTCGAAGCCCAGCGGCCGACCCTGCCGGTGGAGATCGTGCACCGCATCGGTTCACTGCTCGACAGCATCAACAGCGTACAACGTGCCGAGCTTGAGGCCGACCGCTACGAGCGCCAGACCAGCGCCATGGGCCCGGCTCGGGCGCAGCCGGATGCGGCCCAACTGGCGGCGGAAAAAGCCCGCAGCGATACCCTCGACGTGGCCCGCGCCGAGGCCCATCGCTGGCGTGAGAACGCCGTCGAGCGTGGCTTCGTACCGGCCATGGTGTCCAAGGCCAACTTC
Source organism: Pseudomonas sp. S06B 330 (assembly GCF_002845275.2). Lineage (NCBI taxonomy): Bacteria > Pseudomonadati > Pseudomonadota > Gammaproteobacteria > Pseudomonadales > Pseudomonadaceae > Pseudomonas > Pseudomonas tussilaginis. The sequence goes on along the minus strand of NZ_CP088149.1, from coordinate 2,238,802 downwards.
ATGATCTCCAACCCCACCGAGCACAACGCCGAGGAAACCCAGGCGCTGATCGACCAGGTCCAGGCCCGCGAAGCGACCCGCGCCAAGGCCTTGCAGGCGTCGTTCTACATGGTCAACAACTGGCTGACCCTCGACCCGCAAAAAGCCCGGGCGTTGATCGATGAACTGATCGCGAGCAATTACCCCGATGCCCAGCTGCTGCTGGCCGAGTACTACAGCAAGGGCGTCGAAGACGAACCGGACCAGGACAAGGCCCTGCAGATCTTTCAGGCCCAGGCCCAAGCCGGCTCTACCGCCGCCTGGTACCGCATGGCCACCCTGCACGCCTACGGCCGCGCCATCTGCCATGACCCGGTCAAGGCCTACACCTACGCCCAGGTCGCCGTGGAGCTGGGTGAAAACGGCGCACGCAGCCTGCTCAAGCGTCTGCAAAAGACTCTCAAAAAGGATGACATCGAGCGTGCCCTGGCGGCACGTGCCGATCTGTTGAAGGAGACAACCCTGTGAAAGCGCATCACTCCCTGTTCGGCGCCCTGCTGGCCCTGACGCCGCTGTACTCGGCCATGGCCGCAGAAGAAATCACCGGCCCCGAGGCCGACAGCACTGAACCGGTACGGGTGATGCCCAACGACGGCAGTGCGCCGATCATCACGTCGGAGTTCTTCAACAAGCTCACCGTGCAAACCGGTTACGGCCCGGAAAACTCCGAAGTCGGCCGCAGCCGCGAGATGTTCTACAGCCTGCGCTACGAGCCATCGTTTGCCTGGTACTCGCCAGAAAAGCGCTGGGCCAAATGGATGGTCTATGGCCGTCTGTGGCTGAACTATGACTCCAGCCAGTCGATCAGCACCCAGAACGAGAACAGCAACAGTTTCGACCGCGAACAGCCTGAAGGCTGGTACGCCGAACTGCGCGAGCTGTACGTCAAACGCAACCTGCTCGGCGATGACCCTCGCTTCTCGCTGTCGGTCGGCCGCCAACGCTATTTCGATGACTACGGCATCTGGTGGGACGACAGCCTGGAGTCGCTGCGCTTCAACTACAACGACACCTTCTCCCGGGGTTTTCTGGCCGTGGGGCAAAAGTTCTACAACTACAACAGCGACGTCAACAGCCTGGCCGACAGCGAAGAGCGCACCACCTACCTGATGGGTGAATACGCCTACCGCTGGAGCGAACGCAACTGGGCCGGCGTGCGCCTGATGCACGAAAACGACCACAGCGGTCACGACGCCGAAGACCGCTACGACTTCAAGGGCATGCGCTACGGGCTGTTCTTCAAGGCCGATGACCTGGACGTGACGCCGCTGTTCAGTGACTACCATGTAGAACTGGCCGGGCTCGATGGCAAGGTCGACAACACCGAAAACAACGGTGTCACCAGCACCGGCCACAACGCCAGTGGCTGGGCGGCGCTGGGTGAAATCGGCAAGCGCTTCCACGACCTGCCCTGGACGCCACGCGTTGCCTTGCGCGGCGGCTTGACCGACAAGCCGAGCAACGAAAACGATGGTTTCCGTCTCAACGCTATCCAGTCTGACCGCATCACCCGTCAGGGCAGCTACAGCACGCGCCTGACCAGCTCGTTCGTCAGCCTCGATCTGCGCAACCTGAGCTACTACGGCATCAGCCTGGAAACCAACCCGACCCCACGCAGTGCCCTCGACCTGCGCGTCACTGACCTGAAACTGCGCGATGCCGACGGCACCTTGCCGGTGCGCATCGACGGCGATCAGCGCAGCGAACGCAACCGCGCCATTGCCCAAGGCAACAATGGCAGTGGCAAGGACGTCGGACAGATGTACGACCTCAACTACTACTGGAAGATGTTTCCGGTGGCCATCGACGGCAAACACCTGGACGTCAACGCCCTGGTCAGCGCCAGCTACCTCAATGCTGGCAACGCCCTGGACAGTGGCGATGACTACCAGCTGAGTGTTGGCGTCGTGATCAGCTACTAAGGACGGACCCTTCGATGATCTTCGCCTCCAACGTCTTTTTGTTTTTGTACTTGCCGCTGTTCCTCGCCGTTTACTTTCTGGCGCGGCCACAGTGGCGCTCGACCGTAATCGTCGCCGCCAGCTACATTTTCTATGCCTGGTGGCGACCCGACTTTTTGCTGCTGTTTGTCGCCATCACCTACTGGAACTATTGGTTCGGCCTGCGCATCAAGGCGCGCCTGGACGCCGGTGACAAGCGCTGGGCGCTGCGCCTGCTGTGGATTGGCATTGTCGGCAACCTATCGACCCTGGGCTACTTCAAATACGCCAACTTCGGCGCCGAAGTGCTGGCCGCTCTGCTGGCGCCACTGGGTATCAACACCTGGAGCCTGGAGACCATCTTCCTGCCGCTGGGCATCTCCTTCTATGTGTTCCATGCCCTGAGCTACATCGTCGACATCTACCGCAAGGACGCGACGCCGACGAACAACTTCATCGACTTTGCCGCCTTCGTCGCGCTGTTCCCGCACCTGGTCGCCGGGCCGATCCTGCGCTACAGCCAGCTGGCCCCGCAGCTGCGCCAGCGCACCCACTCCCTGGAGCTGTTCTCCCTGGGGGTGTGTCGCTTCATGCTCGGTTTCATCATGAAAGTACTGATCGCCGACCAACTGGCGCCGATCAACGCGCTGTTCATCAGCGAAGGCACCCTGCAACTCAGCGATGCCTGGTTCGGCCTGGTGGTGTCGACCCTGCAGTTGTACTTCGACTTCGCCGGTTACAGCCACATGGCCCTGGGCCTGGCGTTGATGATGGGCTTCCGTTTCCCGGAGAACTTCAACCAGCCTTATGTCTCGCAGAGCATCACCGAGTTCTGGGCACGTTGGCACATGACCCTGGCGCATTTTCTGCGTGACTACGTGTACATGCCGCTGGTGCGCAAGCGGGTGGCCGGGGCGCTGCCGGCACTGGTCTACACCATGCTGCTGTCGGGCCTGTGGCACGGTGCAAGCTTCGCCTTCATTTTCTGGGGCTTGTTCTTTGGTGTGGGGATGGTTATCGAACGCAAGTTCAACCTGGCGACCAAGGTCACCACGCCCTACCACCTGGGCCGCAACCTGCGCACTTTCTTCCTGATCATCCTGAGCATGCCGCTGTTCTTCACCAACGACCTGCGCCATAGCCTGGATATCTACCAGGCGCTGTTCGGCCTCAACGGTTTGGGCTCGCTGGACCTGTATGTGCTCGGCGCCTCGAAGATGGCCATGTCGTTTGCCGCCGTCGCCCTGTGCTGGCTGGTGCTCGCCGGCAGCAACAACGTGCGCTACTACGCCGGCAACAAAGAACAGTACTTCATGCGTCATGTCGGTGGCCTCAAGGCCGTGCTGCTGTGGGCCGGTTTCGCCCTGGCCCTGAGCAGCCTGGCAGCGAACTCCTTTTCACCCTTTCTGTACTTTCAGTTCTAGGAGACGGCCATGTACCCGGTCATGAATTCGGCGAGCAAGGTCAACGGCATTCTCTTCGCGGGGGTATTGGCGGGGATGTTCGTCTACTCGCTGCCGCCGGTGTTCAGCTTCGCCAAAAGCCAGAGCGACGCCTGGAACCTGTTCGTCGACGGCAAATTGCTGCGCAAGTTCGAGCAGGTCTACGACAAGCGTTTCTTCCTGCGTGAGCCGTCGGTTGAGCTGTGGGCCAACGCCCAGTACCGGTTGTTCGATGAAGGCACCAAAGGTGTGGTGCTGGGCAAGGACGGCTGGCTGTTCACCAACCAGGAATACCGCGTACCGAACAACCTGCAAGCCAACCTTGAGGGCCAGTTGGCGCAGATTGCCGAGGTCGAACAGAAGCTCAAGGCGCACAACAAGCGCCTGATCCTGCTGCCGCTGCCGATGAAGGTGGATGTTTATGCTGCCCACGCTGAACGCGCGGTCGATCCACGGGCGATCAGCCTCTACGACCGCTTCGTTGCCGGCTTGCAGGCCAAGCAGATCGAGGTCACGCCACTGCGCTCGGCGTTCTTGAGCAACCTTGCCGGCCCCGAGCTGTTTCTCAAGTCCGATACCCACTGGAGCCCCGAAGGCGCGCGCCTGAGCGCCAATGAGCTGGCCCGCCAGCGCCCGGACCTGGTCGGTGATGAGCGCTATGTGTCGACCAAGGTCGCGGAGAAAAGCGTCAAGGGCGACCTGATGAACTACATCCAGTTCAACCACGCGCAACTGGCGCCGCAGTTTGGCCCGAGCCAGATCGCCGTGTACGAAACCCTCAAGGCCGAACAGAGCGCTGACGCGCTGTTCGCCGATGAGCAACAGAGCCTGGTGCTGGTCGGCACCAGCTACAGCAAGATCGACGACTGGAACTTCACCGGCTTTCTCAAAGAGGCCCTCAACCGCGACCTGCTCAGCGTCGCCGTGGAGGCCCGCGGCCCGTTCGAGGCCATGAGCCAGTTCCTGGCCAGCGACGACCTGAACAACCCGCAGATCGACACCGTGGTCTGGGAATTCCCCCTGCGCACCCTGCTCGCCCACCGCCTTGGTTCGCTGAGCCGACCTGGCCAGACCCAACATTTCTGAGACTTTCAAGGAGATCACCATGAACCGTTCGCTCAAGTGCCTGCTCACCGCCAGCGCCCTGCTGCTGATCAGCAACCCGGGCATCGCCGCCGAAGGCAATGCTGACCTGTACGACGCCGTGGCCCCGGCCGATTCGGCGTTCGTGCGGGTGCTCAACCTGTCCGACAGCAACATCGACGTGACCTTGAGCGGCAAGGTCAACCCGCAGCGGGTCGCCGCCGGGCAACTCAGCGGCTACCGCTTCACCCCGGCCGGCAGCCACAAGATCGCCGTCGGTAACAAGGCGATCGAACCTCAACTCAAGGCCAATGCCGCCAGCACCGTGGTGTATGACGGCAGCAGGCTGACCTTGATTGCCGACAAGTACGTCAACGAGCCGAAAAAAGCCCAGATTGCGTTCTATAACCTGACCCCGGCCAAGGTCGCGCTGAAAACCGTCGATGGTAAAAGTGTGGTGGTCGACACCCTCGGCCAGGACCAGACCGGCAGCCGCATGGTCAATGAAATCAAGATTGGCTTTGCCGCCTATGACGACCAGCAGAAAGTCGCCCAATTCGACGAACTGTTCCTCAAGAAAGGCCGCTCCTACAGCTACGTGTTGCTGCCGCAGGGCGCCGGCTATCGCAGCATGAGCCTGGCCAACAGCATCGACCCGAGCGAGTGAGTGGCACCATGAAGAGCCTATTCGCCCTTGGCCTCGCCGCCGCAGGTGCGCTGTTCAGCGTGCAAGGCGCGGCCGCCCAGACCCCTGACCAGGCCACCTGCAAGGGCCTGGAATGCCTGATCTGCCCTGGCTTGAGCAACCCCGAGCACTACGCCGAGGGGCGGATGAAACTGATGCGCGAGATCGTCCCGGGCAAGGACCGCTGGCTGTTTCGCTCGGCGGTCGACCTGACCAACGACTTCGGCATCCCAGCGCCCATGCGCCCGGAGTTTGCCCGGTTGATGGACACCTTCCATCGTCAGGGCATTCAGGTGGCCATGGCCATCCAGCCCACCCGTGGCCTGATGCACCGTGACAAGCTGTACGCCGACAAGCTGCACGGCTTCGACTACAGTCGGGCCAGCGGTAACCTGAGCAGCTACCTGCAACAGTTGCGCAATGGTGGTGCGATTGTCGCGCCGATGATGCAGCTAGTGCAGACGCCGCCCAAGGGCGAGTTCTTCTTTCGCCGCGATCACCACTGGACCCCGGTCGGTGCTGAAGCCACCGCCCGCCTGGTGGCCGAGGAAGTTCGCAAACAGCCCTTCTATGCCGCGCTGGATAAAAAGCAGTACCGCACCGAACCGGGGGTGATGGTGCCCAAGGACGGTACCCTGAACCTGGCGCTGAGCTACATCTGTGGCAACAACTACGGGTTCCAGTACGTGCGCGGCTTCCAGACCATCCCCGAGGACCAGGGTGCCGAAGCCTTGTTCGATGACGCGCCGGACCCGCAGGTGATTCTGGTCGGCGACAGTAACGCCGCCGCCCGTGAAGACGAGAGCAAGCAGTTCAACTTCGACGGCTACCTCAAGCAGTACCTGGACGTCGACATCCTCAACTATGCGCTGCCCGGCGTTGGCCAGGATGGCTCGTTGCTAGAGTACCTGCTGTCGGAGAACTACAAAGCCAAGGCACCACCCAAGCTGATTATCTGGGAGCTGCCGGCCAACTATCAGCTGGAGTCCGAGCTGATGTACCGCCAGTTGATTCCGGCGATCAAGGGAGGTTGCCCGGTGTCCACCGAAGTCATGGCCAATCGCTTGCAGCGGCCGGCGTTGAAGGTCAACGAGCGTATTGAACTGCTCAGTAACGCCGGTGAAGCACGCAAGGCGGTCAATGGTGGCTTCCTCGATATCCGTATCAGCGACAAGAACGTCAAGGATTTCTACGTGATCGTCTATTACGACAACGGTGCCCGCGACAAGGTCTGGTTCCGCCGCGAGGCGGTGGTCACCGGGGGGCAGTACTACCTGGAACTGAGCCGCGCCAAGGAATTCGCCGGGGCTAACCTGCTCTCGGTGTTCATGGAGCCGACCAAGCCCGGCAGCGCGGCGACCCAGGTGGAAACCCGACTATGCCTGTAAAGACCTGGAGCGCCCTGGCCCTGGGCCTGTGCGCCAGCCTGCAGTTGAGTCAGAGCCTGGCGGCCAGTTCGATCTGGCCGCCACGGGCCACCGCGCAGTCGGCGATGATCGCCGACTACCGCACCCTGCAATGCAGTAAAGCGCCACCGCCGCCGTATACCGGCAGCCTGCAGATGCAGAGCAAGTACGACCAGCGCGATGCGAGCAAATCGACCCTGCGCAGCAGCCCCGATGCCGACAGCGAAAAGATCGGCAAGCAGGTCAAGCAGTTCATTGGCGGCTTGATCTATGCCAGCAAGCGCTTTCAGCGGGCAAAAACGCCGCAGGAAGCGAACATGGCCCTGGCCTGCCAGGACCAGTGGCTGCAGCATTGGGCGCAGGCTCAAGCCCTGCTCAACCCGGACGCCAGCAGCACCGGCATGGCAGCGCGCAAGTGGGCGGTGGCGGCGATGGCCTCAACCGTGCTGATGACCCAGGCCGCCAGCGACGGCAAGCTGCAACTGACGCCGCAACAGCGCCAGTGGTTCAGCCAACTGGGCGAACGCATCATTGCCGAATACCAGCCGCGCCGTAACGCCGGATTTGCCTGGTTCAACAACCATGATTACTGGGCGGCCTGGGCCGTGGCCGCGACCGGTATGCTGATTCAGCGCGACGACTTCATCCAGTGGGCCGACGGCAACCTGCGCCGCGGCTTGCAACAAGCGGTCAAGGCCAGCGATGGCAGCTACGCCTACCTGCCGCTGGAAGTTGCCCGCGGCAAGCTGGCCGCCACTTACAGCCAGTACGCCCTGGTACCGCTGGTGTTGCTGGCCGAGTCGGCGCGGGTCAATGGCCTGCCCTGGAGCGCCGACGACCAGCAAACCCTGGACCTGCTGGCCAACTTTGCCGCACGCAGCATCCTCGACCCCGACGAGTTGCCCGAGCTCAAAGGCAAGTCGCAGACCTCGGTTGCCCCGTACAAGCTGGCTTGGCTGATCCCCTTCCTGCAGCGTGCGCCCGACAACCGCCTGGCGCGCCAGTTGTATGACAGTGAAGACGGCGACGTCGACAACTACAGCCAGATTGGCGGCCCGCTCAAGCCGCTGTACCCCACATTGCCGTAACCCAAGGACGAATCGCCATGGCCCTGCGCCCTCTTCCCCTTTGCCTTGCTGCCCTGCTGTACGTAGGCACCCTCCAGGCCGCCAGCCAAAGCCTGCCGCTGCAACAGTCGCTGAGCGTGATTAGCACCAGCGAGCACCAGGCGCAGCTGCAGCAGCTGCACCAACACGCCCTTGAGGCGGTGCAACTGCAGGTCAAGGAACGCCCGCGTCCGGCCGGGCACGCCCGTGTCAGCCTGCAACCGATGTTCTCGGCGCAGACCGGCAGCTGGCCATTCGAGCCGTTCGTCAACAATGGTCTGTTCCGCGCCATTGCTGGCTACCAGGCCCACCACCCGCAGGTGGTAGAAATTCGTGGCGGCAGCATCACCCTGGCGCAATTGCACACGGCCCTGAACAACCCACGGATCCTCAAGCCCTACAAGGACGGCTACCTGCTCAGCTATCCGCTGATGATCGGCAGCGATGGCGGCCTGGTGCTCGAAGGCACCAGCCTGTACCTGTACACCTTCTCCGGCACCGCGCTGATCAACCAGGGCTGGCTGGGCCTGAACCAGTCCCGCCTGGAAAGCGTCGCTGGCGACAAGCCGAGCAGCACTGACCGTGCCTGGCGCCCCTTCGTGGTGGCCTGGGCGGGTAGCCATACGCAGGTAATTGGCTCGACATTCGAACGCCTGGGCTACAACGCCAACCTCTCGCGCGGCCTGACCACCGCACTGAGCAGCCAACAGGCGGCGAGTACGGCCAAGGCCACGTTGATCGTGCGCAACAGCCAGTTCAACGCGCTGTCCAGCGCGGTGGAGCTGCAGCACAGCCAGGCGCAGATCAACGACAGCCGCTTCGAGCAGTCCCAGCAGTACGCCCTTGATGTGCGCGACAGCCAGGTCAACCTGGTCAACAACCAACTGCGCGGCATCGACAACAACAGCGGCATCCGCCTGCGCGGGCAAACCGTGGCGCGGGTCGAACGTAACCTGATCCTCGGCGCGCACAAGGCTGCCATCGAAATCAGTGACCAGCGTGGCGCCCTGCTGCTCAGCGCCAACCTGATTGGCGACAGCCGTGGCAACGGCCTGCAACTGCGCAACCTGGCGCCGACGGCTCAGGCACCGCTGCTGATCGAGGACAACCTGATCGGCAACAGCCAGGGCAGCGCCGTGGATGCCAGCGAAGTCAGTGGCGCGACGCTGGTCAACAACCGCATCGGCAATACCCCGGAATATGCCATCAGCCTGCGCAATGCCGCGCCGCTGGCAGGCCCCTTGACGCTCAGTGGCAACACCCTGGGCAAGGCTGGCAAAGCGGTGGTGCGGATCGAAGGTTTACAGCAGGTGGTGCTGGGGCCCAATCGCTTCGAAGGCAAGCCGCTGCTGCAAAACCTGCTGATTGGCGATTTGCTCAGCGTGCAGGGGCCGTTGCTTGACGCGACCCAGCGCCAAGGCTGCGTGGTACGCGTGCAGCAGGTGGCACAGGCGGTTGCGCCGGGTTCCCTGCTGTGCCTGCAAAGCGCTAGCCAATAACCCGCTGCATACGCACGAAGCACTCATCCTCACCCATTGCTTCGAATCCCCGGCGTCGGTACAAGGCCTGCGCCGGGTTGCTTTTGAACACCGTCAGGCGCAGCAACGGCAGACGCCGTTCGTCAGCCCAAGCGGCGAGCAGTTCCAGCACCTTACTACCTACCCCCCGCCCCCGTTCGCTCTCAAGCAAATGCAGCTCGCGGATGTACAGAGCCTGACGGTCCTGACTGAGGCTGCAAAAGCCCAGAACCTTGTCGTCTTCGACCACCAGCCATTGTTCGCGCCAGTGCCAGGCCTGGTCGAAGGCTTCTTCGATCCACAGCAGGTCGAACTCATGGTAATAACGCATCATCGCCCGGCGGGTCAGGTCGCGGGCGAAGGCGCAGTGTTGGTCGGTGGCGGGGGTAAGCTGTATGGGCATAGGTTTCTACATTGTGGCCTCAATGGATGCGTAGCCGCTGCCGCCAGGCTGCGATCGGGCGTGAAACGGCCGTCATTCAGGGCCAGCACGGTGGCTGGATGGCGACTGCTGCGCAGTCGATCGCAGCCTGACGGCAGCGGCTACAGGTAGCACACCGGCGAACTCATCGGCCCTTGGCGCTCCAGTTCATCTTCCAGCCACTGGGCCAGCACCAGGGCATTGTTGTGCACGGTGTCTTTGCCGGCATAGAGCAAGGTCAGGTCACCCTTGCCAGCCAACTCCAGCAACTTCCACCAATGCCCAGGCTGCGCGGTCAGTTCCTGTCGGTAGCGCTGAGCAAAACCGGCAAAGTCCACCTCGCCTTTATGAAAGGCCTGACGCAAGGCGGTCGACGGTGCCACTTCTGGCAACCACAACGCCTGCAGCTGGTCCTTGCGCGTGTTACGCGGCCACAGGCGGTCAACCAGCACGCGCTGACCATCCTCGGCCTCAAGGGGATCATAGACACGCTTGCAGCGAATCATCCGCACATCTCCGGCTTTTCTACTAGCCTAGTTCTTTCATTGACTAGGATCAGGTCGAAATTCGCGTGTTTTTTTTATCCTAACCGTCTGAGGTAACGTAACCCGGAGTCATCATGACTACCCCGACGCTGGCCAGCGATTCATCGCCGGCCGCATCTGATCCACGGCCGCGCCTGCACAACAAGCCCGGTCGCAGTACCCTGATCCTGTTCTTCGGCCTGCTCTTGGCCGGGCTGTTGTTTACGGCCTGGAGCCTGGTGCACGACATCGATGCCAGCGGCACGGTCGTCACCACCTGGACCCCCTTTCTGTTGCTCGGGTTGGCGCTGGTGATTGCCTTGGGCTTCGAGTTCGTCAACGGCTTTCACGATACCGCCAACGCCGTCGCGACGGTGATCTATACCCATTCGCTGCCGGCCTCGGTGGCCGTGGTCTGGTCCGGATTTTTCAATTTTCTCGGCGTACTGCTGTCCAGCGGCGCGGTCGCCTTCGGCATTATTGCCCTGCTACCCGTGGAGCTAATGCTCAAGGTCGGCTCTTCAGCCGGGTTTGCCATGGTTTTCGCCCTGCTGCTGTCGGCGATCATCTGGAACCTGGGTACCTGGTGGCTGGGCCTGCCGGCCTCCTCTTCACACACCCTGATCGGCTCGATCATCGGCGTCGGTGTGGCCAACGCCTTGATGCATGGCCGCGATGGCACCAGCGGCGTCGACTGGGCCCAGGCCAGTAAAGTGGGCTATTCGCTGCTGTTGTCACCGCTGGTGGGATTCGCCTGCGCTGCGCTGTTGCTGCTGGCTCTGCGCCATCTGGTCAAACGCCGAGAACTGTACCAAGCGCCGGTCGGCAATACGCCACCGCCGTGGTGGATTCGCGGTGTGCTGATCCTGACCTGCACTGGGGTGTCCTTCGCCCACGGCTCCAATGATGGCCAGAAAGGCATGGGCCTGATCATGTTGATCCTGGTGGGCACCTTGCCCATGGCCTATGCCCTGAACCGGACCATGCCCGCCGAGCAATCGCTGCAGTTTGCCGCCGTGGCCGAAGCGACCCAGCACGCCTTGCAACGCGGCGCCCCGCAATTGTTGAGCAAAGACCCTAGAACAACCCTGACCGAATTTATCCGCCAGCCCCAGGCCACGCCAGAACTGGTGCCGGCCCTGGCCGCCCTGACCGGCGCCATCGGTGCTGAAGTCGCAGGCTATGGCTCGTTGAACCGGGTGCCCGCCGAGGCCATGGCCAACGTGCGCAACGACATGTACCTGACCAGCGAAACCATTCGCTTGATCGACAAGCACCAATTGGTCGAATTCAATGCCGATGCCCGCGCCCATGTGCAACTGTTCAAGCACCAGCTAGACGACGCTACCCGCTACATTCCGCTGTGGGTCAAGATCTCCGTGGCCATCGCCCTTGGCCTGGGCACCATGGTGGGTTGGCGGCGCATCGTCGTCACCGTCGGTGAAAAGATCGGCAAGACCCACCTGACCTACGCCCAGGGTGCCTCAGCTGAGCTGGTGGCAATGTGCACCATCGGGGTCGCGGATATGTATGGCCTGCCGGTCTCGACTACCCACGTGCTCTCCTCGGGGGTAGCCGGGACCATGGTAGCCAATGGCTCTGGCTTGCAGATGAAGACCATTTTCAACCTGCTGATGGCCTGGGTGCTGACCTTGCCCGCGGCGATCATGCTGTCAGGTGGGTTGTACTGGGTGTTGCGCCACGTTTTCTAACGGCGCAGCGCCCCCTAGAAGGCGAAGCAGGAACAGCCCAAGGCGCCCCAGAAGCCTTGAAAATCACTGACCGGCACCGCCGACTGACGCGCCTGCTGATGCTCATGGGCATGCACCGCGCAGGCCCCCACGCATTGGTGGACCTGCGCCGCAAGTGGCGCGCCCTGACGCCAATGCCCAGGTACTTTGGCCACCGGTGACCAGTCGGGCAACACTGGCAACAGCGGCGGATCGAAACGGGAAAACTCGCTTGCAGCATAGACGATTTTGCCATCGACCACCGTCAGCACCGACTCCAGGGCCTTGATCGCCTCAACGTCGACGCTGAAATAGTCCGCGCTCAATGCAGTAAGGTCGGCCAACTGCCCCACCTTGATCTGGCCTTTCTTCCCCTGCTCGCTGGAGAACCAGGCGCTGCCATGGGTAAACAGTGACAACGCGGTGTCACGATCCAGCCCTTGCGGATACAACGCCAAGCCACCGACCGTACGGCCGCTGACCAGCCAGTACAGGGAGGTCCAGGGGTTGTAACTGGAGACCCGCGTTGCGTCGGTACCGGCACCTACCGGAATGCCTTCACCGAGCATGCGCTTGATCGGCGGTGTGTGCTGGGCGGCCTTGGCGCCGTAGCGCTCGACAAAGTACTCACCCTGAAACGCCATGCGGTCCTGAATGGCAATACCGCCGCCCAACGCCCGTACCCGTTCGATGTTCTTCGGGCTGATGGTCTCGGCGTGATCAAAGAACCAGGGCAATCCGTTGAAGGGAATGTCACGGTTGACCTTCTCGAACACATCGAGCATCCGCGAAATCGACTCATCGTAGGTGGCATGCAGGCGAAACGGCCAGCGCTGCTCCACCAGATGGCGCACCACCGGTTCCAGATCACCTTCCATGCCGCCTGCTAGGTCCGGCCGTGGCTCGAGAAAGCCTTCGAAATCGGCAGCCGAAAACACCAGCATCTCCCCGGCGCCGTTGTGCCGCAGGAAATCGTCGCCCTGGCCGTACTTGACCGTGGACGTCCAGTTGCGAAAGTCGGCCAGCTCTTCCTTGGGTTTCTGGGTAAACAAGTTGTAGGCAATACGCACCGTCAGTTGCTTGGCCTTGGCCAGTTGCTCGATCACCGCATAGTCATCGGGATAGTTCTGGTAGCCGCCCCCGGCGTCGATGGCGCTGGTCAGGCCCAGGCGGTTGAGCTCGCGCATGAACTGGCGGGTGGAGTTGACTTGATACTCCAAGGGCAGTTTCGGGCCCTTGGCCAACGTCGAATAGAGAATCATCGCGTTGGGCCGGGCGATCAGCATGCCGGTGGGGTTGCCATTGGCATCGCGCTGGATCTCGCCACCCGGCGGGTTAGGTGTATTGCGGTCATAGCCGACCACCCGCAACGCTGCCCGATTGAGCAAGGCTCGGTCATACAAGTGGAGAACGAACACCGGGGTGTCGGGTGCCGCCTGGTTGAGTTCGTCGAGGGTGGGCAGGCGGCGTTCGGCAAACTGGAATTCGTTCCAACCACCGACCACCCGCACCCACTGCGGTGCAGGCGTGCGCAGCGCCTGTTCCTTGAGCATGCGCAAGGCGTCAGCGAGCGACGGCACACCCTCCCAGCGCAACTCCAGGTTGTAGTTCAGGCCGCCGCGGATCAGGTGCAGGTGCGAGTCATTGAGCCCGGGGATCACCGTGCGTCGTTGCAGGTCGATGACTTGCGTGTCGGGGCCACGCATCACCATGACCTGCGCATCGTCGCCGACCAGCACAAAACGCCCCTCGCGGATCGCCACAGCGGTGGCCTGCGGCTGCTCGCGGTCTACCGTGTGCAGGCGGCCGTTATGCAAAATCAACTCAGCGGGGACAATACCCTGAGTGCCCTTAAGGATGGCTCCGGCTGCCAAGGGGGCGGCCGAGTACATCGCCCCGGCGGCACCCAATACGGAACTGGCGGCGATAAAGCGGCGACGGCTTTCCTGGTCTTCGTTCATGGCGGCTCCCTTGGTGCGGAATAAAGCGGCAGCGGCAAAAAGCTAAACGATAGACCAGTCTTGCCAGCACACCCGCTAGCGGCGACGAAACAGCGGGCGCGGCTCGATCACCGAACGCCCATACAACACACTCATCCCCGCCAGCCCCTTCAGTGCGTCCTCGGTGCATTTGTCTTCGCGCACCGCAAAGCTGTCGAAACCGCATTGGCGCATATGGCTGAGTTGATCGCGCAGCACATCACCAATGGCGCGCAACTCACCCTGCCAGCCGAGCCGGGTCCGTAACAGGTAGGCCTGGCTGTAGCCGCGGCCATCGCGAAAACTGGGGAAATCAATGGCGATCAGCGGTACATGAGGCAGCCACGGCTGCAACGCTTCAACCTCGTCATCCGGCCCCAGCCACAGACCATCACGACCATTGGGCTGCGCCAGCCAGGTGTTGAGCGGCACAATCCGCAAGCCCTCAGGCAAGGCTGTTTCCGGGTCGCGCAGCAGTTGCCAGGGATCTTCGCTCAGCCGTTGCGCCTGACCGTTGCGCAAGGCGATCACATTACGCATATCAGCTCCTCGGGGCGCTTGGCATACACCCGCTCCTTGAACGGCTCCAGGCCAACGCGGCGCACGGTGTCGACAAAGGGCTCGTCCAGCTCGCGATAGGCGCAGTAGGTGGCGATGATCTGCTCGATGACACTCGGAATTTCGGCGGCGCTGAAGGACGGGCCGATGACTTTACCCAAGGTACTGTGCTTGCCCTGCGCGCCCCCCAGGGTCACCTGGTACCACTCACTACCGTTCTTATCGACGCCAAGGATGCCGATGTTGCCGATGTGATGATGGCCACAGGCATTGATGCAACCGGAGATGTTCAGGCTCAGTTCGCCGAGGTCATGCAGGTAGTCCAGGTCCTCGAAACAGCGCTGGATCGACTGGGCAATGGGGATCGACTTGGCGTTGGCCAGGGCGCAGAAATCGCCGCCGGGGCAGGCGATGATGTCAGTCAGCAAACCAATGTTGGCGGTACCCAGGTCGCGCTCGCAGGCCAGGCGCCACAACGCGTGCAGGTCCTGCTTGCGCACGTCTGGAAGGATCAGGTTCTGTTCATGGGCAATACGGATTTCGCCGAAGCCAAACTGCTCGGACCAATCCGCTACCGCCTCCATCTGCGCGGCGGTCAGGTCGCCCGGTGGCGACGCGGCGCCAGGCTTGGTCGACAGCACCACGCTGGCATAGCCAGGGACCTTGTGCGCTTTGACGCAGCATGACACCCAGCGCGCGAAGGCGTGATCCTGGGCCAGGTGGGTTTCGTATTTCAGCTCACTGTCGACCACGCTGGCGTAAGGTGGCGGTTCAAAGGCAGCTGCCACGCGCTGGAACTCATCTTCGGTGAGCTGCGCCGGGCCGTCCTTGATGTGTTGCCACTCCTGCTCCACTTCCTGCGCGAAGGCCTCGATACCCAAGGCTTTGACCAGGATCTTGATCCGCGCCTTGTACTTGTTGTCGCGTCGACCGTGGCGATTGTAGACACGCAGGATCGCCTCAACATACGACAGCAGGTGCTGCCAGGGCAGGCCTTCGCGGATCTGCAGGCCGAGAATCGGCGTGCGTCCCAACCCACCGCCCACCATGACCCGCAGGCACATCTGCCCCTGCTGGTCGCGGTACAGGTACAGGCCGATGTCATGCATCATAATCGCCGCACGGTCATCCACGGCCGAGCAGATGGCGATCTTGAACTTGCGTGGCAGAAACAGGAATTCCGGGTTAATGGTCGACCACTGACGCAGGATTTCGGCCAGCGGCCGTGGGTCGAGCAGCTCATCGGCGGCGACCCCGGCGAAGGCTTCGGTGGTGATGTTGCGCACACAGTTGCCGGAGGTCTGGATGGCGTGCATCTCGACCTCGGCCAGGCGTTGGAGAATGTCGGGCACCTGGGCCAGCTCGATCCAGTTGAATTGAATGTTCTGGCGGGTAGTGAAATGGCCATAGCCGCGATCGTAGTCGCGGGCGATCTGCGCCAGGGTGCGCATCTGGCGGGCGCCGAGGGTGCCATAGGGAATCGCCACGCGCAGCATATAGGCGTGCTTTTGCAGGTACAGACCGTTTTGCAGACGCAGGGGCAGGAACTCTTCTTCACTCAGCTCGCCGCCCATGAAACGCTGCACCTGATCGCGAAACTGCGCCACGCGCTCGAACACCAGCGCACGGTCATACTCGTCATACTGATACATGGTTCGGACCTCATCACGGAGGCCGTTACTATGGCGCTGGGGTGTACTGGGTTACAGATTCAGGTTTGGGGGATTTATACGGATCAGATGGCGATGGGCCGACGCGATACAACGCTGCAACCCCCTGTACAACTGCCGTCATCCAGACACCTTGATTGCCTGGATGACGGCCGCTGAGTCAGGTGCTACGCATCGACGACATCGTTGGAGTGGCCGCAGCGCCCGAGGGCGATGCAGGTGCATGCACGCCTTCAGCCATGCCATGACACGCGACAAAATCCTCCTTACGCAACACCACCAAAGCGATCAGCGACACAATCCCGGTGCCGATGTAGAAGTACCACGGCGAAGAAATATCCCCGGTCTGCTGAATCAACCAGGTCGAAATCAACGGCGCGCTGCCGCCAAACACCGCCACAGGAATGTTGTAAGCCACCGCAATCCCCGTGGAGCGAATTCGCGTAGGCAACAGTTCACTCATGGTTGCGTAGGTAGACGAGGCATACAGCCCGAAAAAAATCGCCACCGCCATCAACGGCCAGAAGAATGACGCCGGCGTGGCCGTGGGCGCAGCCTTGAAGAACCAGAACATCGCCAGCGTCGCCAACACACCTACCACCATCAAGAACGGTTTACGCCCGTACTTGTCGGTGAACATGCCGCCAAACGGCATGACGAACGCCGCTGACAGGCTGGCAATGAACACGTAGAGCAAGGTGGTGCCACTGTCGAACTTGAGGATCCGCGACATGTAGGTGGAAGCGAAGGTCAGCACCAGGTAGAAGATCGAGCTGTGCAGGGTGATGATGAAGAACACCAGGGTGATCGCCCGCTTCCACTGCCAGACTTCCCGCAGCGGCGCCTTGGAGGTTTCGCCGGCTTTCTGCAGGGCGAGAAACTCCGGGCTGTCTTCGAGCTTGAGACGGATGTACATCGAGATCAGCCCCATGGGCCCGGCCACCAGGAAGGGAATGCGCCAGCCCCAGGCCTGCATCAGGTCGGCGCCGAGCATCCAGGTCATGCCATTGGCGACCACGCCGCCGAGCACCAGCCCCAGTACGGCGGTAACCATCAGCCAGCAGGTGGAAAAACCCCGCCGTCCAGGCCCGGCGTATTCGGAAATAAAGCTGGTGATGGTGCCGATCTCACCGCCGGCAGAGAAACCCTGCACACAACGAATCAGCACCAACAAGATCGGCGCGGCAATGCCGATGGAGGCATAGGTGGGCAGCAAACCCAACAGGCAGGTAGAGCCCGCCATCATCACCAGCACGGTGATCAAGGTTTTGCGCCGGCCGATCTTGTCGGCCAACGGCCCAAAGAACAACCCGCCCAAGGGCCGGATGAAAAAGCTCAGGGCGAAGGCGGCAAAGCTGCTGAGCAAACTGGTGGTCGGGTCGTCGGAGACGAAGAACGCTTGGCCGATGTACACCGCCAGAAAGCCATAGACGCCATAGTCATACCATTCGATCAGATGCCCTGAAGTGGCGCCAATAAAGGCGCGCCGCCGTTGCCGGGCCGGGTTGTGCTGATGCGTTGCCATAGAGGTATTCCTGTCTTGTTCTTATTGATGGAAAACAGTCCCGGGGGCGCCCCTCACGGGGCAACAACAGTGTCGGCAGCCTCCTGCAGCCTTTGACGCAGTGTGGTTTTGAGCACCTTGCCGTAGCTGTTCTTCGGCAGCTCGTCGAGGAACAGGTACTTCTTCGGTTTTTTGAACGAGGCCATGCGCTCGATGAACCAGGCGGTGAGCGAACGCTCATCCAATGGCTGGTTATCACGGGTAACCACAAAAGCCACCACTGACTCGCCCCACTCCGCGTCCGCTTCGCCGACCACGCACACCTCGAACACCTGCGGGTGCAGCGCCAGCACCTCTTCCACCTCGCGCGGGTACACGTTGCTACCGCCGGAGATGATCACGTCCTTGCAGCGATCGGTGAGGGTCAGATAGCCCTGATCGTCGAGGTAACCGATATCACCCGTCAGTAACCAGCCATCGACCAACGCCTCACGGGTTGCGGCTTCATTGCGCCAGTAGCCATGCATCACCGTCGGCCCGCGCACGGCGATCTGGCCCGGCTGCCCTGCGGCTAGCGGGCACAGTTGCGCGTCGAGCACGCGAAGCTGCACGCAGGAATGCGCCAGCCCCACCGACGAAACGATACGTGCCCAGTCTGGGCGCTGACGATCGGCGATCAACTCGCGGGGCAACGCGCTGATGGTCATTGGGCTCTCACCCTGGCCGTAGATCTGCACCAGGCGCGGGCCGAAGGTACTGACGGCGGCCTGCAGGTCGGCCAGGTACATCGGCGCACCACCGTAGACGATGGTTTTGAGGCCTTCACCGGCATAGCCCGACAGCCGTGCCTGCTCGACCATGCGCTTGACCATGGTTGGCGCGGCAAACAACGTCACATCGCCCAACTGGGTGGCCAGTTCGAACAGCTCATCAGCATTGAAACCACGCGACTGCGGCAGCACATGCCGAGCACCACAACGCACATGAATAAAGTTGTACAGCCCGGCGCCATGGGACATCGGCGCGGCATACACCACGGCGTCCTTGGCGCTGACCGCATCGACATCCAGCGGATAACACAGCGACATGGCCACCAGGTTGCCGTGGGACAGCATCACCCCCTTGGAGCGCCCGGTGGTGCCGGAGGTGTAAAACAGCCAGGCCAGATGATCAGCCTTGCACAGGTAAGGTGTGGTTTGATGATCGCCTGCGCCCTCCACCTCCCGTCCACGCCCGGCCAACTCGCGGCAGTTCAGGGCCAGCTCGCCTGGCGCAAACACCTGACCGTCATCGGTAAAGATCACTCGCGCCTGAGCGTTATCGACAATCCAGCCGGCCTCACTGCGGTGCAGCTTACAGTTGATCGGTACCGCTACGGCACCGATCCACCACACCGCATACATCAACTCCAGGTACTCGCAGCAGTTTTTCATGAACAGCGCCACGCGATCCCCCGGCTCGACCCCGTGTTCGTGCACCAGTTCATGTGCCAAGCCACGCACGTTGGCGGCGAAACCTTGGTAGTCGGCAACCTGTCGAGTCCCCTCGAACAACGCCGGGCGCTGCGGCCAGCGCTGGGCGGCAGCGTGCAGCCAATTGGCAATATTCACCGTCACGCCCTCCGCGCTTGCAGCACCGAGGCGTAGTTGGCCACCGCCATCCCGCCCATGTTGAACAGCAAGCCGAACTCGGCATTCGGCGCTGCCAGGCCAATCGGATTGCCCGTCAGTTGAGCAAACGCCAAGGCGTGCATCGACACCCCCGTCGCCCCCACTGGATGCCCCTTGGCTTTGAGGCCGCCAGAGAGGTTCACCGGCAACGTGCCGCCGTGCTGAACAATACCCTCCTCCAACGCCCGATGGCCCTGACCGTGCGGTGCCAGGCCCATGGCTTCATAGATGAGTAATTCGGCGATGGTGAAACAGTCGTGTACCTCAGCAAAATCCAGATCGGCGAGGGTCACCTGCGCCTTGTCCAAGGCGCAGCGAATCGCCCGCTGCGGCCCTTCAAAGGCCAACACGTTACGCTGCGACAACGGCAGAAAGTCATTGACCTGAACCATGCTGCGTATCGCCACCGCACGGCGGAACTGCTTGGCGCGCTTGGCCGACGCCAAGACAATCGCCGCCGCGCCATCGGTGACCAGCGAACAATCGGTCAAGCGCAGCGGCTGGGCGATGCAGGGATTGCTGTCGGACACCGTATTGCAGTGATCAAAACTCATTGCCTTGTGCATCTGCGCCAAGGGGTTGGCCATGGCATTGGCGTGATTCTTCGCGGCAATGGCGGCCATGGCCGCCAGCGGGCTCTGAAACAGCTGCTCGTACTGTGCCGCTGCCAATCCGAACAATTGTGGAAAGCTCAACCCTGCTTCTTCCACATCATGCTGATAGCCCGCTCCGGCCAGGGCCTGGGTCACTTGCGCAGTGGTATTGGAGGTCATCTTCTCCGCCCCCACCACCAGTACCAGGTCTGCGCTGCCAGACAGAATCGCATTGATCCCCGCCTGAATCGCTGCCGCGCCAGAGGCACAAGCATTCTCGCAGCGGGTAGCCGGTTTGAAGCGTAATTCCGGATCGGCCTGCAACATCAACGAAGCCGCAAACCCGTCAGGCACCAGCCCTGAATTGAAATGGCCGAGAAACAGCGCATCGACCTCCGACGCCGCCACCTCAGCATCCGTCAGGGCGGCACGGGTGACGTCGACAATCAGGTCTTCCAGGGTAGCGTCGCCAAGGCGGCCAAAGCGCGAATGCGCGGCGGCGACGATGCTGACAGAATCGGTAGCCATGGTTTTTATCCTTCTGGTTGAACAGGCGTTCCTTACAATGGCCCCAACCCCGAAGCCCTCGCTATTCGTGCAACTACGTATAGGGATGAGTAGCCCGACTGATGGATACTGCGAGGCAACACATCATCAGCACGCGGGAGGCCTGCGCCATGACCGACCCAGCCCGACAACTGCAAGACCTTGAACGCCTGGCCTTCCAGGTATCGCCTGCACCGCAAGTGATCACCGGCAACCGGCGCATGCTCGACCTCAACGAAGCCTTCCAGAGCCTGTTCGGCTACCAGCGCGACGACCTGCTGGGCGAACTGATCCTCAAGCTCTATCCCTCAAAGGCGGACTACCACGCCATTGGCGAACGCAGCCTGAGCTGGCTGCGCCATGCCAAGAATGGTGCGTATTCGGATGAGCGCTTTATGCAGCACCGCAGCGGCGAAGTGTTCTGGACGCGGGCCAACGGCTACACCCTGACCCCGGAAGATCCCTTTCAGTTGATGGTGTGGCACTTCGAACGCATGGACCGGGTATTTCGACCCACGGTCAACCTCACGCCCAGGGAACGGGAAATCTCTGCGCATATCGTCAACGGCCTGACCTGCAAGGAGATCGGGCGCAAGCTGGCTATATCGCACCGCACGGTGGAGGTGCACCGAGCGCGGTTGATGAAGAAGTTGCAGGCAAAGAACAGTGCGGAGTTGGTGTCGAAGATCATCGTATTGAACTGACGACGCCTGGCGGTTTCGGGGCTGTAGCAGCGGGAACTTCAGGTCACTGGCCTAGTCTATAAAGCGCCCAAACCACCCCCAGCCGAACAGCGTTTCAGCCGAGTCCCCCTGATGCCCACCAAGAGTCTTCTGCCAGGTCTTATCCTGGCGTTCTGCGCAGCCGCATCGCTAGGCTCGGTTGCAGCCGAACGCAGAACCTCCGCGCACAGCAACAACGCCTCTACCACCCTGATTGAAACCGCCTCGCAGCAGTATGCCGATGGCCAGTTGGACCAGGCTGCTGCCACGCTGGAGCGTGCGCTGCATATTCAGCCGAACAATCCTGCAACGCTGCATTACCTGGGTGTGCTGCGCCTTCAGCAGGGCGAGTACCAGCAGGCCGAAACGCTGGCGATGCGCTCCAACCTGCGAGTTGGGCGCAACATCCAGCTACGCAACCGCAACATGCAACTGATACAGGCGGCGCAGCGGGCCCAGGCTTCGGCAACCGCGCCCCATGCCGAGCCCAAACATCAGACTCCGCTCGGCGCCTATCTGGTGGGGGGTTGAGTCGCTGCAACTAGTTAACCGCTAGGCATCACACTCGACGTAGCTCGATTACCAGGTCCAGGGTTTCCACCAGTTCGGTGTCGCCCCACCGCCGGGTACTGCACCGGTATCGCCAAGTTGCATGTTGATCTCGTGAATCTCGTGCGAAAGCCCCGTAATCATTGAGGCCGCCGCACGCCCACACTTCTTGTACAGCGCAATTGCCTCCTTCATCTGCGCGCGAGCGTTCTCCAATCGGGCAACTCTCTTGAGCACCATGCCGTACACGCTCAGGCAGTCGGCAAACGCCCGGATGTCTGCCTTTCTGACGCTTCTGAAGGTTGCGACACCACGCGCCAGATAGGTCTCTGCCTCCTCATAGCGCTCTTGCTTGAAGTAGACCGAGCCGAGCAGGTAGCACGAATGAGCGATGCGCTGATCGTTGCTGGCAAATGCCGATTCACGCAAATACAACACTTGCACAAACAGCTGCTCGGCCTCCTCCAGGCGGTTCTGTTCTTCACGCAAAGCCGCCAGGCCATTGAACACGATGGCGCGGTCAGCCGTGTCTATCTCACTCAGGTCTTTGGCGATGTCCAGGGCTTCCAGGAAGCACTGTTCCGCCATCAAGAACTGACCACAGTTTTTATATTCCACGGCCAGATTGTTCAGGTACATCACCAGACCGCAGCGTGTAGCCGAGTCTCTGGCCATGAGCCGACGGTGTGCCAGCTCAGCCTTAAGGTGCTGTTGGTCCAACCTGAACGTAAGGCACTGGTTGAACATCTCCTGGGCGCTACTGGCGTCCCCGGTCGCGGAAGGAAAGTGTCGACTGCGCTCAACGGCATTGCCCAGCACCTCTTGCGCTTCAACCAGCATGCCTTGCTTGAGCAACAATTGCCCCAGGTTGCACTCCAGGGTGTAGAGCTGTTGATGGTCATCGGGCGCCGTATCAAGAAAGATTGCGTACGCTGTCTGGTAGGCCTCAATGGCATCCTTGACCTTGTCCAGGCCCGCGCACACGTTCCCATGAGTTACGAGTGCATGGATGCGGGTCGGATGCCAGCTGGGTAGCGAGTTTCCAGCAGCCTCCAGCGCTTTGGCAGCGAATGCGCGAGCTCGGATGTAGTCCTGTTTATCACAGTAGGTGTCCGCCAGAACGACTGTCAGGGTAATGAAGTCGATGTCGAACGCGTCGAAAACCTTGGCCGCCATTTTGAAACCATCGAGCAGCATTGCTTCTGCCGCGTCGAGTTTCCCCAGGTCCCTGTAGGTCAAACCGAGGTTGCTGAGTATCTGTACCAGGTCTCGATTGCCGTGCGGATAAGCCGCCAACTGGATCTTGTAAGCTTTGCTCCCGAGGCTCGCCGCCTCGGCAAGATCACCTTGCTGATAGCGGGCAAGCGCGATGACCGCCAACACCTTGCCGACTTCTGGGTGGTCCTTGCCGAACGCGGCTTCAAACTGGGCCAACACCTGCCGTTCAAGGCGTTCCGCCTTTTGCGGACGTCGACTGGCAATGTACATCGCGGCCAGGTTGGCGTTGTTACGCGCCTGCAGCGTGAGGTTGTTGTTAAAGCGGCCGGCAATCAATTCGGCAACAAATGCGCACCAGGCTTCGCACAGCGCGTTGTACGAAAGGTCGATGAACTGGTGGGTAATCTGGTTGCAAACCGCCAGATCCTCGACCGCCAGCGGAAACCAGAGCGGCGAGCTGGTTTTCCAGGCGGCGGTGATATTCGCTATCGCCTGAGCAGGCTCTGGCTGTTGAGCACCGAGCGTGGCGAAAGCTTGCATCAAGGTTGCCGGGGCAGACTGGTAGCAGGCCACGACGCAAAGCGGCTTTTGCAGATCCCAACGCAGCGTGTCCAAGGCCACGGCGTCGTCAGAATCCAGGGCAAGCAGCTCACAGGCTTGGAAAATGCGCTCGGCGATCACCAGCGGGGTGAAGCTGCCCAGCGCATTACTCAGCGACGGATGCTGGCCATTGCTCGCCCACCCCACGATGTGAATGATCTCCTGGCGAATAAGGATTTCATCTGCACCCTGCATGACGGCAGACTGCAGCGACGAATGCATCAGTTGCTCACGCCCCTCATAGCGCACCAGGTAAGGACGCAAAACCGAGAGCACGCGACTCATGAGCAGCTGCGGGGCGCGCTTCTGCCCGCTATCGCCTTCGGGCTCATCGTTGTCGCTTGCCAGCAGCAAGGCAAGTTGGCGCTCGGAAAGCCCCGCCCGCGAAGCGCACAGGTATTGTGCCGCCTGGGTCACGATCTGCGGATGGTTTGCCGTGCTCAGGTCAAGGTCCCACGCGGTGAGCATCGAGCGGAACAGGCTTCCAACATCCGCATGACTCAGCAACCCCTGAATATCTTTCTCAAGCGTTTCATGGGCCGAACGAATGCGCATTTGTTCAAGGACAACCCGCATGTACACCGGCAAGGTCATTGCTGGCGCCTGGATCAGCTGGTTGACCAGCGCATCCGGTAAACGCTTACGGTAGTTGAGGGTGTAGGTATCGATCATTGTGCGCAGAAGCGCAGCATCCGCGCGCTCAAGCCCATAGCGCCAGACCGCTTCCTCGCCTGCATCCAGGCTCGGTGTCGCCGACAGAATGACGATGACCTGTCCAGGCAAGGACAGCTTCTGGAACTGCCGCAGCGCCTGGCTTGGGTTATCGAATCGCTCGACACCATCCAAGAGCAGAATAAGCGGCTTGCCTTGCGCTGTGGCGACGCTTCGCGACAGCAACTGGACCAGTGCCTGCCACTTTTCGTTTCCAGAAGGCACTTGCGTCAATGCTTGCTCTGGCGTTACGCGGCCTTCAAGCAACACCTGAATGTCGTCAAGCCACTGATCGATTCCCCGCTTACCATCGGCACCGATGTGAAAGTCGAGGACTCTGGCGCCTGCAAGCACTGACTGGCGCGGCAGGTTGCGTGCCAGATAAGCCATCAAGGCGCTTTTACCTGCTCCCGGCTCACCGATAATCAACGCAGGTCGTTTTTCTTTGCCGCTCAGCCGGCTATGGCAATAGCCCAATACCGCCTCGCAAGACCCTGCTGGCGGCACATAGAATTTCAGGCGCGTGCTGGCAAAGTTCTCATGCGGGAGGCGCAGCAAAGCCAGGGCACCCTGCTGTTCCGGGTAGCGGCGCTCCAGCTCCTGCAGCAACTGAGCCTTTACCGACTCACCAAAGACTTCAACCGACGCGTAATTATCGATTTCGATGACGCCTGAGGCGCGAAGCTTGTGCTTGAGCACCTCAAGTTTGCCGTGGCCTGGGTCATAAAAATCGGTGGACTGCGCGCCGCCTGACTGACTGTACAGCTCACTGGTCAGCGCTTTGCTACGTAAATAGAACAATGCTTCGGCACGGCCCTGCTGATGCCCCTCAAGCGCGTAATCAAACTCAAGCTCAGTCACGCTGATGTTCTTGTCCAGCGCCGTCTGGATCTTGCCGACGTACTCACTGAGCTCCTTACCCTGCAGGTAGTCATTGAGCATCGCCTGGTCTGGAACCCAGCCGTAGCGCTCGCCCAGAAAACCGATAAAGAACGGCGGGAATTCACGGCAGCGGTCGATCTCTTTCAGACAGACTGCGACGGTTGTGCCTTTTTCAGCTTCCTGCTCGGTGATGCCCCAGCGCAGATCAATTTCAGTGAACCCCACCCCTCGGCTTTCACACGCCTCACGCACTTCGGGAAATACCCGTGTCAGCAGGTAGTGTCGCTCGGCCTGCATATCCTTGAATGTTGAGGAAAGGAAGACCCTGATTTCCCTGACTGTGCTGCTGTCATTTTGCATGAAGACGTCCGTGAGCGAGCTCGAAGCCGATAATGGCCAATCAATATCAAGTAACATTTAAAGCTGAATTGGAGCTGCCACGCAATAATCGGAAAGTTTTTCATAATAATGTCCATCTACGCCTCCTAATCCTTATCTCACCTCGATATGCTGGCGCTCTTTGAGTAAAGGCACATTGATGTCATGTCGAGTTTAGGCAGTAGCCCCAGTGCGCCGGATGCTCTCCAGTTGATGAGTGAATCCACAGGTATGAGCCAACCCCTTTCCATTGTCATTGGTGTCAGCGGGCATCGCGACGTTCTCACCCAGGACGCTGCGCGGATTGAACGTCAGTTCCGTGAGCTGATTGCGTCATTGCGCCGGCAGTACCCCGACCTGGCCCTGCGGGTGATCACCGGGCTTGCCGAAGGGGCCGATCAACTGATCGCCAGAACTGCCCTGGCGCTGCGAAAGGAAGGCTTGCCGGTTGAGCCGGTAACGGTGTATCCGATGCCGCTGGCGCACTACCGCGAAGACTTCCACGGCGCAGCGCTGGAGGCGTTCGATGCGCTCCACGCAGAGCTGGAGGCGCTCGGCCTGCCGGTACTGGAACTGCCGCAAGTGAGTGAGCGCCAGCAGGCCTACTGCAACCTGGGTGACTACCTGCTTAACAAGTCCGACATCCTGGTGGTGATCTGGGATGGCAACCTTTCAGCCAATCGCGGTGCGCAGCCCAAGCCTGGCGGCACTGAGCACCTCACCTTGCAGGCACTGCAACCGCTGGCACTGTTGGCGCGCACACGAGACACCGCCAGCCAGCTGCGCAACGACATCAGCCGCTACCTGCACGATGTCGACACCGTGCCGGTTTACCGCATCAGCGCCAATCGTCAATCTGCCAGTGCCATCGATCAAAACTGCGGCTACATCCTCAGTGCCGGCGCTGAAGGTGTCAGCGTCAGCGACAAACCGCCGGCCAACACCCTGGAACATCTGCGCGAGTTGAACCGCTCAAGCCAAGCCCTTGCCCACACCAGCAAGAGCCAAGGCCATTGGCCGAGCGGCGACCAGCCGTTCTACAGCCAGCGCTCTGCCGACCTGAAATCGATAGGCGAACTGTTCCAGCGTTTCGACGGCCTGGCCAACGCCATGCAACTCAAGACCGACCGCACCCACCGTACCGTGGCCGGGCTGACCCTGCTGTTGACCAGCGTGTTCCTGTTCTACGCAAAGATCCTCCCTGTCGCCCTGGTGCTGGCGGGCTATGTCTGCCTGTTTGTGCTGTCATTCCTCTGGTACCTGCGGGCCAAGCCCAACCGGACCAAATTCCGCTACGCCTTTTACCGCGCGGTTTCCGAGTCGTTACGTATCGAATTCTTCTGGCAAGCGCTGGGCCTGGTCGATCCGCAAGGCAACGCTTCGCTGGCGCAACGGCTACCGGCCCAAGGCCAGGACAAACGCCGCACCATCGTCTCCCTGATCAGGCAGGCGTCGCTGGGTGGCAACCACACCAGCGTGCTTCCCGTAGAGCGCAGCAAAGTGCTTAACGACTGGATTGCCGCCCAGCGCGCGTACTACCACAAAGCCCGCCATCGCCTGCACCTCAAGCACGAGAAAATCGAACGCGTAGTCAAGGCGACCATCTGCATTCCAGTGATCCTCTGTGTATTGCTGCTGTCCTTCTATTCCTTCTTCAAGCACACCACCTTGCCTGGGCTGGAGCTGGCCTGGAAAGACCTGATTGTGTTTGCAATCGGCTGGATTCCGGTGATCGGCGCGGTGCTGGAGCTGCACGCCAACAACACCTCCATCAAGGAACTGCACGCGCAGTACCAATCGACCGAGCGCTACCTTGAGCGCGTCGAAGCGCTGGTGGCGAGCCCGCAAGCCGAGGGCATGGGCCCAGCCGTGTTCGAAGTGGTCGGTGTTGAACTGTCCCGTGAGCACATGAGCTGGTTGGCCACCACCGAACGCAAGGCCATTGTTCCCGCCCACGGCGGTTGAGCGCCAATCAACGACACAAAAGGAAGCCTGTAGTGAATTCAGTCCTTCAGGGCATGGTCCGAAGCGAGGGCAAAAAGCGCCTGCTGACCATCGACGGCGGTGGCATACGCGGCGTGATCGCGGTAGAGATACTGGCCGAGATCGAACGCTTGCTGCGCGTGAGTACCGGCAACCCGCAGTTGCGCCTGTCCGACTGGTTTCACTTCGTCTCCGGCTGCAGCACCGGCGCCATTCTGGCAGCCGGATTGTCGCTGGGCATGGAGGTCGATGAACTACGTGACCTGTACAACACCTCCGGCCAGCGCATGTTCAAACGTGCGGGCTGGTGGCAACGCATGGGTTTTCATCGCTATGTTCACGGCGAGCTCGAGCGCCTGATGAAGGAGCGCTTCGGCGAACACACCACCCTGGGCTCCGAGCAACTGAAAACCCTGCTGATGGTGGTACTGAAAAACGCCACCACAGACTCACCCTGGCTGCTCACCAACAACCCCTATGCCCAGTACAACCAGCCGGGGCCAGGTTGCAACCTGGACCTGCCACTGTGGCGTATTGTGCGCGCCAGCACCGCGGCACCCACCTTTTTTGCCCCGGAAACCATCCATTTTCCGGGGTTGAAAAAACCGTTCGTGTTTATCGACGGCGGCCTTACCCCCTACAACAACCCGGCGTTCATCTCCTACCTCAGTGCCACGCTGCCGGCCTATCGCATGGGCTGGAAAACCGGTGAAGACGACATGCTGCTGGTGTCGGTGGGCACAGGCCTGCATCCGGCCTCGGCACCGGAACTGACCCCCAGACAGATGAACCTGCTCTACACCGCAACCTCGACACCTGCCGGCCTGATGCTGGCGTCGGCAAACCAGCAAGACATGCTTTGCCGTGCCTTTGGTAAATGCGTCGCGGGTGACCCGCTGGACAGTGAACTGGGCGACATGATCGGCCTGCAGCACAGTGCGCCGCTGTTCACCTATGCGCGTTACAACGTCGACCTGACCAGCCAGGGTCTGGCCTCAATAGGCTGCGAAGAACTGATTGGCCGCAACCTGCACCGCCTCGACGCCACCGACCTGATCCACGACATGCAGACCGTGGGCCGGGCCGTGGCGAAAAGCAGAGTCCGCCTGGAACATTTCGAGCGCTTCATCGAGCAAGTACCTGCGCATCAGCGGCAGGTAGTTGCTTGACTGAGTAGACGCAAACAACCCAAAAGCGCCCTGCAATTGCGTCCTGTCAGCCGCATCGCGGGGCAAGCTCGTGCCTACAATGTATCCCCACCGACAACGTTGTACCCCACCATGAACAAGGCCCGTTCAAGGTCCAGCAACCTGACAGATTGCCCCTGCGCACGAAGTGTCGAAGCCACCTGACGCAAGATCCGATTGCTGATGCGCACCAGATTCGCCCATTCCAACACCTGCTTGGGTGTGTATCCCAACTTGGAAAAACGCAGGCGGCCCAACGAAGGATTACGCGTGTCGGCCGGATCATCACGCTTACCGCCCCAGCAAAAGGCGAGATCATCTGGCACCGACTGCTTACCGTCTGCCAGCAACCAGCGCCGGGCCAGCAGCCCCAACGCGGCCCCTACGCGTCCGTCATAAATGATGATGTTGAGTGGATCAGCAGCCGCATATACCTTGGTCATCGTCGAGTTCATCAGCAAACGCTCGTCATCGAACGCCTCCAGCGATTTGCTACAACTCGGTTGAAGCAATTCGACCGCCAGCAGAATCGACTCACACAACGTCGCGCTGGCCACCTGTGCGTTAATCCAGGCGCGCGCGCCACCGTCCTTGCCCAACGCCACATTGCCCCAAGCGAACAATGCTTCGCAGGCCTGTTGCGCAGCGCGACAATCATTGGCCGCCAGCGCGACGCGCAGACGCGCTGCGATGCTGGCGAAATCATCAGGTGCCGGCTTTTCATACCAGGAGTAATGCGCGGCTGCCTGAGGCAAGGTATTGCACCACCACTCACCACGATGCCCGCGTTTTTTCCAGGTGTTCCAAGCACGGTGATCGGTAATCGCATAGCGGTGAACAAACGAATCCGCCTCACCCGCCCACAGCACCGCCAGGTGATCGGCGAAGGCGTGTTGGATAGGTGTCAAAAGGGATGCACCGGCATCGACCTTCACCGCCTCTTCAAGACCAGGACCGGCCACAGGCACAGCTGTCTGGTTCACCAACCAAACGCGGGAAGGCTTATCCGCATTGATCTCCACCACCCCGAGCTGTTGCAGAATCGGCAGCACATACGTGATGTTGCGAACCCCATATTTCCCCGACGGCAGCAGACGCGAGGCCAAGCACAGCGGGCCGGCCTTCTCGGGCGCATCGGCGGCGGCAATCTCACAGGGATTGCCAGCGTGATGGCCATGTGTGAGCAGATAGCCCAGAGCTGCTTCAAAGGCCATTCGGGGAAGCACCACCTTGGTTTTCGCCGACTTGCCGGTGCGAACTACAACACGATCGGCCGTCACCTCGCCGACCTCAAACGGTGAATTACGCGCTGGCGTACCCAGCGGCCCCACCCCCTGCATGTGCGGCCATAGCGAGGCGACTGTTTGCGCGGCCATCTGATTCATCGTGTGTTCAAACCTTGGGTATCAAATCGTGGCACGGATAATGGCAAATAGATGGCAATCTTCAAAGCCAGCAGTGTGAAATAGCGCCACTCGTCGCATTTGAAATTCCGTCACAAAAACCCACCAATCTCTGGCTTGGCTATTGCACAATGCGGCTCCAGCGGCCCGGAAAAGACATAATTCTGACGCGGCAGCGGCCAACACTAACGCTTGAGCACGCCCAACGAATGGCCTGCTCAGTTATCGGAGATGTACCGTGTCAACGCTCAATGAAATCGCAATGAACCACGCGAGAATGGTCAAACGGCTGGCGGAGGAATCGATCGTACTGGAACAGCGGCAGCCCCTGGTCGTGGGCGGTTTCGAGGTTACCTCCATTGACACGCCACACCCCCTGCCGCTGCCCTTCATCATTGATGCTCAAGACAGAAGCATGGACTTGGTTGCTGTAGCGGTCTGATCGCCAGACTGCACACCTGCTTCAACACGGGGCCGGCTTTCACTGCCAGAAAACCGGTCCAGCCTTATGCTGATGCTGGCAGGCCATGCACCAGATCTTCGACGGCTGTTCGGCATTACTCGCGTTATGTCGTAAAATGGCCGGTTGCCGAAAGAACCGTCATGGCCATAGCCATGAAGGGCTTTCATTCTTTCCAAATAACTGTGGTGAAGATGAACAAGCCTTTCATTTCGCTGTGCCCGGAAATTACTCGGGCACACGCACTGACACTGATGGATTGGTTGGAAGATGAGCGCGTTACCTGCTATCTGAGCGATTCGCGTCATGTCTCCCGCTCCATCGAGCAAGTCATTGATCGAACTCAATTGCCGATCCTGACCCATTTATTCAACCGGGGTGGCCGATTCTTCATGGCCTACGACCGGCATGATGCCCCGGTGGGCTTTGTCCGTCTGATCAAGACCGGCTCCAATTGCGAGATAGTTCTGGTTATCGGAGACAGCGACAAATGGGGCCGAAACCTTGGCGCCCGCACGATCCGCGAAGGCATGAAACTGGCCTTCCTCGACATGCGGGCCGAGAAGCTCATCGCCAAGATCCACCCGGACAACACGCGCTCGCTGAAAGTTTTTCTGCGCAGCGGTTTTCTGCTTGAGAGCGAAACGCCGACATTGAAGTCATTTTCCATGACGGCGGGGCGCTATCTCCAGTGCTTGCGTGAAGGTGCCATTGGCGACTCCACTGAGATCTACATCACTGAAATCGACAAGGCCAGGCTCGAGAGCCTGATCGCGCTCGAGGAAGGCCCGACCGTTGTTGAACTCGAACATGAGCTTGAGCGAGCCATTGTCGTCACGCCGCAGCAGGTGGCGCGCAATGTTGTCACGATGAACTCCAGGGCCTTGCTGCAGTTGGACGACGAAGAGATCGAAGTGGCCCTGGTCTACCCTGAAGACGCGGACAGCAGCGCCGGGAAGTATTCCGTGTGTTCCGACATCGGCGCCGCCATCCTGGGCTATCAGGAGGGGGACGCCATCGACTGGCGAGTATCTGACCGGACCCGCCGGATCGGGATCAGGAAAGTGCTTTACCAGCCGGAGGCCGCGGGCGATTTCCACCTGTAATTGCGCCTTTAGCTAAGTGTTCGACCATCAGGCGCGAAAATCCCCCAAGGCTTTCCGTGCCTGATGCGGGCCCTCTGCCACAGGCTGCGCCGTTCACCGCCTATGATCGGGCTGAAGCGGACGACTGGCCCCCGACTCAACGACCATGGCATGGGCCACATCCTCAACCAACGCCTTGGCCATCCCCACCAGATAATGCGCTGCCCACGCCGACGTACCGTCCTGCTCAAGGCCGGCTTGCAACGTCAGGTGGTGCGCACAGCCCATCATGATCGAAACCTGCTCCAGCACAAACGCCGCACCGTGCCCAGGTTGGACCCGAAACAACCGCTCAGCGCCTGCCCCGCCCTCGCCTTCAGCGAAGGTGCCGACGCCTAGCGTTTTGAGACTCGACCGCGAATCCTCATCCATCCCAACCTCCCTAGCCCTCAATGCAACTACAGGGCGACGCCAATACCTGTAGGAGCGGGTGTTGCCCGCGATCGAGCGCAAAGCGCTCGCCTATGCCAGACCAGCCACCCTCGCTCGACCACGGGAAACCCCGCTGTTACAGCCGCCAGATCAATGCCGCAACTGAACCTTACTCAACGCCACTTCAACCAAAGCGCGGGCGTTGTCGATTTCATGCATGGTGGACAAGGTCAGGATCTGGCCCGGAGAGCTGGAATGAAGCAGGACCGTCTGCTGTGCCACGGTCATGGCGCAGACCAGGTATTCGGAGATTTGGACGAGGATGTCTTCGAGGGATTGGTTGGGGCTGAGGGGTGGGTCTGGGACGATTTTTAGCATTGGTATTGCTCCGTTTGGATGGAGCTACCACGCCCATGCTGTCAAACAAAGGGTGGCAGCTGTACGCAGGTTGACAGACCGGTAAACGAAGAAACCCGGCGCACACGAAGGTGCCCCACGCACAGCCGCCATTACGCAGTTGCACTGATGGTTTCATTTGTTGCGGCCTGTCAAAGCCGGTCGTTGAATTGGCAACGACCTGCCGAGACTAGAGCGCTAATGGCACCATCGCAATGGCTTAAAGGCGGGGGGAGTATGATTCGGAAATGGACTACAGGGAATCGGGAAATTCTGAGAATTTGCATGCCACGGATTGCAAATCCGTCGGCAACCGGGAGCGAAAGCGTATTGCGGTGCACGGAAGTTGGTATGAGTTCCTGTGCTGAAGGAAAGCGAATAACCCGATGTAGGACCTGCCCTTCAGTTTTGTAGGATCTCGCGCTATCTTCGCTGGCGATATGCCACGATTTTAAGGACGCGAGATGCAATTTTTCTGGGTAAACCTGGGTACGACTCACAAGGAAGCGAGAGAAGGCAAATTTCTCTGGGCCCCGCTAAGCTCGCGTTCACAAACAGGCAAGGAACAAACCCGCCGTCACTGGGACAACGTCGGAAAGGTCAAAGTTGGAGACTTGATCTTCTGCTACCACGACAACTACCTACGGGCCATTGCTACGGCCGAACGAGATGCCTATCAAGCAGAGCGCCCCCGCTACCCGCTCGTTCAACGAGTGGAGTAACCAAGGGAACCGCGTTGATATTGCGCTCACCGACCTCAAGCGACCGTTACGCAGCGACAACATTGCACCAACCTATCAAGCGCAATTTGATGTCAACACTGAGCCGACCCTATTCAACAGCAAAGGTAGTGTGAATCAAATCTACATGGCACACCTGCCTGCTGATGCAGCACTGTACTTGTTGGAGCAGGCCGAAGTTATTGCTGACTACGAAGACCAGCTCATTGATGCTGGATCGCCAGGAAAAGCCCCTACCGTTACGACACGAGAAGCGCTCGTAAAGGCTCGAGTTGGCCAAGGCGCATTTCGAACGGGATTGCTCAAACGCTGGGAGAAAAAGGGTGCGTTGACCGGGCTAAAAAATCCCAATCTGTTAGTAGCCTCGCACATTCAGGCTTGGGCCTTAGCCGACAACCACGCCCGTTTGGATACAGACAATGGATTGCTGCTGGCCACCCACATTGATCGACTCTTCGACTGCGGGTTGATTCATTTGGTGAGAATGGGCAACTGCTGATCAGCGACGACTTGGCAGCGGAGGAACACAAAATCCTCGGGCTGGACCAATACGCATCGATTCCTACCTTGAGTGAAGGCAATCGACGCTATCTTGAGAAGCACCGGAAGCGATTTAGCTTTTCATAGGGGGCATTTTTCAGTTCGGGTAAACTCCCGCTTTTAGCTTTCACCTTTCTGACTTACGCGGCTCCATTGGCCCGAAATCTGAATCAACTGACAAGGCAAACGATATGGCACGGATGTGGATGGTTCGCGGCGAAGGGGGAAGCTTGTACGAAGCTTTTCGCGAGAGAGAAGTTGCGGCCATCGGATGGGTCCAATTAGCCCCCCATGCCAAGCCAGGTATTGGACGCAAACAATTGATGTCCTTGTATCAGTCGATCGAACCTCAAATGAAACAAGGCACCATTGTTTCAGGCGCCTCTCAGGTTTGGCGTTTCGTGAACGAAATCCAGAGTGGTGATTGGGTCATAACCTACTCTCCTGCTAACCGCCTCTACCTGGTCGGCACAATCACTGGGATGGCAGAGCACCACCCAGAGTGGGCAGAACAAGGCATGGCGCTGGTTCGAAAAGTACAATGGCAACGGCTTGAACTGTCACGCGAGAAACTGGGTGTAACCACCAAAAACAGCTTGGGGTCTACCCTGACCGTTTTCGAAGTGCCAGCCCGAGCTGCAGCAGAAGTCTTGGCAGCATTAAAAGGTGGCCCAGCTCCAGAGCCCGATGACGTCACCGATGAAGCTATTGCCGACCCACTCGCTGATATCGAATCTCAAGCAGTGGAGCGCATCAAAGACCGGGTGAGCGAGATTGATTGGGACGAAATGCAGCATCTCGTTGCGGGAATTCTACGTGCGATGGGTTACAAAACTCAGGTTTCACCACCAGGCTCGGACCGTGGGAAAGACATCGTTGCTTCACCGGACGGATTTGGGTTTGAGAACCCTCGTATTGTTGTCGAGGTGAAACACCGCAAGGGGCAGATGGGTAGCCAGGATATTCGTAGCTTCCTCGGTGGCCGTCATAAAGACGATCGTGGCCTGTACGTCAGTACGGGTGGTTTCAGTAAGGATGCACTTTACGAAGCGGACCGCGCTTCTATTCCGTTATCGCTGTGGACGCTGGATCATGTAGTTAGAGCGTTGATTGAGCACTACGATGC
The DNA here is from genome assembly GCF_002845275.2 of Pseudomonas sp. S06B 330. NCBI lineage: Bacteria > Pseudomonadati > Pseudomonadota > Gammaproteobacteria > Pseudomonadales > Pseudomonadaceae > Pseudomonas > Pseudomonas tussilaginis. The sequence continues at coordinate 2,203,977 of NZ_CP088149.1, read as the reverse complement.
TACGGATGCTGAGTCCAAGAGGATTGTACCTTTGAAGAGGCTTTATTGGCCTGCTTAATCCCTGTGCGAAAAGAGTTGTTTGTAGACCCCGAAATACTGAACAAAGGCGAGACGGGGGTTCAAATCCCCTCGGCTCCACCAAATGATCAATCAAAGACGTCCACGGACGTCTTTTTTTGTGCCTGGAAGCCAGTTAAATCAAGGGTTTACTGCTCTTTTGAGGGCCACAACGGTTTTTTGAGTTCCAGCCTCCCCGGTATTCCCGGTGGTATTCCAGCCTACCTGGGGCTAATCTCGGGAATACCAAAAGGTGTCATGGAGCTCTCCCATGTGCGCTCAAACAGCTCGCCTCTCCGACCGCCAGCTCAAGGCGGTCAAGCCCAAAGACAAGGACTACGTCCTCACGGATGGCGACGGCCTCCAGCTCCGAGTCCGGGTCAACCGCTCGATGCAGTGGAATTTCAACTACAGGCATCCGGTCACTAAAAATAGAATCAACATGGCGCTCGGCTCCTACCCTGAGGTCTCTCTGGCGCAAGCTCGGCGAAAAGCGGTTGAGGCTAGGGAAGTACTTGCGCAGGGGATCGACCCAAAAGCTCAGCGCAATGATCTCGCGCAGGCCAAGCTAGCCGAGACGGAACATACGTTCGAGAAAGTAGCTACCGCCTGGTTCGAGCTGAAACAGGACTCGGTCACGCCGGCCTATGCCGAGGACATCTGGCGCTCACTCACGCTGCACGTGTTCCCAAGCATGAAATCGACTCCGATCTCGGAAGTCAGCGCACCGATGGTGATAAAGATCCTTCGTCCTATCGAAGCCAAAGGCCGCTTGGAAACGGTGAAGCGGCTTAGCCAGCGCCTCAACGAGATCATGACCTACGGGGTCAATTCGGGAATGATTTTCGCGAACCCGCTCAGCGGGATTCGGGCGGTATTCAAGAAACCGAAGAAAGAAAATATGGCGGCGCTACCACCCGAGGAGCTTCCTGAGCTCATGCTGGAAATAGCGAATGCCAGTATCAAGCGCACGACCCGCTGCCTGATCGAGTGGCAGTTGCACACGATGACTCGCCCCGCCGAGGCGGCAACTACTCGCTGGGTAGACATCGACTTTGAAAGGCGAGTCTGGACTATCCCACCGGAGCGGATGAAGAAGCGCCGCCCACACAGCATCCCGTTGAGCGATCAAGCCATGTCATTGCTGGAGATACTGAAGTCTCACAGTGGTCATCGGGAATACGTCTTCCCGGCAGACCGAAACCCTCGTACTCACGCCAATAGCCAGACCGCCAACATGGCGTTGAAACGCATGGGCTTCCAGGACCGCTTGGTCAGCCACGGCATGCGCTCGATGGCCAGCACCATATTGAATGAACATGGGTGGGACCCGGAGCTCATCGAAGTGGCGCTGGCGCACGTCGACAAGGATGAGGTGCGCAGTGCCTACAACCGAGCCGACTACATCGAGCGACGGCGGCCGATGATGGCTTGGTGGAGCGAGTACATTCTGAAGGCGTCGACGGGTAATCTATCGGCCAGCGCGATGAATGTGGCTAGGGATCGGAACGTAATACCCATCCGATAGGGCGCGGCTACAACGGCGACACTGGCGACAGACCGCGTGCCATCTACATCCTTGCCGTCTGAGCGGATGGCGACAGTCGCCAACTCGCCTCGATTTTGGCTTCTCCGGCTAAGCCCGTGAGCATGGGGAGGCTTCGCATCCCCATGCTCACGGGCTAACACTAGAAAAGCGACAAACGGCCACTCTGCCACTGACACCCACCGACTTCCAAGGCACGCCAGAGGTGGAATCTGGCGCATTTCCATGTGCCCGTCAACAATTGACCCGTGCCGCGGTGACCGATAGAACGAAGATTCAAAGCGCTGCCTTAGGCAGCACCCCAGATGACCAGAGCCTTCAAGGTCATGCCGCTAATCCGGTGGTTCATCCCAAAGTGCGATTCGCGCCCGGAGGCTCGCACGGTCATTCGCCAGAATGATGGACGCCCTCTAAACAATCCGCCTAGTGCGGCTGCCCACTAACCCTTTAGCCCTGCAGCAATGAACCTGCTCGGCCAACGTATTGCGCCAACCGTTCGCCCGTCTCTTTTTCCAGAAAAGAGACGGGCGCTCCTACCACTGCTGCAGCCCTGATCGCACAGGGCTTTGCGGCAATTCCCCGCGTGACAATCGGCGTGACAAACGCCGATGTCACCAGCAACAGCGCTGTAGATGATGGTGCCGCAGCCCAGGGAATGGACTGCACCTGACTGACAGTCAGGCATGTCCCGGTCATCGCAGTGCTGCTTGCACCTGGCTCAGGATCTCGCGGCACTGGTCTCGTCAGCCAATGCAGCCTCCACCCGCCCACCGGCAACGGTGCTCAGGAGGCCAGATCATGAGATGCCCTTGCTCCTGGTAGTAAGGAGCCGCCAGTCCCGCGTCAGTGGACACCCTCACAGGTCGCAGGGGCCTTGATCCCTGATAACACTCAGCATTCTTGGCGGGATGACGTGAGGGAGAGATCGGTAATTTATGGAGGAAGGCTATGCAACTGCGCGAAGTACAAGGGCCACCACGCCCCTTGTTGGAACAGCAGGTTACGCCCCTACCCTACCCGGTCGCGGCGCTGGGCGATCTATTGGGGTCTGCCGTGGAACGCATGGCCGATGTGATCGGCGTGCCCTGCGCCATGGCCGCGCAATCTGTTCTAGCCACGACAGCTTTGGCGAGCCAGGCGCACGCCAATGTTCACCTCGACGGCCGAATTTATCCGTTGCCGCTGTACTTGCTGACGGTGGCTTGCTCGGGTGATCGCAAGAGCGCGGTGGACCATATTGCGCTGCAGGCCGTACGCGACTGGGAAAGACAGCAGTGGATCGCCTATGGCGAACAGCTCAAGGCGCACCGAGCTTCAATGAGCCTCACCGCGAAGTCACCGACCTCGAAAAAGTCAGCACAGCTAGCGCTGGACGCCCAACCTGAACCCGTCCAACCGAGACTCCTCAGTGCTGAGCCGACCATTGAGGGCCTGGTCAAAAGCCTGTGCCACGGCTTGCCCAGCATGGGTCTGTTCAGCGATGAAGGCGGCCAGTTTTTAGGCGGCAGCACCATGAGCAAGAACAACATGATCAAGGCGATCACTCACTTGTCGACGCTGTGGGACGGCAGCCCGATTGATCGGTCGCGCGCGATGGCAGGGGAAAGTCTGCGTGCCTATGACCGCCGTCTCAGCATGCACTTGATGCTGCAACCCCGGCTTCAGGACGCAGATATCAAAGACCAGGGCATCCTGGGGCGCTGCCTGATCAGTTGGCCCGAGCGTCTGGTCGGACAACGGCTGTACAAAGCCATCGACCTGACCCGAGATCCAAAGGTGCACCTGTACCAGCAGCGCATCGCCGCGCTGATGCAGAAGCCTTGGTCACGGCATACAGATGGTGGCCTCACACCTGCGGTCATAGAGTTGAGCCCACGCGCCCGTGAAGCATGGATTGCCATTCACGACACCATTGAATGCGAGTCTGGGGAATTCGGCGAGCTGGTCAACGTGCAAGCTGCAGCGAGCAAAGCCGCCGCGAACGTACTACGCATGGCTGGTGTGATGGCGGTGGTTGAGGAGTCGACTGTATTGGAAGACATGCACATTCAGCGCGCCTCCACGCTGATGGATTACTACCTGGCCGAAAACCAACGCCTGACTGAACAGGAACCACTGAATAAGCTTCGCGCAGAGGCTGATTGCCTGCTGCGCTGGTTGATAAAGAAGAACTGGCCACCGTTTCGCCTGCGCGATCTCACGCGAAACGGCCCTCGGTTTGCCCGTAAAAGTACGCGGCACACCTTCGAGTTATTGCTGCAGCTGGTTACCCATAACTGGCTGGACAATGATGGGGATATATTCGAGGTGCGCCATGTTCCGACTCAATGACGCCGTGCGCCGCTATCAAGCGCAACATCGCTCGCCGACCGAGTTAAGGTGTGTCGCCGCCACAGCCACCACTTTGTCGCCACGTGCCAATCCAGATGCGGCGGGGGTTGTCGCCAGTGTCGCCGCTGTCGCCGCTCCAACATCTGAGTCAATCGACCTCGCTCGCCTCATCGAGCAATTGCAAGGAGAAGGGGCTTTGCTGCAACACAGCGAAAATGCCCTTCTTATCCGCCCAGCACACTTGGGACAATTGGACAGCATCAGCGCCCACTGGAAAGCCCTGCTGCTGCACCTACAAACCAACGATCAAGGTGAAGACAATGGTGCTGGTCGGTCGGCGTGACGGTCGCAACTTTGGCTATGGTCGCCAACTGAGCTATGCCGGGCGGCAGGCACTCGAGGATATGTTCGCAGGCGCCCACTTCGCCACCGTGAAAGCACACAGCGATCGCTGGCAAGCCTTCGTGCGCTGGTGCCGGTCACAGGACGGCCCCGGTTACAACGATGCGCGTCAGATCGATCGGCAGACGCTAAATGACTATGCCGCTTATCTTCGCCGAGAGATCCAGAATGGCGCACTGTGTATCGCCACCGCGCAAAACCGCCTGAGTAGCGTTAACCGAACCCTCGCAGCGCTGCGCGGTGATCAGAACGTGAGAGTTATCAGCCCGAGCCTGGCGTTGGGGCTGCAGCGCTCCAACGTACGCTTCCGAGCTCCAGATGGCCAAGAGCATGAACAGGTGCAGCGAGTAGTGCAGATATTGCTCGAACAACAGTACGAGCGAGTGGCAGCGATTGTCATGTTGAGCCGAGCAACCGGTATGCGCCTGCGCGAAGCGATCCTGGCGGACCTGCCGCGCTTGCAACACAAGGCCAAGCACTTGGGTCGTATCAATATCCAGGAAGGCACCAAAGGCGGCCGATCAGGCGCATCTGCACCGCGCTGGATCGCGGTAAATGAAAAGGTGAAAGCGGCGCTTTCCCTTGCCCAAAAAGCCTCGCCGGATGGAAGCCGCAATCTCCTAACCCGGGCGGAAACCTACGCTGCGTTCTTGCAGCAGACCGTGCGCTCGTCCCGTCACATGCTTAAAAAGCATGGATTGAAGGGATTCCATGACCTACGAGCAGCCTACGCATGCGAGCGCTACAAACAACTCACGGGGCATACCGCCCCGGTCAATAGCGGCGAAGGGGCTCGCATCGATCGCAATCTTGACCAAATTGCCCGCCAGCAAATAAGCCTTGAACTAGGGCACGGCCGAATCGATGTAGTGACTGCGTACCTTGGAGGCAGATCATAAGCAAGCCTTTCGACATGGAGCTTTTCTTAAGTGGTGTGCTGACCGGATCAAAATCGGTACAGCAACGACACATCCGCCAAGCCAAGATCATGCAGGCGGCAGTTCGTCAGCGCTGGCATCGAGAAAACCCTTGGACGTGGCAATATAAGCACTTTTTCTGGTTTCTCACTCAGCATCTGAAAATGCGGGCGAAAGACACCAGATATTACTACTACCTTACGGTTCTACTGATCCGGAAACGGCTCGGAGCCAAGAGCCAAATGAGAATCAATATCGACAGCAGAGATCCGCGCTTGGGTCGAGCACCGCGAACGGGAAAATCGCTGACTAACCGCCAGTGATTGAGAAAACCGCGGTTACAATTCACGGCTGCAGCGTTGACCAGATCGAAAGCTGTTTATAAATACAGTATAAACTTTGCATCAGAATCCGCCTGCACAGCGTCGAAGCTGTCTCGACACAGTCAATAAATCGGCTAGCTGTCAAGGGATTGACCCATATTTCTACACTGGTTGAAGGAACGGTCTTAGGTTTCCCTCACCACCCTGGCCTAAAGGGACTCGGTCATGCATCTACCGGTTGGCAGGAGAGAACATCCCGACCAGCAAAATAATCCCATAGGAATCAAAGGGATAAATTTGGATTCTCATCATGCTGTATCTGGGGGTTGCTTGCAGGCAGATCCATTTTCTAACACTATTGTGCCATTACGCCCTAATAAGGTCGAACCCGACGAGATGTCAAGTAAACTTTTTAGCCTAAGTATGGATGAGGCCCACGATGCGGCCGCAGCTATTGGCCAATCCTTTGGTTGCGCCCACGAGACGTCCGCTAGCTCGAACCCCGCCATACCCGGGCAGGAGAACATGAAAATTACCGATTTTTGCCCACTGCCCAGTGATGGGCAACCTCTACAGTTCGCGGACCTCTTCGCAGGCTGTGGAGGGCTATCACTTGGCCTGTCTATGGCGGGCCTCAGAGGTGTCTTCGCCGTCGAACGCGATAAAATGGCGTTTTCGACGCTATCAGCAAACTTGCTTGAAGGCCGGGAAGTACCAGTTAATCAATTTTCCTGGCCATCATGGTTGGAAAAAAAAGCTTGGGGTATTGATGACATCCTTAAGCAACACCCTGCCGACCTGTCCACGCTGAAAGGAAAGGTTCATATCTTAGCCGGGGGACCACCTTGCCAGGGCTTCAGCTTCGCTGGAAAGAGAGTAGAGTCTGATCCTCGGAACAAGCTTTTCGAAAAATATGTGGAAATGGTTGAAGCGATTCAACCGGCTGCGCTCGTTTTGGAAAACGTACCAGGCATGAAGGTAGCTCATACTGGTAAAGCATGGAAAGCGCTTGGGATTCAATTAAAGCCCCAGTCTTATTATGACAAGCTTGTAGAAAGCCTCAATAAAGTCGGCTATCAAGTTCTTGGAAAAATCGTTGACTCATCTCTCTTCGGCGTACCGCAAAAGCGACCACGCTTAATCGTTATAGGATTACGCAAAGATCTGGCGCTGAACCTCAAGGGAGGAGTTTCTCGGGCATTCGAGTTGCTAGAAAACTCTAGAATCCAACAATTGGAAGAATTCGACCTGCCAGAAAAAGTAAGTTCATGGGACGCTATTTCCGATCTTGAGACAGTGCACGCGGGCACTCGTCCATGCACGGACCCTTATTCTCGCAATGGGTTTCAAGAAATTGCTAACGCCAACGCTAGAACCACCTACCAACGACTTATGCGTGCTGGCAGCGGTACCGTACTAGATAGCGCTCGACTCGCCAAGCACAAACCCGAAATTCGTGAACGTTTCATGAACATCATTAACGATCCTGACTGTGTAAAAGGGTCATTGATGAATGCAGCGCAACGAGAAAAATATGGTCTGAAGAAGCATCGGATCTGTCTGATGCGTTCTAGCAGTCCCGCACCAACAATCACAACGCTTCCAGACGACGTCCTTCACTATAGCGAGCCGAGAATCCTAACTGTACGTGAGTCAGCTCGAATACAGTCTTTCCCTGACTGGTTCCACTTCCGAGGAAAATTCACCACAGGTGGAAGCCAGCGAACTAAAGAGTGCCCAAGGTATACTCAAGTTGGTAATGCAGTTCCTCCATACCTTGCGAGAGCAATCGGCTTGGCTTTAACGGCTGCGTTGAAAGAGGCGTCAGAATATGTCGATAGTGAAACAACAACACCAATGATACAAACCACATTAGATATAGCTTGATCTAGCGCTTAGTTAACCACTTGTCAAGCGCAAATGACGAGCCTAACTTTACTTCATATCTGGGCTGCGTGCATTGCGCGCGGCCAGATGCATCAAGGGTCTTTCTTCCCTCCAGGCTGTGTAAACTCAAGCGACACCTGGTCCGTAGAATCACTAAGATTTAATCTATAGCAAAGGGTTAATATGGAATCCAAAGAGCAAGAGGAATTGCTGTACCCAGAGGGTCTAATTAACTGGTCGGGCGCCAAAGACGGCGGGGTCAGAAAGCCGTTCCAGAAACAAACAGGACGGCCTGTTAAAGAACAGTTGACAACACCTCTCGTTGAAAAACTTTCAGAATGGGTGGACTCAATTTTAAACGGAGAACCAGAGGCACCAACGGCAATTCTACTGGTTGGGGGACCAGGAAATGGGAAAACCGATGCTGTGGAAGGAGCAATTGAGAGTTTTGACAAACTATCCGGCGCAAATGGTCAATTGCTAGCAAAGTTCGCAGCACAGTACGAACTACACTCTGACAGCCTCCCCCCTCGACGAACTGAAGTCATGTTAGATGGCCCACTCTTCGGGCTAAGCACCGTCACACCAACAATTAGGCTTGTGCAAGACGCCACTGACAAAGACCCAGCTCGCCCCGAGGAAACAGCTGAATCACTGCTGCTCAATGAACTTCGTGAAATTAAGGACGGCGAGTACACCGGCATATACATTGGCTGTGTGAATCGTGGCATTCTCGCAAACACCTCAGCATTGGCAATCCGAAACAACGACACAGAAATGGCGTCGTTTATTTCAAATATAATTTCTGCTGTGAGTGGCGGCGTGGATGCGCCTGCATGTTGGCCTCTCCTTGGAAGTCGCTTGGCGATCTGGCCAATGGATGTAGATTCGCTGGTGGCCCCTGTAAACAGTGCTACCAATAGAGCTGTCGCACATCAAATATTAGAAAAGGCATTAGCAGACTCCCAATGGAAACCAGCCTGCATCAATAGATCTGACTGCCCATTTTGTCAAAATAAAATGTTGCTTGCAAACGAAAAGGCTCGCGACAATCTAATTAAATTCCTTTACTACTATGAGCTGGCATCAGGAAAAAGGTGGACCTTCCGCGACCTCTACTCTCTAATCTCTCATCTTTTCATTGGTGAGCCTGGATCTTTAACGATAGACAGCAGAACCTATTCTCCGTGTGAGTGGACAGCCAGAATGCTCCTACTGGAAGATAAAGGTCCATCTACATTAGTTGGCGTGCGCGCGCGATACTTACTAACCTCCCGACTTTATCAACATAGGTTGTTTTCTAATTGGCCACGGCTTGCCTCAGGCAAACACCTTGAAGCATATCAGGCTGTGCTAGCTAGCTCTAAGCCCCCAGAACTACTGGACATCAAAGCTTTTAACAAGGCAAAGTATCATTTCGGATCTATCAAGACATTGTCCGAAAAAGAGCACAATGACATAAGTGAGCTTCTAGCTGGAGATTTCGCTACATTTCTAGATCCTGCACTACTGCACGGAGAACAACTTTTATATATAGATAAAGAAGAAGACTCAATCACAGCCAATACTGTAGACGAAAACTTCAGTCTATCCGTAAAAGATGGGCTAGCGCTCGTATCTACCAGGCTAACGGTAAGCGAGCGAAAACTACTATTGCAGCTTTCGGAAGCGGACGACGCCTTGATGGGCCAGTACCACCCGACGAAAGTATCGAAACAGGCTCGCCGCTTGCAATCTTCGATTAGGCAATTTGCGGGACGGCTAGCAAAAAGAAGCCTAGGTGTCAAATATGGCATCTCGAAGGATCTCGACTTATTTAGCCAATATGCCGACCTCTATAAAGCTGACGCCCAACATGAGTCCCTTGAGGATTTAGTCGAGCAGTTAGTCAATGATGACAGATCGTTCTTCAGAATACCTCTCTCGACGACATTCGGTCAGCCTGTAGCACATTGGGATCGAGAGGTTTCTCTTCGAGTGCGGAGTGTAAGAACCTCGATGGAAATGTTTAGAGGGGATATTCATCGCCCTGCTAATCGCTTTCCTTTCATGAAAGTCCACAACCGCTATATACCGGTAACTTTTGCGTTATACAAAGCATTAGTAGAGCTAGAAGAAGGTCTGGACCCAGCATCATTGCCAAGAGAAGTTTTCGCTTTATTCGACGAGGTAAAATCGGTAACCGCAGGCCAAATCGCGAGAGACAAGAGCTTTGTAGACGGCAACGTAGATCTCATCATCGGCAGAGACATTTTCCCATTGAAGGTGGGAAATATCATCAGATTCAAGGGGTAAGTACCATGGATAAATTGACTGAGTATTTGAATGATCCATGGAAACAAACCTACCTTCATGAGGCGTATAAAGATAGTTTTCTTCATTTGACGCCATCCCCTGAAGTAGCAACAGGCGAGATTCTGCTTGCGTCGCTATACCGCAACGTCGGCTTTTCTGATCACCAAAAGGTGGGGGAAAAGGTATGGGATTTAGGCACCCCGTACAAGAAACAACTATTGACCGAAAAACGCCCAGGTGATGGATCGAGTAGTGTAGCGTTCGATACCAAATTGTGGGCCACGGTGGTAGATCGTGTTATCGCAGCTCCGAATCTATCTGGACAATCTCGTCAGCGAGGAAACCAGATTGCTCCTTTGGTGCCAGACGCCACACTCTATTCCATGTCCGCCCGCCTAAAGGGAAACCCATGGAATCCTGGGAAACTAGTAGCGAAGATGATTGCGATTGGTTCCGGTGATTATGAGTCGGCGCTGAAATTGTGGTGCAAGCTTTTTGACAAGCTTAGCGTTTCTATTGAAGAGGATGACGTTTGGGCGAGAATGCTCCAGACAGAATTCGAATCATGGCGTGCAAGCAGCATCAAAAATGCCTGGCAAATGCCAAGCAAATTCCCTTTTGACGAAACACATTTCAACGACTTGCTAAATCTGGATTGCCCGGCAATACGTTTTGTAGAAGATCTTAAAATTGTCTTAGATCTCAAAAAGAACCTCACTCGTAGACAGTGGTCCAGCATGCTGGAGTCTCTCTGTAGAATAGGTTCAGCTTCCCATGTAACCTGGTGTTGTCATGCCAATGATAAGTGTCGTCAACTTATTGAAAATGCGCTTACGAATGACGCCCCGCCTACAGAGCAGGATGTTATTGAAATTCTATCAACTGGCAATGGATTTTGGAGCCTTGGCCAGCTTACGTCTAAGCCTTTGAAAGAAGCCGCTCGCCATTATATAGAAGGGCGCGGCGCCTTAAACTTGTTGCTACACATGCTTGAGCAAGCCAGTTTCGATATGCCAAGCATTCGACTTAAGTCAAGCTCAGACATAGCTGAAACGCTTAAATACTTAAGCAAAAATCGGTCTAAGTTTAACTTCAATAGCTACCTAAAAAACTTCAATCAAATAATTGAAAGTGATCCAAAAGTAGCTGATTGCAAGAAAGGCTCCTCAAAAAATGTTTTGGAATTTCTGGAGCACATTGTTCGTCAACGCATAACTTCAGAATCTGGTCTTGAAGGCTACGACCAAGGCTATTACATCGAGAAGAGAGGCAATTACGCCAGCTCTCCCTGGGTTGTAGGACTTGGTCCATTATCCACAATATTAATGGTTCACTGTGCCGCCAGCAGAGTCACTGGCCCTTGCACTGTCCAAGATTTATGCCACCAGTTGGCTGGATACGGCATAAACGCAGAGCTGGCCTTAGGGAAGGGTGAAATTTTGAATAAGAGATTACGAGACATGTCCATTGCTATTGATAGCCCTGACGCAGAGGGCGGCATGGTTATCGCAAGTCCGTTAGCTAGCAGAAACATGGAGGTTATTTAAGTGAACGGGGACTTCATCGAATATCTCGCATCCAAAATCAAAAACGACGCAGCCAAATTCATATCATCCGATGATAACAATCTTCGAGTGACGTTCACGGCACCTCCCTCAGGTATCCTTGACGAAATTTACGAAAAGTTTTCCACATGTGGTGACCGTTTAGAACTTACATCCAATGGGCATGTAAAATCTGTACCGGTGCTTCGCGTTCAAGAGGGAGTTGAAGATCCGCCACACCAGAACACTGCTCGTTGCTCAAGCAATCATGTAGTTTCGGTCCGTACTTCTTACGGGTCATATCTGGCGCTTTCAACACTTAATACTCCCCCTCTCCTTTCAACTGGGACCACCGCAAACAAGCTTGGCCTAAACCGGGTAAACCATGTGTCCTTTTCCACCTGGAAGGACGAACCATTTGTAAATGATGTCGTAACAGAAGTGTTGGCTAGGTTCTCCTATACCGAGGATGTGATCACCGAGCTGGTTTGGAAAGCCCTTGAGGAAGCGTTCATCGAATCCGCGCAAGCAGGAGACATGAGAGAGCCTTGGGAGCTACTTCAGGAACTATATGACCTTGGAGGTTATGGTAAAACTGGTCATGATCTGTGCCATGCTCTGGGAGTGCCTAAACTCGCTGAGGGTGAGATACCAGACACCACTATCAACCAAAATATTGCTAACTATTTGCAAGTTCAAGGTTTCACAGCTGGTACAAAGCTACTGCAAGAAGACGCAGGCTCAGAGCAAATTTCCGAGGCGCTAGCACGCTTCAGTCAGCACCTTGTAATGCTGTACCGAACGCCACAGCGATTTGTAGCGAGTCCGATACGAAACTACGCTAGCGTACGTAATATTCCTGACAGCTCATGGTGGGATGCACTGACGCAATCTATTTGGATTAAGCTATTAAACCAAGAAGAAAGCAAAACCTTCGGAACTCTTAAAGTAGCCTGTGAGAATGGGCTATTCCGCCCCACTCTGCCTAGCCAACAGGTAGTGGTGAAGGACACCCCAACATTCTCTCTCACTGCGGACGAGGAATTATTAGGGCAAGAGGTATCGGTTTATAGAGCCTCCGGACGAAAAGCTCTCGAACTCATTGACTCCATAAAAGTCGAAAAGTCAAAGACGGAGTGGTCCGACGACTCGTTGCCATGTAGCCACGAGCAACATCTTCGCTATGAGTTTATTTGCAAGAGCTTAGAAAAACCCGTCTCAATTAAGATAATATCACTTGACTCGTACACTCCCGCGATTGTTTTAAATTGCCGCTCAGCACAAAAATTAACTTCATTCAAGAGAAAAACCGTTGGCCGGGGAACAAATCTCAGCTCAGTATATGAATGCGAGCTAATCACCAATGGGTCCGGAACCCAAACCATCGAGTTATTCTACAATTGTGTAGCAAGTCTGTCCTCTAGTATATCCGGAACAACTGTAGAAGAGAGTGATTCCACCCCTACCAATTGGCCAATTACTAACTCTGAAGCAGAGAGCGGCCAGTCGCTAGCCGTCGTCGAAATTAGTGAAGATGGTCAACTTAATTTTGAAGTAAGGCTTCCAAATAGTGAAGTCACTACAAAATTCATTATCAATGTAAGCCCAAAGGAATTCACTGCCAAGGGCGCGCCCAGCGAATTTGCTCGACTAGTGATTAACAACTGTTCTCGATCGGAAAGCGTTGCGAAAACAGATGTTGAGCAGACCATGCTGACCTTACTTGAGCAATGGATATTAGATTCTGAAGATTCACACCAGCCTTTAATCATTGGCCCGGGATTTAAGGGTAGTTGGAGCCGCCCTGATTGGAAGCTGCGGCCGAAACTTTCCAATCTTGAAGTCTCTTTAGACCCACGCCCGAGAGCTGAAGAACTTTCTCCGACTGAAGAGTATTTGCGCTCGAGAGCGCGTGCATTGAAACTTTTAAGAGAACTTTGTAATGATAAAGGCTGTAGCATTGAGGCGCTCAGCCTCGGTCAAATCCTCCTCGACCAAAGCAACAGGGAAGTAATTGAATCATACATCCGCGAGTATGCGGAGTGGCTAGCAATCCCTAACTCTCTAGCTGGCTGGGCTGAGTTAATTACCGTCCACAAGTCTCAGTTCAACAGTGGATTTCTCGAATCAAAACCTGTAGCGATATTGCTGTCCCCATTCCATCCTGTACGACTAGCATGGCAGTGTAACGCTCAAATGCTGATGCAAGGCTCGATCAACGAAGGTTTGCCATGCCCGATAGCAGGCATCATCGAGCCATATAGTTTTCCTGACTGCCTCGCATTGAAATGCCGGGATATGGATGGTCGATTCACTCCAGTAGGGTATGTTGCCGTTAAAAGCTCTTCCGACTACTGGTCGGTATTATGGCGTACCGACCTTATCCATGAAGTTGCTCAAGCAAACTTTGTAGGGACATTCGGAGATGATCTTGGTATTAAACTAGAGGGCATGGTTAATGGATTCAATAAGCAGCAGGTAAAGCGCTCGCTAGACGAAATTCGACACCTGTACCCGGCAAAGTCTACCATTAGAGTCTCGCTGCATAGTGACCTGTCCGGGCATAGCTCCTGCAATGAAGGCATAGATGAGTGGTGCCTTGAAAATCTCGGCCCTGAGGTTGATGAGTGGTCCCCAGCACAAGGCTTAACGCTGAGGATTATTGACAAGAGACCACTCGACGAGCAGCCTAAGCCGGCAGTTCTAGCGTCTTTAACCGAACGCTCAGGCACTCAGATTAGATGGTACTCCAAGAGTACAGAAGGCCACGCCGAGCGTGACCTCTCAATAGTCGACCATCTACAGACTATGGACCAGCAGTTCCGTAAAGATGGCGTGCTCTCACCGGTCGATCCTACCTGCGTATCAAGATTCAGCATTAAAAAGAATGCGACTTCTCACAAGCAATACTTGTCCCTCTCCAGAGCAGGCCAATACGTTAGAGAACTGAGCGGTGACGGCCTACTGGAAAGTCTATCCAGAGCGCTCGATTTGCTGGAATCGCAGTGCGTCAATGAGGCTCAGTTTGACTGTTTGAGCTTTGCTCCAAACCTTCAAACTCTAAATGCTTCATTGAAGGACACCAGGTACAGCGCAATTTCCTCTGCGGCCGTAGACTCTACGTGTTTCCATAGCCCAGGCAACAATGCTTACCTTTGGGATTTTGAACTTCCTCGTTATGCTCCGGGCGCAGGTCACTCTAGCGGATTTTACTTGGTTGCGAAGCAGTCGCCTACAATGATTACGGCAGTTAGAAATGTTTTGATGCAGCTACCCGGCATCGAAACTACGAGCGACGAGCAAATATCTTCGCTACTTGACGAAATTTCTAAGAGAGGAATACCAACCCTTAAACGACTAACCAGCGGAGGTGCTGCTAGTTTAGGTGAAGTTGGTATGCTTATCGCTGCACGATTGCTCCAATCAAACTACAATACCAACGGGAAATTTGGCGGCTTAATCCCAGTAATCGGCAATCGGACTGTGAACCTTATTATTCCTGCCGATGTATTTCAACCTCGCTTTGATGAACTTCGTAAAGCACTGGGGGCGGAAACTAGAGAAAGACCAGACCTACTTGTTTTAAGTATCGCCTTTGGCATAGATTCCGGAACCAACTTCTTTGAGCCAAGCGCTCTTAAAATCACCCCCATTGAAGTAAAAACCCGATCCAATGAGATGACCGAAAAACAGCGTGATGATGCGTTAGCACAAGCGCAGTCATTTGCGACTTTCCTCTCTGAGCTGCAGGAACGCGCAATTGAATCCCCTCTATGGGGAATCGCTTATAGGGATCTAATTGGAGGCTGCGTGGATTATGGTTTCCGTGTCTACGGCGATACCGATGCAGCTCGCGCTAATCCTCACTGGGTAAATTACCATCAGCAAACAATCGCGGGATTGATGTCGGGAAGCTTGGAAACTGAAATAGATCAAGCGGGACGACTGATTTCTATTGAAAACACGCAAAATAGCAGAGTTCTCAGTTCAGGGAGCTCCCTACTAAAAAATATTGCCATCTTGGGATATGACTATGCTGGAGCATTGCTGGCTACAAATCAGCTAAAATCAATCAGCGACATGATAGATCAGGTAGATGACTGGGGGTTACTCGCTAAGATTAACACCGAATCAGTAGAGAAAACTTCTATTAACACTACCTCACAAGAAGGTGTGATAGAGCAGAATACTCTGCATGACGCGCATCCTTATCCTTTCATCCAACCCGAGTCAGCTTTCAAGGTCGCTGAACAGCATGAGACCGAGGAAACTTTCGAAACAATTAATCCATTATTTACAAAAGGATTAAACTTCAAGATCGGGGATACAAAAGACCTGATCGGGAGCAAGGAAGTATATTTCAATCCAGGCAATACAGAGCTTACCAATATCAACATTGGCGTAGTAGGTGACCTAGGCACTGGAAAAACCCAACTGCTAAAGTCACTAGTATATCAGATGGTAAAGCAACCCGAGCAAAACAGGGGGACTGCTCCTAAAGTCTTAATTCTGGACTACAAACGAGACTTCAGCGACCAAGAGGACACTTGCGAGTTTATCGAGAAGTCGAAGGTTAAGATTGTATCCCCATATAAAATTCCGCTCAATCTATTTTCAACTGGCGGAGACAGTTCTAACCGGGCGATGCTCGATAAAATTGGGTTTTTCAGAGACATTCTGCGTAAAATATTTTCAGTAAATGCACCAGTGCAAGATAAAAATCTCAAGGAAGCTATCAAAGCCGCTTATCATGACACTCGAGCAGCAGAAGACCGCGACCCCACCATATATGACGTGAGCAAACAATATTCTGCGCTCGTTGGTGACAAGCCTGACTCTGTCTTAGGCATAATCAGCGACCTGGTAGATTATGAGATCTTTGAAGAAGACCCTTCTAAAATTGTTAGTTTCGATGAATTTTTCGAAGGTGTAGTCGCGATAGACCTGAAAGACCTGAGTGATGAGAAATTAAAGAAGATGGTTGTGGTTATCTTCCTCAACCTATACTTCGACTACATGCTAAAATTAAAGAAAAGACCATTCATTGGGAAAAACCCGCAAACAAGATACATTGACTCTTATCTTTTAGTAGATGAGGCCCACAACATCATGCCATATGACTTTGATGTATTAACAAAGTTATTGGTACAGGGTCGGGCCTTTGGTGTAGGTGTTATTTTAGCTTCTCAGTATTTCAGTCACTTCAAAACTTCCAAGACAGACTATCTTGAGCCTATTGGCAGCTGGTTCATACATCAGGTACCTGGTCTAACGGCACGTGACTTGGACAAAATTGGATTACCTGCAGCGTCTGACAGCATAGTAAATCGCATCTCTAGTCTTGATAAATTCAATTCACTATGCAAGACACTTAACTGGAGCGGTGAATTCATTGAGGAAGTTCCATTCTACAAGCTTGACTAGTTAGATCTCACTACAAGCATGCCGGCACTTACGCATCAGTGCCGGCATGCCAAACTAAAACATCGACTGCTATTCTCACAAAACGAACCACAACATAAGTTCTCTTCAGAGCGGTACGCTACCACACTATTAGCTATACTTATATACATTCTCTCTGGAGGTTAACTATGGCAGACTTCCTAACCCCTGAAGAGCGCTCCGAAAGAATGGCCCGAATCAAGAGCGCCCACACTCGACCAGAAGTAGCCCTACGCAAGACTCTCCATAACCTCGGCTTGCGTTACCGGCTGAACAGCGCGACCCTACCAGGAAAACCAGATTTAGTTTTCCCTCGTTACAAAGCAGTTGTTTTTGTACATGGCTGCTTCTGGCATCGTCATCAGAATTGCAATATCGCTACGACGCCCAAAAGCAATACATCATTCTGGGTTGCTAAGTTTTCCAAGAACGTTGCACGTGACGAACGAGTTATTTCACTTCTGAGATCATTAGGATGGAGAGTTTTTGTAGTGTGGGAATGTGAAGTCAGCTCTTTAAAAAAAGCAAAAGCTACCGGACTTAAACTGTCCAATCTTATTCGCAGCATATAGAAGCACCATAGCACCTTGATTCTTCAAGGCCAAAACGCCTATGAATTGAAATTTCTTTCAGCTTCAAATTCTGGTTCGCGACTGCTCCCTCATAGCAATTGTATCGTGAACAGAGATAATCAGCACACCGTATCGACCTCTTGCTGACAGGGCTAGATACTCATTCAGATAAACTGTATTCCGGACGGCATTCCCAAAAGTTTTTATTGTTGAAAAAATTCATTAAGATCATAAATTTATAGAATCTGTTCAACTTACCCCGGCACGTCGACTCACATTGATGACCAGGCATTTGAGCCTTTCATCAAAGCTCTTCAGAGCGAAAGCAGGAGAAAAACCTACGCCCTGCTGGCCTGGGCATGCCTCCATCAGGCTTCACGATCTCAAGCGCACGGAGTAGCAGAGGAAGACCGCAAGGCACTTCTAGGGCACAAGAACGAAAGCATCATCAGTCATTACTCTGGCGACAAGCTAGGTCAGCTGATCGAGGCAGAAAAATTGGTATTGGCCACTGATTCGGGAGGACCAGTGCTGACGATTCTGACGAGAAGGTCGGGATGAAAAAACGCCAAGTCACTCAAAAAATCACTAAGACCAGAAACAACAAAGCCACCCGAAGGTGGCTTAGTCGTTCTAAATAATGGTCGGGACGGAGTGATTCGAACACTCGACCCCTTGCACCCCATGCAAGTGCGCTACCGGGCTGCGCTACGCCCCGACTGGGCTTGAAGCATGTTCCCCTAGTTACTGAGAACGTTGAAGAATGTACCCTAACCTTTTGAATTTTGGAAGCATTTTTTCCAAAATTCCCGGCCCGATACGGGCTACTTCTTCAGCACCACCAACACATCTTCCAACTCGACAATCATCTGCCGGATCAGCTGTTTGTACTGGGTGGTGTCGTCCTTGGCTTCATCGCCAGAGAGGCGCAAACGCGCCCCGCCGATGGTGAAGCCCTGGTCGTACAGCAGCGCGCGGATCTGGCGGATCATCAGCACGTCTTGGCGCTGATAGTACCGCCGGTTACCGCGGCGCTTCACCGGGTTGAGTTGGGGGAATTCCTGCTCCCAGTAGCGAAGCACATGCGGTTTTACCGCACAAAGCTCACTCACTTCACCAATGGTGAAGTAGCGTTTGCCTGGAATCGGCGGAAGCTCGTCGTTATGACTTGGTTCCAGCATAGGCCTCAACTCGGGCTTTCAACTTCTGCCCTGGACGAAAGGTGACGACTCGACGCGCCGTGATCGGGATCTCTTCCCCTGTTTTGGGGTTGCGGCCCGGCCGCTGGCGTTTGTCACGCAGGTCAAAATTGCCGAATCCGGACAATTTGACCTGCTCGTTGTCTTCTAGAGCGTGCCTGATTTCCTCAAAGAACAGTTCAACCAATTCCTTGGCTTCACGTTTGTTCAGGCCCAGCTCCTCGTACAGCCGTTCGGCCATCTCAGCTTTCGTCAGAGCACCCATACGCTATTTCCTTAACGTGGTGTTCAACCTTTGTTCGAGCGAGGTGAGGATGTTTTGCGTTGCAGTATTCACCTCTTCATCGTTAAGAGTGCGCGATGGATGCTGCCAGGTCAAGCCAACGGCCAGGCTTTTTCTATCAGGATCAATGCCTTTACCCTGATAAACATCAAACAGCCTGAGGTCCGTGAGCCATTCGCCTGCATTGTCACGAATTACTTCAAGCACCGAGCTCGAAGCAACATCACGTCCTGCTACCAAGGCCAGGTCACGACGCACTTCCGGGAATTTCGACAGTTCGCTGAACTTTGGCAGGCGGCCATCGGCCACTTCACCCAGTACCAGCTCAAAGACGAACACCGGACGGTCGAGGCCGAGGGTCTTGGCCAGCTCTGGGTGGATGGCACCCAGGTAGCCGACTTCGCGACCATCACGCTCGATGCGTGCGGTTTGGCCCGGGTGCAGCGCCGGGTGTTGGCCCGGTACGAAGCTGAACTCGGCCAAAGAGCCGGAGAAGCCCAGCACCGCTTCTACGTCTGCTTTCACGTCGAAGAAGTCGATGGTGTCGCGACCGTTTGCCCAGCCTTCTGGCAGGCGGCTGCCGCAGACGACACCGGCGAGCATTGGCTCTTGCTTGAGGTCGCCCAGCTGGCCGACGAAGCGCAGGCCGCTCTCGAACATGCGAACGCGGTCTTGCTGACGGTTGAGGTTGTGCTGCAGGGACTTGACCAGGCCCGGCCACAGGGAGGCACGCATGGCCGCCATGTCGCTGGAGATCGGGTTGGCCAGCAGCAGCGGCTCGACGCCAGGGGTGAACAGTTCGAACAGTTTCGGGTCGATGAAGCTGTAGGTGATCGCTTCCTGGTAGCCACGGGCAACCAGCAGACGGCGCAGGGCCGGCAGTTCGCCACGGGCTTCGGCCTTGGCTTGTGGGGCCAGGCGCGCTTGCGGGTAACGTACCGGCAGGCGGTTGTAGCCGTACAGGCGAGCCAGCTCTTCGATCAGGTCGACTTCCAGGCTGATATCGAAGCGGTGGCTAGGTACTTCGACCTGCCACTGCCCTTCCCCGGTGGTGGTTTTCAGGCCCAGGCCGTTGAGCAGTTGCTCGACTTCGGCGCTGGCCATTTCCATGCCCAGCATCTGGGTAAGGCGCTCGGCGCGCAGGGTGATCGGTGCAACCTTCGGCAGGTGCGCTTCGCTGGTGACGTCGACCACAGGGCCGGCTTCGCCGCCAACGATGTCCAGCAGCAGGCCAGTGGCGCGCTCGATGGCTTCGCGGGCCAACTGCGAGTCGACACCGCGCTCGTAGCGGTGCGAGGCATCGGTGTGCAGGCCGTAGGAACGGGCCTTGCCAGCCACCGAAATCGGTTCGAAGAAGGCGCTTTCGAGGAAGATGTCGCGGGTGGTGGCGGAAACACCGCTGTGCTCGCCACCCATGACGCCGGCGATAGCCAGGGCGCGGGAGTGGTCGGCGATGACCAGGGTGTCGCTACGCAGCGCCACTTCCTGACCGTCGAGCAGAACGAGCTTCTCGCCCTCCTCGGCCATGCGCACGCGGATACCGCCGTTGATCTCGGCGAGATCGAAGGCGTGCATCGGCTGGCCGAGTTCGAGCATCACGTAGTTGGTGATGTCGACGGCAGCGTCGATGCTGCGCACGTCGGAGCGACGCAGACGTTCAACCATCCACAATGGCGTTGGGCGCGACAGGTCGACGTTACGGATAACGCGGCCCAGGTAGCGTGGGCAGGCCGCTGGGGCCAGCACTTCAACCGGACGCACTTCGTCGTGGGCAGCAGCAACGGCCGGCACCGCCAGGCGGGTCACCGGTACGTCGTACAGGGCACCGACGTCACGCGCAAGGCCAGCCACCGACAGGCAGTCGCCACGGTTCGGGGTCAGGCCGATTTCGATGCTGGCGTCGTCCAGGTCCAGGTACACGCGAATGTCTTCGCCAACCGGGGCGTCGGCCGCCAGCTCGAGCAGGCCGTCGTTTTCTTCGCTGATCTGCAGCTCGGCCGCCGAGCACAGCATGCCGTTGGACTCAACGCCACGCAGCTTGGCTTTCTTGATCTTGAAGTCGCCTGGCAGTTCGGCACCGATCATGGCGAACGGGATCTTCAGGCCAGGGCGCACGTTGGGCGCGCCGCACACTACCTGGAAGGTCTCGCTGCCGTTGCTGACCTGGCACACGCGCAGTTTGTCGGCGTCGGGGTGCTGTTCGGTGCTCAGTACCTCACCGACGACGATGCCGCTGAATTGACCCGCCGCTGGCGTTACGCTGTCGACTTCAAGGCCGGCCATCGAAAGACGGGCAACCAGATCGTCTCGGGATACCTGCGGGTTGACCCAACCGCGCAGCCATTTTTCACTGAATTTCATCCTGCTCTCCTGAAAGATTCGTTACGGGTGCGCGACCTAGCGAAATTGCGCAAGGAACCGCAAGTCGTTGTCGAAGAACAGGCGCAAATCGTTGACGCCGTAACGCAGCATGGCCAGGCGCTCGGCGCCCATGCCGAAGGCAAAGCCCTGGAACTCTTCAGGGTCGATGCCCGACATGCGCAGCACGTTCGGGTGAACCATGCCGCAACCCATGACTTCCAGCCAGCCGGTCTGTTTGCACACGCGGCAACCTTTGCCGGTACAGATCACGCACTGGATGTCGACTTCAGCCGATGGCTCGGTGAAGGGGAAGAAGGACGGACGGAAGCGTACCGCCAGTTCCTTTTCGAAGAACACCCGCAGGAATTCTTCGATGGTGCCTTTGAGGTCGGCAAAATTGATGTCGCGATCGATCAGCAGGCCTTCGACCTGGTGAAACATCGGCGAGTGGGTCAGGTCCGAGTCGCAGCGATAAACGCGGCCCGGGCACACAATGCGGATTGGCGGCTGGCTGGACTCCATGGTCCGCACTTGCACAGGCGAAGTGTGAGTGCGCAGCAGCATGTTGGCATTGAAGTAGAAGGTGTCATGCATTGCCCGCGCCGGGTGGTGGCCGGGAATGTTGAGGGCTTCGAAGTTGTGGTAGTCGTCTTCGACCTCAGGGCCTTCGGCGATGCCGTAGCCGATGTGGGTGAAGAACTGCTCGATGCGCTCCAGGGTGCGGGTGATCGGATGCAGACCACCGGAGGTCTGGCCACGGCCCGGCAGGGTCACATCAATGCACTCGGCCGCCAGACGGGCGCTGAGTTCGGCTTCTTCGAAGGCCGCCTTGCGCGCGTTAAGCACCTCGGTGACGCGTTCCTTGGCGTCGTTGATCAGCGCGCCAACTTTTGGCCGCTCTTCGGCAGGCAGGTTGCCCAGGGTCTTCATCACCTGAGTCAGTTCGCCTTTCTTGCCAAGGAATTGAACCCGGATCTGTTCCAGGGCATTGATGTCTTCAGCGCGTTCCACGGCCTCCAGGGCTTGGGAGACCAGCGCGTCCAGGTTTTCCATGTACAGACTCCAGATACGAAATAGGGGAAGAGCGCAGGCTCTTCCCCTATTAAGACGTTTAACACCTGGCGCCGGAAATGACGCCAAGTGATTGTCGGGGGTACTTAAGCCAGCGTGGCTTTAGCTTTCTCGACAATCGCAGCAAACGCCGCTTTTTCGTTCACTGCCAGATCAGCCAGAACCTTACGGTCGATTTCGATCGACGCTTTTTTCAGGCCAGCGATCAGGCGGCTGTAAGACAGACCGTTGACGCGAGCACCAGCGTTGATACGAGCGATCCACAGAGCGCGGAACTGACGTTTTTTCTGACGACGGTCGCGGTAGGCGTATTGGCCTGCCTTGATGACCGCTTGCTTGGCAACACGGAATACGCGCGAGCGTGCACCGTAGTAGCCTTTAGCCAGTTTCAGAATTTTCTTGTGACGCTTACGAGCGATGACGCCACGCTTTACACGAGCCATGAGTAACTTCCTCTATCTTTAACCAAAAATTAACGAAGGCGCAGCATGCGCTCGACTTTTGCCACGTCCGACGCGTGCAGCAGGCTGCTACCGCGAAGTTGACGCTTACGCTTGGTCGACATTTTGGTCAGGATGTGGCTCTTAAAAGCGTGCTTGTGCTTGATGCCGTTAGCCGTTTTCAAGAAACGCTTGGCTGCACCGCTTTTGGTTTTCATCTTTGGCATGTTCGGATACTCCGCATTCAGTTGATAAACATAACCGCAAGGCCTGCCGTGCCCTGGTGGTTATTTCTTTTTCTTGGGGGCGATGACCATCAAAAGCTGGCGTCCTTCCATCTTAGGATGCTGTTCGACGGTCCCGTATTCGACGAGATCAGCTTCGATCCGCTTCAACAGTTCCATACCCAGCTCCTGGTGGGCCATCTCACGACCACGGAATCTCAGAGAGATTTTGGTCTTGTCCCCATCACTAAGGAAACGTACCAGGTTGCGTAGTTTTACCTGGTAATCCCCTTCCTCCGTCCCTGGACGAAACTTGATTTCTTTGATCTGGATGATCTTCTGGTTCTTCTTCGCCGCAGCCTGCTGCTTTTTCTTCTCGAACAGGCTCTTGCCGTAGTCCAAGACTTTGCACACAGGGGGTACGGCGTCAGCAGAAATTTCTACCAGATCCAGCTTCGCTTCTTCAGCGATACGAAGCGCTTCTTCAATCGAGACGATGCCCAACTGCTCGCCGTCAGCGCCAATTAACCGAACCTCACGTGCCGAGATATTCTCGTTGATCGGGGCCTTCGGTGCAGCTCGTTTATCGTTTCTCATTTCACGCTTAATAGTAATTACTCCGAATCTTGGCGACCACGCCGGGAAACCGCTTGCGCGAGCAAGTCCGCGAACTGGGCGACGGGCATCGAGCCCAGGTCTACACCTTCGCGGGTACGCACAGCGACAGTTTGCGTTTCGACTTCCCGATCCCCGATAACCAGGAGATAAGGAACCTTGAGCAAGGTATGCTCGCGGATCTTAAAGCCAATTTTCTCATTTCTCAAGTCGGACTTGGCACGGAAACCGCTTTCGGCCAGAGTTTTTTCCACTTGCTGAGCAAATTCAGCCTGTTTGTCGGTGATATTCATGATCACCGCCTGGGTTGGCGCCAGCCAAGCCGGGAACGCACCTTCGTAGTGCTCGATCAGAATTCCGACGAAACGCTCGAACGAACCGAGAATGGCGCGGTGCAGCATCACAGGGTGCTTGCGGCCGTTATCTTCGGAGACGAATTCTGCGCCCAGGCGGATCGGCAGGTTGAAGTCGAGCTGCAGGGTACCACACTGCCAGACGCGACCCAGGCAATCCTTGAGCGAGAACTCGATCTTCGGACCGTAGAAGGCGCCCTCGCCCGGCTGCAGGTCGTACGGCAGGCCGGCGCTGTCGAGTGCGGCAGCCAGTGCGGCTTCGGCGCGATCCCACAGCTCATCGGAACCCACGCGCTTTTCAGGGCGAGTGGACAGCTTCATTACCACGTCGGTAAAGCCGAAGTCGGCGTAGACGTCCATGGTCAGCTTGATGAAGGCTGCGGATTCGGACTGCATCTGCTCTTCGGTGCAGAAGATATGCGCGTCATCCTGGGTAAAACCACGCACACGCATGATGCCGTGCAGCGCACCCGACGGCTCGTTACGGTGGCACGCACCGAACTCGGCCAGACGCAGCGGCAGCTCGCGGTAGCTCTTCAGGCCTTGGTTGAACACCTGCACGTGGCATGGGCAGTTCATTGGCTTGATGGCATAGTCGCGGTTTTCCGACTGGGTGGTGAACATGTTGTCGGCGTAGTTGGCCCAGTGGCCCGACTTCTCCCACAGCGAACGGTCAACAACCTGCGGAGTTTTGATCTCCTGGTAGCCGTTGTCACGCTGCACCTTGCGCATGTACTGCTCGAGCACTTGGTACAAGGTCCAGCCGTTAGGGTGCCAGAACACCATGCCCGGCGCTTCTTCCTGGAGGTGGAACAGGCCCAGGCGCTTGCCGATTTTACGGTGGTCGCGTTTTTCTGCTTCTTCGATGCGCTGAATGTAAGCCGCCAGCTGCTTCTTGTCGGCCCAGGCGGTGCCGTAGACGCGCTGCAACTGCTCGTTTTTAGCGTCGCCGCGCCAGTAGGCGCCGGACAGCTTGGTGAGCTTGAAGGACTTCAGGAAACGAGTGTTCGGCACGTGCGGACCGCGGCACATGTCGACGTATTCTTCGTGGTAATACAGGCCCATGGCCTGTTCATCCGGCATGTCTTCGACCAGGCGCAGCTTGTAGTCTTCGCCACGGGCCTTGAACACTTCGATCACCTCGGCGCGCGGGGTGACCTTCTTGATGACGTCGTAGTCCTTTTCGATCAGCTGCTGCATGCGCTGCTCGATGGCCGCCATGTCATCAGGGGTGAAAGGACGCTCGAAGGCGATGTCATAATAGAAGCCTTCGTCAATGACCGGACCGATGACCATTTTGGCGGTCGGGTACAGTTGCTTGACCGCGTGGCCGACCAGGTGGGCGCACGAGTGACGGATGATCTCCAGCCCCTCTTCGTCCTTGGGCGTGATGATTTGCAGGCGAGCGTCGTGTTCGATCAGGTCGCAGGCGTCGACCAGCTTACCGTCGACTTTACCGGCAACGGTGGCTTTGGCCAGGCCGGCACCAATGGATGCGGCGACTTCAGCTACGGATACGGCGTGGTCGAAAGAACGTTGACTGCCATCGGGAAGAGTAATAATGGGCATGGCGCCTCCTCTCCTAGTGGTGACCCCTACCAAAGGTCACGTGGGTTGGGATGAGCCAGTACGCGATCCGCCCCTGTCTTTGCCAAAAGCAAAGCCTGCCTCACAGTGGCAGAAGCCCGAAAGCCTGCCAGGGAACGAACCAGAGTGACTGGAATAGTAAAAATACAGGTGTGAGCTGCAAGCCACTAGCTGCAAGAAAAGCTGGCGGCGAACTCAAGCCAGGCATGCTAGCACAAAGCTTTGCGGCGATTGCGGGCAGATTGACCGAGAGGGCAGAAAAATTCGGAAATTGCGCCGCTGGGGTGAACTTGCGTGGTTTTTTTCCGCTCAGAGTGGGTGAAGCGTCCTACTCTTGTGAGACTCGACCCCAAGGAGTGTTTGGTTATGCGACTTCAGTCTCTTCTGGCCCTGGCGGCTGCCTCTGCCCTGTTGCTGCCGCTCGGTGCACACGCCGGCAAGCTGCCTCCCGACTACCAGTCCACCTGTGTTGCGCAAGCGCAGAAGCAGAACCCAAAACTTACAATGGCCATGGCCGATGAGCACTGCGATTGCGCAGGCAAGGTGCTCGAACAGAAGCTTAGCGATAAGGAGATCAAAGACCTCGACACCCTGCAAGATGGCATAGACGCCGCTGTAATGGAGCGCGCGCAAAAAGAAATTGCAGCCGCCTGCCCCCCGAAAAAATAGGCCTTTGGCCGGGTTATCTATCGCTATTTTGCTCCAGATCAGCAATCTGCGAAGGTAAAAGGGGCTACAAGCCCATAATTAGACTATGATGGTCGGGTGCACCCTGTTGGCCTCGGCAACACCGCACTACTGAAAATCATGTTTCTTGGAGATACACCCATGTCTAATCGCCAAACCGGCACCGTAAAATGGTTCAACGATGAGAAAGGCTTCGGCTTCATCACTCCACAAGGTGGCGGCGACGACCTGTTCGTACACTTCAAGGCTATCGAAACCGACGGTTTCAAAAGCCTGAAGGAAGGCCAGACCGTTTCCTTCGTTGCCGAAAAAGGCCAGAAGGGCATGCAGGCTGCACAAGTTCGTCCAGAGTAAGCTCTGACCGAATAAAAAAACCCGTCCATGTGACGGGTTTTTTTGTGCCTGTTTTTTGGAGGGTACGCACCGTAGCCGCTGCCGCCAGGCTGCGATCGGCTGCGTGGCAGCCGCAAACGGGCCAGCGCGTACACTCAGCGGCGCTGTGACCGCTTCGCGCCCAATCGCAGCCTGGCGGCAGCGGCTACGTCTGGCGTCAGCCGCAGTTGACGCGGGTGACTACGCCTTGAGCATCGGCGTTTATGTTCAGGCGCTCGGAGCGGTACTCCAGGGTCACAACATCATGCGGGCCAAGGGCACGGGCCATTTGCGAGCCGCTGGCTTTGCGCGCCTGCTCAACCAACGCCGGAGTGACCTGCTTGCCGACGGCGAACTCCGCCCCGCGGGCCTCGCAACGACCATCGTTGTTCGCCGCTGCCGATGGCGCCGCCGACGACGAACCGCCTGTGTTGCTGCAACCGGCCAGAACGGCGACCGCCAATAGGCTCATCAATGATGCACGGAACATGAATCCTCCTTTGAATACGGGAATACTGCTGCCCATGAGACAGCCTCGCTGGTTTTTCGTTGCAAAACCCGTCAAGTCTGCCTGAGCCAGCGCACTCAGGTAAAAACCCAATCGTCACGGGATTTTGCACAACAGCCAGTACAGCTCAGTACAGATCGATGTAATCGCTCGAAGGTTTTGGCCAGTTGGCCTTCAACACGTTGAACACCTGCAACACCCAGCGCTCGTCCGCTGCCGCCTGTTCGCCAACGCAACCGGAGCCGGCCGACCAGGTTTCCAGACGAAAGGCCAAGCCCTCCAGGTCACGCCCACCGACCACGGGCGACAACCAGGCGATACCACCGCGGTTGACCCGCAACTGGTTGTGCACGGCATTGCTGCCAGCAGCGAGCAAGGCACGCACAGCCTCAAGGGTGAACTGTTCGGGGTTGTTCAAATCGATCTGCACAGCGCTGTTCCGACAAACTGGAAACCGTTAGTTTGCCATGCCCCCTGCTCTTATGCCTAAGTCGCAGTGCCCTGGCCAGCAACGGCATGATTTACTGCAGCCTTGGGCGGAGCGCAATCAGGCCTCCCCTTCAAACGCCAGGGCCCGGCATTTGAACCTACAGCGCGCGCAGTTTTATCCGGAATAAATCATGACAAGCCACATCATCGATGCCGACATCAAGGTCAAGTGGCCCGAGGGCCAAAGTGCCTACAGCCCCGCCAGCGCCGAAGAATTGATACTGATTGCCGTCGACCTGCTGGTCAAAGACCTCGGCTACGAGGCTGCCCGCAGCTTTGTGGCCCAGGTCTTCGAACACCACAAGCAGGCTACTTCAGACGCGCAAGCCGCGTACTGAGCAGGTCAAAAAAGCCCTGGGCATCGCCACTGTCGATCCACATGACGTTGCTCGGCTGTTCCAGCGTGTTGTACCAGTCAGCAATGGTCTGGCCATAGGTCGGGCCTTCGCGGCTGTCGACCTGCATGTTGATCTGCCGGCCCTTGAACAGCTCGGGCTTGAGCAGGTAGGCGATGACGCTGGCGTCATGCACCGGCCCTCCCGGCATGCCGTAGTGTTCCATGTCGGTTTTGACATAGGCATTGAGGATATCCACCACCAGCTTGCTGGCCTGGTTGTCCACCGCTGCCAGTTGCTTGAGCCTTGCTTCGCTGGTGAGCACCTTGTGGGTAACATCCAGCGGCAGGTACGTCAGTTTAACCCCGCTGCTGAGCACCACTTCGGCGGCTTCAGGGTCGGCATACAGGTTGAACTCGGCCACCGGGGTGATGTTGCCACCGTTGAAATGGGCGCCGCCCATCACTACCACTTCCTTGATGCCCCGCGTGATGTCCGGTGCCTGGATCAAGGCCAAGGCGAGGTTGGTCTGCGGGCCGAGCATGGCCACGGTAATGCTGTGCGGCTCAGCCTTGCTCAGGGTGTCGATCAGGTACTGCACGGCATTGCCTTTGGCCAGGCCTTGCTTGGGTTCATGCACCGGAACACCTGGCAAGCCCTCCTCGCCATGGATGTTCGCCGCGTAGATCGGCGTGCGCAGCAACGGCTTGGGCGCACCGGCGTATACCGGAATGTCTTCACGCCCGCCCCACTCCCGCGCCAGGCGCGCATTGCGCGAGGTCTTGTCCAGGCGCACGTTGCCCGCCACCGTGGTGATGGCGCGAATCTTCAGTTCATCCGGTGAGGCCATGGCCAACAGCAACGCCACGACATCGTCGGCACCCGGATCGGTATCGATGATCAGGTCGATCGGGGCGGCCTGGGCGGTACCCGCCGAGAGCAGAGACATAAGCACAATTCCTTGAAGCAAACGTTTGGCAGGTTGAATCAATTCAATCATCGGACACGTCCTTGTTGAGGCAAGAATCTAGAAAGTGACGCCAGCGATCAAGACGATATTGCTGTAGGGCTGGCATTCACCGGTGCGTACCACTGCGCGGGCAGCACGGCTGAGCTGTTTGAACTCGGTATGGCTGAGCAGATTACGTGCACCAAGCTGGCCATGGGCAAAGCTTTGTTCGATGGCGGTCAGGCCTGGGGGATTGGCTTTGAACATTTCCTCGGCGAGTACATGACTCTCGACCTGCATCTCGCTCAACACGGCACGCAGCACGCTGGCAAAGTCGGGGATCCCTGGGGTCAGCGCCAGATCAATCAGCTCGACGTTTGGTGGCACCGGCAAACCGGCGTCGCCGATGACCAGGATGTCGCCATGCCCCAGCGAGGCAATGACCCGTGACAGGGCGATATTGAGCAAGGGCGTCTTTTTCATGGCTGCAGCTCGGCCAGGTAGGGAATCGACGGTTGCGCACCCGCACGCGTGACAGACAGGGCGGCGGCACGCTGGCCGAAGGCAATTGCCTCGCCCTCCTCCACGCCCCGCGCCAGCGCGGCGGCGAAACCGCCCACAAAGGTATCACCCGCGGCGGTGGTATCGACGGGCTGAACCACCGGCGCCGGGAAGTGCCGCATGCCCTGGGCACTGGCAAACAATGCGCCTTGCGCACCGAGGGTGACAATCACGTTTTTGACGCCAAGGCTGCGCAAGTGACTGGCGGCAACTTCGGCGCTGGTCAGGTCAATCACCGGAAGACCGGTCAGCGCTTGTGCTTCACTCTCGTTGGGGATCAGGTAGTCGATAGCGCTGTGCCAGTTCAACGGCAATGGCCCGGTGCACGGTGCCGGGTTAAGGATCACCGTCTTGCCCAGGGCACGGCCGCGTTCCAGGGTGTAGGCCACCGTCTGCGGTGGTACTTCCAGCTGACAGATAATCACCTCGGCGCCCTGCAGCATGGCATCGAACGCCTGCACCGATTCCGGCAGCAACTGGCCGTTGCCACCGGGAATGATAACGATGGAATTCT
Organism: Pseudomonas sp. S06B 330; assembly: GCF_002845275.2. Lineage (NCBI taxonomy): Bacteria > Pseudomonadati > Pseudomonadota > Gammaproteobacteria > Pseudomonadales > Pseudomonadaceae > Pseudomonas > Pseudomonas tussilaginis. The sequence continues at coordinate 2,174,113 of NZ_CP088149.1, read as the reverse complement.
GGCTGCTGGCATCGACCACAATCAGCGCCAACCCGCTCGACACCCCCGGGCACACCGCCACACCCTGGCAGTCGATCTGCTCGTCAAGTAGAGCCTGACGCATTTGCTGACCATAGGCATCGTCGCCAACATTGCCGATCATCGCCACCGACGCCCCGAGCCGCGCGGCAGCCACGGCCTGGTTGGCGCCCTTGCCGCCCGGCACCGTGGCAAACGACTCACCCGCCAGGGTCTCGCCGGCACGCGGCAGGCGCTGGGCGCGGGCGACCAGGTCCATGTTGAGACTTCCTACCACTACAACCTTGGCTCGCATGTGCATGTCGCTCTTAGCGGTAATCATTGAAAAGATCTGGTCGTGGCGCCGTGGACTCGCGCAGGACGATTTTCGGCTCGACGATGCGCTGCTCCGGCGCACCGCGCAGGGGCTGAGCGATACGCGACAGCAACAGCGCCGCGGCGCTTTCACCCAGTTCACGAATCGACTGACCGACTGTGGTCAGCGCCGGGAACACGTAACGGCTGAGCTGAATGTCATCGAAACCAATCACCGACAGCTCGCCAGGTACGCAGATATTGCGCTCGGCAGCAGCGCGCAATACACCGATACCGATCATGTCGTTACCGGCGAAAATCGCTGTCGGCCGCTGCCCTTCGAGCATCTGCGCGGCGGCGGCGTAACCGCCGAGGCTGGTGAAATCGCTGGTGGTAATACGCTCATCGGCCACCGTCATCTGCGCTTCGTGCAACGCTCGCTGAAAGCCCGCCAGGCGTAGCTGGGCGACGCTGGTGCTGGCGGGGCCGCCGATGTAGGCGATGTCCTGGTGGCCCAGTTCGAGCAGGTGCCGGGTCGCCAGGTAAGCACCCAGTTCATGGTCAATGCGCACCAGGTCCGCCTCAACGCCTTCCAGGGCCCGATCGACGATGACCATCGGCGTGCGCACATTGGCCAGGCTGCCCTGCAGGTCGCTGTCTTCACCGACTGAGGCAACGATCAGGCCGTCGATGCGCTTTTCCAGCAGCACGCGCAAATAGCTGCGCTGCTTTTGTGGGTTGTCGTCGGAGTTACACAAGATCACGCAGTAACCGTTGCGCTCGCAGGCATCCTCGATACCCCGCGCCAGCTCGGCGAAGTACGGGTTGACGCTGTTGGGCACCAGCAGGCCGATGGTGGCGGTGCTGCGCGCCTTCAGCGAGCGCGCCACGGCGCTGGGCACATAGTCAAGCTCGACAATGGCCGCCTCGACTTTCAGGCGCACCTGTTCGCTGACCGGGCGGGTCTTGTTCAGTACATGCGACACAGTGGTGTAGGAAATCCCCGCCAGTGCCGCGACATCTTTGATCGTTGCCATTGTTCAGTTCCGCCGACTTGCACGTCGGCTACGGTAGGTGTCGAGGACCACGGCGATGACAATCACCGCCCCGGTAATAATGCGTTTAGTCGGCTCCGATGCGCCGATCTGGGCCAGGCCTGCGGCCAGCACCGAGATGATCAGTACGCCGAAGAAGGTGCTGATCACCGAACCGCGCCCGCCCATCAAGCTGGTGCCGCCGATCACCACGGCGGCGATGACTTGCAGCTCAAGGCCGGAGCCGGCATTGGGGTCAGCGGCCTCCAGGCGGGAAATCTGGAACAGCGCCGCCAGGCCGGCCAGCAGCCCCATCAGCGAGAACACCAGAATCTTGTACGGGCGCGGGTCGATACCGGCCAGGCGCACCGCTTCTTCGTTGGTGCCGATGCCGATCAGGTAGCGGCCGAACACGGTGCGAGTCAGCACCAGTTGGGCGAGGATGATCACCAGCAGCGCGATGATGAACGACGGCGATACGCCAAATGCCAACGGGTTGGACAACCAGGCAAAGGCGTCACCGATATAGGCGGTGCGCGAGTCGGTCAGCTGATAGGCCAGGCCGCGAGCCATCTCCAGCACACCGAGGGAGACAATGAACGATGGAATCCGCCAGGCGACGGTAATCGAACCGGTGATACTCCCGGCCAGCGCCGCCACCCCCATGCCGAGCAAGGCTGCGGGCAGCACACTCCAGCCCCAGCCAAGCATCGCCACACTGACCGCCGACGCGGCCAGGGCCAGCACCGAACCTACCGACAGGTCGATGCCGCCGATAATCAGCACGAAGGTCATGCCTACCGCCAGCACCATCAGGTCGGGGATCTGGTTGGCCAGGGTGCTGAAGGTGCCGTAGGAAAGGAAGTGGCTGCTCAACAACGAGAACAGCACGATCATTGCCAGCAACGCGCCAGCCAGGCCCAGATAAGTTCCGAGACCGAAATAGGTGGCGCTGCGCTTGCTGCTGGGGGCAGCGGTGTCCAATGGCGTGGTTTTCATGGGGTTGTCCTGGGGGCTGCTTCATGCAGCAATGCATCACGTTTCTGATAGCCGGCGAAGGCCGCGGCGAGTAGTTGGTCCTGGCTCCAGTGATCGCGCTCGAAGGTGTCGATCAAGCGCCCGGCACTGAGCACCGCAATGCGGTCACAGATCAGCATCAGTTCGCGCAAATCGCTGGAGACCACCACCAGCGCCTTGCCCTGGCGCGCCAACTCAGCGAGCAGGCCGTAGATGTCGAACTTGGCACCGACGTCGATACCGCGCGTTGGCTCATCGAACAGCAACACCGCGCAGTCGCGCTCCAGCCAGCGGCCAATCACCACCTTCTGCTGATTGCCGCCCGACAACTCGCCGACCACTTGTTCGGGGCTGGAGCTGCGAATGCGCATGGCCGTGATCTGACGCAGGGCCAGCTCACGTTCGGCGCTGCTGTCGAGCACACCCGCGCGAGAAATGGCCGGCAGGTTGCCCAAGGCGATGTTGGCGCTGATCGATTGCGACAACAGCAGGCCTTCACCCTTGCGGTCTTCGGTGATCAGCGCAATGCCTTCACGCACTGCGGCCGAGGGTGAATCGATCTGCACCGGGCGCGCCGGATTGCCCAGCTCGATACTGCCGCTGTCGGCTTGGTCGGCGCCGTAAATCAGGCGCAACAACTCGGTACGGCCCGCGCCAATCAGCCCGGAGATACCGAAGATTTCGCCGCTGCGCACCTGGAAGGACACATCGCACACCTTGTCGGCGCGACTCAGGCCATTGACCTTGAGAATCGGCGCACCGATCTGACGCCGCCCCAGGTCGATGTGTTCGGCCAGTTCGCGACCGACCATCAGGTTGACCAACTGCGCGCTGCTGTAGCGCGCCATAGGCTCGACACACACCAGCTTGCCGTCGCGCAGGACGGCGATGCGCTGGGCGATACGCTTGAGTTCTTCCAGGCGGTGAGAGATGTACACGATGGCCACCCCACGCTGCTGCAGACGTTCGATTTGCGTAAACAGCAACTCGACCTCGCGCGCCGTGAGCATGGCCGTGGGCTCATCGAAAATTAGTACATGGCAGTCGCCGATCAGGTTGCGGGCGATTTCCACCATCTGCTGGTGACCGATGCCCAGCTCGCCGACGGGCATGTCCGGGTCGATGGCCTCCAGGCCGACTTGGGCCATAGCCGCCTGGGCCAACTGGCGCAGGCGCTTGCGATTGATCCAGCCAGCGCGGCTGGGCAGGTTGTCGAGAAACAGGTTCTCGGCCACCGTCAGGGTCGGCAGCAGGTTGAGCTCCTGCATGACCATGCGCACGCCAAGACGCTCGGCAGCGGCGCGGCTGCCAGGCTTGTACGGCTGCCCCTGGTAGTGCATATGGCCGGTGCTGGGCAGCTCAAGGCCACCGATGATTTTCGACAGGGTACTCTTGCCCGCGCCGTTCTCGCCGGTCAGGGCCAATACCTCACCGCGATACAAGCTCAAGTCGATATCGCCCAGCACCGGCTGGGCATATGTCTTGCCGATGGCGCTGACTGAAAGTACGACATCCGTGGTCGCTGACATTGCCTTTTTCTCCTGGCGCCTGCCACTGGCAGGCGCGCATTGGGCGACTACGGTTGGGTCACCAGCTCGACCGGGGTCTGGATGACATTGTCAGCGTCAACTTCCGTTTTTTCGCCTTTGAGCATCTTCAGCGCCGCTTCAATACCGAACACCGCCTGCTTGGCGGCGTACTGGTCGGCGGTGGCGAGGACACGACCGTCCTTGAGCATCGGCTTGATCGCCTTGATATTGTCGTAGCCCACCACCTGCACCTGGCCAGCTTTGCCCGCCGCACGCACGGCCGAGACCGCGCCCAGGGCCATGCTGTCGTTACCGGCAAGCAGCGCCTTGATATCGGGGTGAGCATTGAGCATGGAGGCGGCAACCGCGTTGCCCTTGGCAATTTCCCAGTCGCCCGATTGCACCGAGACGATCTTGATCTGTGCGGCCTCCATCGCATCCTTGAAACCGGCGGTACGTTGCTGGGCGTTGGTGGTAGTCGAAACACCTTCGATGATGCCCACCTCGTCACCCGCCTTGAGCTTCTGCTTGGCCAGGTACTCACCCACCAAGCGTGCACCTTTGCGGTTGTCGGGGCCCACGAACGGCACACTGAGGTTTTTGCTCTTGAGCACCTCGGGGTCGAGGCGGTTGTCGATGTTGACCACAGTGATGCCGGCATCCATGGCCTTCTTCACCACCGGCACCAAAGCCTTCGAGTCAGCAGGCGCAATGACCAGGGCATTGACCCCGGAGACGATCATCTGCTCGACGATGCGAATCTGGTTGCTCGAATCGGTCTCGTCCTTGATGCCGTTGGAGACCAGGTCAAAATCGGCGGCGTGGTCTTTTTGGTAAGCCTTCGCCCCCTCTTCCATGGTCAGGAAAAACTCATTGGCAAGGGATTTCATCACCAGGGCAACCTTGGGCTTTTCGTCAGCCTGGGCCTGGGACAGGGGCATAGCGAGGGACAGTGAGGAAAGTACGGCGACCGCCAAGAGGCGTCCTGCGAACGGCAGCTTCATGAATTCACTCCGGATCTTATGATTTTTATCGGGGTCGCAAACGTTTGCGTTAACTCACTATGCGAATGCCATCTGGCTTTGTCAAATTCACAGCCGGAAACACTCTTAACGTTACATGTCGGAATTATCGTCAAAACCACCGGAAAACCGAACACCCTTTACAAGAATATTCGGCAGGCCGAACATTCGCGGGCCAAGCGTGCGTTTCCATCTTAAATAAAACTCATATAAATCAATAGACTGGAGATGAAACACGACGAACGGCAGAGCTGGCCCGTTTTCTGCTCCCTCCTGCATGTTCACCGCAAACACCATTAATAAGAGAGATCAACAATGAAAGCTGCGCTTAACACCCTCCTTCCGGGCGCTTTGGCCCTGATGCTGCTACTGCCCGCCGGCGTCAACGCCAAAGAAGTCGAAAACCAACAGAAACTGGCCAATGTGGTGATCCTCGCCACTGGCGGCACCATCGCCGGCGCTGGCGCCAGCGCGGCGAACAGCGCGACCTACCAGGCCGCCAAGCTGGGCGTAGACAAGCTGATCGCTGGTGTTCCGGAACTGGCAAACCTTGCCAATGTGCGCGGCGAACAGGTGATGCAGATCGCCTCCGAAAGCATCAGCAACGACAACCTGCTGCAACTGGGCAAACGCGTCGCCGAACTTGCCGACAGCAAAGACGTTGACGGCATCGTCATCACCCACGGTACCGACACCCTGGAAGAGACCGCCTACTTCCTCAACCTGGTCGAGAAGACCGACAAGCCGATCGTTGTCGTCGGCTCGATGCGTCCAGGCACCGCAATGTCCGCTGACGGTATGCTCAACCTGTACAACGCTGTCGCTGTGGCCAGCAACAAGGATTCGCGTGGCAAAGGCGTATTGGTGACCATGAACGACGAGATTCAGTCGGGTCGTGATGTCAGCAAAACCGTCAACATCAAAACCGAAGCCTTCAAGAGCCCATGGGGCCCGCTGGGCATGGTAGTGGAAGGCAAATCCTACTGGTTCCGCCTGCCAGCCAAGCGCCACACCATGGATTCGGAATTCGACATCAAGAAGATCGACAGCCTGCCTGCGGTGGAAATCGCCTACGGTTACGGCAACGTCTCCGACACCGCCTACAAGGCCCTGGCACAAAGTGGCGCCAAGGCGATTATCCACGCTGGCACTGGCAACGGCTCGGTATCGTCACGCGTTGTGCCAGCGCTGCTGGACCTGCGCAAACAAGGCGTACAGATCATTCGTTCCTCGCACGTCAACGCCGGCGGCTTCGTGCTGCGTAACGCCGAGCAGCCTGACGACAAGAACGACTTCGTCGTGGCTCACGACCTGAACCCGCAAAAAGCCCGCATCCTGGCCATGGTCGCTCTGACCAAGACCCAGGACAGCAAAGACCTGCAGCGGATCTTCTGGGAATACTGAGTCCAGCTCCCGGCAACGCTTGCCCGCCCTGTAGGACGGGCAAGCGCACCTCCCCCCACCCTCAGCAAAAAAACTTTAAACAGGCCGCAGCAAACAGCGCGGTTTGCGGTCACATGCGCTCTTTCACTGACAAGCTGTTGCGAAAATGCCTACAGTAAAATACTGTATGCGCATACAGCTAAATAAGGAACGTTTCGTGGCCACCACTTCCGCCCCTGCCAGCAGTTACGAGCAACTGGGCATCCGCATCCAGAAAATCATCAATTCACCGACCGCACAAAAGGCGCGAGCCGCACTGATCTTCCGCCTGGAGCATGAGTCGCCTGACGATTGGGCAACCCTGCTTGAGGAAATCGCCGAGAACGACAACGTCACCCTCGCCTACCGCGATGACGGTGGCGTGCAGATTTTCTGGGTTGTGCCAAAGGAAGATTGACCGCGCATGAGAGTTTCGTTTTTTGCAGTCGCTTGCCTGCTGTTCAGTATTACTGCCGCCCACGCCGATGCACCCCGCACCTTCAGCGAAGCCAAGAAGATTGCCTGGCGCCTGTATGCGCCGCAGTCCACCGAGTTTTACTGTGGCTGCAAGTACAACGGCAACAAGGTCGACCTTGCGGCGTGCGGCTACGTTCCACGTAAAAACGCCAACCGCGCTTCGCGCATCGAATGGGAGCACATCGTCCCGGCCTGGCAAATCGGCCATCAGCGCCAGTGCTGGCAGGACGGCGGGCGCAAGAACTGTACCCGTAATGACAGGGTCTTCCAGCGCGCTGAAGCCGACCTGCACAACCTGGTGCCGAGCATCGGTGAGGTCAACGGTGATCGCAGCAACTTCAGTTTTGGCTGGTTGCCCGAACAGCGCGGACAGTACGGGTCGTGCCTGACCCAAGTGGACTTCAAAGCCAAGAAGGTCATGCCACGCCCGTCAATCCGCGGGATGATTGCACGCACCTACTTCTATATGAGCAAGCAGTACAGCCTCAAGCTGTCGAAACAGGACCGCCAGCTCTATGAGGCCTGGAACAAAACCTACCCGCCACAACCCTGGGAGCGCCAGCGCAATCAACGTGTGGCCTGCGTGATGGGCCACGGCAATGAGTTTGTCGGCCCGGTTAACCTCAGCGCCTGCGGCTGAGGTTCAGGCCAGCGCCTGCAGGTAGGCGCTGGCCTGCTGGTAGCGGGCCAGCCGTGCCATGTCTTCCGGGCCAGGCATGGCGATGCGCGAGAGGTCACTGTTATCGGCAAGGTCGGCAAGTTTCACCACCCGCGCCAAGGGGTCGCCACCCAGGCGGATGACGAATGCCTCATAGCTTTCTTCGTCCCGGCGGCTCAGTGCCTGCACTGCCGCCAGGATCTTCAGGGCAAAGCCCTCACGGGCCAGGTCCGACAAGGTCATGGCCGAATCTTCAAGCACATCGTGCAACACGGCGACGATGCGCTGTTCGGCAGTCGAGACCCGCAGCATCACCCGCAACGGATGCAGGATATAAGCGGCGCCGCCCTTGTCCTGCTGCCCCTCGTGCGCCCTGGCCGCCACTGCAATGGCCCGCTCCAGTGTAGACATAAGGCCCTCCTGCTCAACGTTCACGTCGTTTCAGACGTGCCATGCTGTAAACGTCGGTCAACCTGCCGTCCCGCAAAGCATAGTCAAGCAATTGTCCTTCGACATCAAAGCCATGGCGCTTGTACAAGGCCAGCGCCGGTTGATTGTCGGTGTAGACCGTAAGCTCAACCCGCTGCAGGCCCATCCAGTTGTCCGCCACCTCAAGCGCCGCCGCCAGCAAGCGACTGCCCACGCCCTGCCCTTGCCAGGCGGGCGCCACGGCCATGCCGATACTGCCACTGTGCGCGCGACGCACGCGGGTGCTCTGATCCAGCGAGCAGTTGCCGATCACTTCACCTTGATGCACGGCGACCAGGGGCAAGATGTGCTCATTGTGCTGGCTCAGGCGCTGGCGCCAGAGATCGCCTGACAGAAAGGGCAGTTGCGTGGTTTGGCGGGTGACTTGCGGGTGGCTGTACAGCGCGACCAAGCCATCGATGTGTTGAGCGGTGGCGCGCTGCAGGGTTATGGCGGGGGATGCATCCTTCATCACGGCTCTCCTTGCGTTGAGCCGTGAGTGTACGGGGCCGGGGAAGGCCCTGGCTAGCGGGTGACGCCGTGCTGGATGACTACCGAGTCGGTGCCCAGGCGCGCCATGACATCCTCTTGGCGGGTTTGCGCTTCGGCCTTGGTAGGGAACGGGCCGAGCAGAACAACCGGTTTGCCGTCACGGTATTCAACGGACGAAGGGATCTGCTTTTCGATCAGGCGCGCGGTCATGTCACTGAGGGCGCCCATGTTCGGGCCCTGGACGATTTCGACATCCCAGCCTTCAGGCGCCGGCTGCTCAGCCAGGGCGTCGGCACGGCGCTGCAGATCGGCACCACCACAGATGTCGCGGATACGCAGGTTGCTGCCCTTGTCGGCGAGGATGATTTCGTAGCCGTCGGCCTGCTTGATGGCGACATAGCTGCGGTAAGGCAGGAAGGCACCGGCGTCGTCTTTGCTGCGCACCTGGCCGCAGATGGCGCCCTGCTTGTCGATCCGCACGTTGCCGAACTTGGCTGTTTTGGGGTTGGGCAACTGCTCGGCAATTTGCTTGTGCACGCCTTCGACTGCATTTTCGCAGCCGGCCAGAGCCAATACCGCCATTACCATCGCCACTTTGCGCACGCGTCTACCTCCTGAATTCAAGCGGCGGATTTTAGCATTTGTGGGCTACCCCAGGGGGTACAATCGGTGGCCTTGCCGGCGATTGGGCTGCAACGCAGCCCCGATATTGCAGTAATCCGAGCGCAGCAGAATGCAAAAAGGGCGATCCTTTCGGATCGCCCTTTCTGTCGAGATTTGGTAGGCACAATTGGACTCGAACCAACGACCCCCACCATGTCAAGGTGGTGCTCTAACCAACTGAGCTATGTGCCTGCTGTGGGGCGCATAATACGCAGGTCTGTACCTGTCGTAAAGCGAAATTTTATAAAAAAATCAGCAGCTTTGAACTTTTACACAAAACGCCGCAAAACAAAAAAGGCGACCCTCTCGGATCGCCTTTTCAGCACCGCCAGCAGGGGCGGATTTGATTTGGTAGGCACAATTGGATTCGAACCAACGACCCCCACCATGTCAAGGTGGTGCTCTAACCAACTGAGCTATGTGCCTGCTGTGTGGCGGCATTCTACGCATTCGTCAGACAGTGTCAACTGTTTTTTTCAAGCTAACTCACTGAATATCAAACGTATTTGCCAAAACCGGGGGGGTAAAGGATTTTTAACACACGACTAGCGGGTGTTTATTATTATTGATAGCATCGGTACAGTCGTAAAAAATATAAAACAGAGGTTTCGCAGCATGTCCAATACCCCCTACCCTCAGTCCTACTACGCCGCATCGGCCAATCCGGTACCGCCGCGCCCGGCGCTGCAGGAAGAGGTACAGACCGACGTCTGCGTGATCGGCGCAGGCTACACCGGTTTGTCCAGCGCCCTGTTCCTGCTGGAAGCGGGCTTTAGTGTGACCGTGCTGGAAGCCGCCAAAGTCGGTTTCGGCGCTTCGGGCCGCAACGGTGGCCAGATCGTCAACAGTTATAGCCGCGACATCGATGTCATCGAACGCACCGTCGGCCCTAAACAAGCACAGCTGCTCGGCCACATGGCTTTCGAGGGCGGGCGCATCATCCGTGAGCGCGTGGCCAAGTACAACATCCAGTGCGACCTGAAAGACGGTGGCGTATTCGCTGCCCTGACCCCCAAGCAGATGGGCCACCTGGAATCGCAAAAACGCCTGTGGGAGCGCTTCGGCCATACCCAACTGGAACTGATGGACCAGAAGCGCATTCGTGAAGTCGTCGATTGCGATCAGTACCTGGGCGGCATGCTCGACATGAGCGGCGGCCACATCCATCCGTTGAACCTGGCCCTGGGCGAAGCCGCCGCGGTCGAGTCGCTGGGCGGCAAGATCTACGAACAATCTCCAGCGGTACGCATCGAGCGTGGCGCCAACCCGGTTGTGCACACTCCGCAAGGTAAAGTGCGCGCCAAGTTCATCATCGTGGCCGGTAACGCCTACCTGGGCAATCTGGTGCCGGAACTGGCCGCCAAGTCCATGCCGTGCGGTACTCAGGTGATCACCACTGAGCCACTGGGCGACGATCTGGCCCGCCAGCTGCTGCCGCAAGACTACTGCGTCGAAGACTGCAACTACCTGCTCGACTACTACCGCCTGACCGGCGACAAGCGCCTGATCTTCGGTGGTGGCGTGGTGTACGGCGCGCGTGATCCTGCGAACATCGAAGCCATTATCCGGCCGAAAATGCTCAAGGCCTTCCCCCAGCTCAAAGACGTGAAGATCGACTACGCCTGGACTGGTAACTTCCTGCTGACCCTGTCGCGCCTGCCTCAGGTCGGCCGTCTGGGCGACAACATCTACTACTCGCAGGGTTGCAGTGGCCACGGCGTCACCTACACCCACCTGGCGGGCAAGGTGCTGGCCGAGGCCCTGCGTGGTCAGGCTGAGCGTTTCGACGCCTTCGCCGAGCTGCCGCACTACCCGTTCCCGGGTGGCCAGCTGCTGCGCGTACCGTTCAGCGCCCTGGGTGCCTGGTACTACAGTCTGCGCGACCGCCTGGGCTTCTAAGCCCAAAGCCCGCCCGCGCCGTCACTGCCCCAGGGCGCTGACGGCCTGGCGGGCTGCTTGTTCCTGGCCCGCCTGGGCCAGGTCATTGGCCGCCTTCAGCCAACGCTGACGGTCAACTTGGGCCGGCAATTGGCCCGGCGGCTGCACCAACACTGCCCAACTCCCCTGCTCATTCCATGCCGATGTGAAGTCATCGAAGTCCATCAACATGCGCCGGTGCATACCGGCACGCAGCAGTACCCGCTGCTTGTAGCTGTCGTAACCGACCAGCACGGCATAGCGCGGTTCAGAGAAGAACGTCGAGCCTTCGGCATAGCGCAACAGCACTGGATTACCTGCGGCCACCTGGGCCAGCAAGGCGTTCAGTTTCGGCTCCAGTGGATAGACCACCATGCCGTACTGACGGGCGACGTTTTGCATCGAATCCTGCAGTTTGTCCACGCCCTGCGGCAGACCCAGGGGTTGCTCAAGCAAACCTGGGGTAATGCGCACGCCCTGTTGCGAAAGGATCGCTGCCAAGGCCATCGGCGCGCTCTGGTTGGCGTTGCCGCGGTAGAACGGCACTGAGCCGATTTCGACCCGCTGCGGCAAACCCTTGATCGGCGCTGCAGGCTGACTGGCACAACCGGCCAGGGCTAATGCCACCGCGCAGGCGGCCAGCAGGCGCCGCGGGGCGATTGAAGAACATCGGGTAGACAGTGGCAGCATGAACGCTCGCTTGTGCTGATGCCTGGCAGACAGCGCCCGGCCCTGGAGTGCGATCATAGGCTGGCTAGCGTCGTGGGTATAGAGTGCAGGCGGCTTAGAACAAAGCGGCCCAAGGGCCTAGACCATCGGTCAATAGCCTGCAACATGGCTTCGGCTAGACTCTAGGGGTGTCCGCATGGCAAGCATTATGGGCTGGCCAGGGACCTGAGGAGGCAGACATGAGCCTGACAATGGCGATCATCATGCTGGTAGGCGCCTGGTTGAGCGTCGCCGCCGCCATGCTGTGGGGCGTGCTGCGGATTGCCCGCCGCCATCACCCGCATCACACCTTGCCGAAGAACACCAGCGAGCCTGTACCGACCCGGCGTAGCCGCCGGCATGCCAATGCACATTGACCTGCAAAAAAACCTGTGGGAGCTGGCCCTGCCAGCGATGCAGGCACTGCGCGGCAACTGACACCGCGTCGAGCCCATCGCCAGCAAGACTGGCTCCCACAAGGGACCACTCCACAAGGGCAAAGCCCTTAGTGACTACTGCGCCTCGCCTTCAGCCGCTTCGCGCTTCAAGCGCGCCCGGCGCGACATGATGTTCAGCGCTTCAATCGCAGTAGAGAATGCCATCGCTGCATACACATAACCTTTCGGTACGTGAGCGCCAAAGCCTTCAGCGATCAGGGTCATGCCGATCATGATCAGGAAGCCCAGGGCCAGCATCACCACAGTCGGGTTGTCGTTGATGAACTTGGCCAGCGGGTCAGCGGCCACCAACATCACAACCACAGCGCTAATCACGGCGATGATCATGATTGGCAAGTGCTCAGTCATGCCCACTGCAGTGATGATGCTGTCGATCGAGAAGACGATGTCCAACACCAGGATCTGGCCGATAGCGGCAGCAAAGCCGAGGGTGATGGTCGAGGACGCCTTGCTTTCAGCCTTGGCCCGCGGGTCGACACTCTCGTGGATTTCAGTAGTTGCCTTCCACAGCAGGAACAGACCACCGGCAATCAGGATCATGTCCTTCCAGGAGAAGGTATGGCCGAACACATCAATGACCGGCTCGGTCAGCTGCACGATCCAGGCAATGGTACTGAGCAGACCCAAGCGCATTACCAGCGCCATGCTGATACCGATGCGGCGTGCCTTGGAGCGGAATTGCTCAGGCAACTTGTTGGTCAGGATGGAGATGAAGATCAGGTTATCGATGCCGAGCACGATCTCCATGGCCACCAGGGTGGCCAGAGCTACCCAGGCGGTCGGGCTTGCAGCGAGTTCCAACAAGTATTCCATGAATCAATCCTGCATCGAGGTAAGGGGTGGGTCAGATTTCTTTAGCGTTGTCGTCGCTTTCGGGCTTGGCAGCCTTGTCGCCTTCGGAACCGGTGGCTTCGCTGAGGGCCTGCTGGGCGGCTTCGTTGGTTTGGTCGATGGCTTGCTTGGCCGACTCCGCTGCTTGGTTGAGCATCTGCTGAGCGGATTTTTCCGCCTGCTCGCAGCCGCTCATGGTCAGCAGTGCCAGCAGCAACACCAGGGGTGTACCGATGGATTTGAGGTAAAGCATAGGTAGATCTCCATGTCATAGATCAGTGCCTGCTTAAAGGCACCGTGATGGCTGGGGATTCTAAATATCTTGATACATCAGGAAAATTCGTATTTTTACCGTTTATACTTCGGTTTTTTCGAATCGAGAAACAGCCATGCTCAATTACCGGCAGCTACATTACTTCTGGGTGGTGGCCCGCACCGGCAGTATCGTGCGTGCCGGCGAGCAGTTGAACCTGACGCCGCAAACCATCAGCGGGCAGATCAGCCTGCTCGAACAGACCTACGGCATCGAACTGTTTCGCCGGGTCGGGCGGCAGTTGGAGCTGACCGAAAGCGGCCGTCAGGCACTGACCTATGCCGAACAGATGTTCCAGATTGGCGGTGAGCTTGAGGCGATGCTGCGCACCCGCCCGGATGAGCAGCAAATTCTGTTTCGAGTCGGGGTGGCGGATGTGGTGCCCAAGTCCATCGTCTATCGCCTGTTGGCGCCTACCATGGACATGGAAGACGCCCTGCGCCTGAGCTGCCGCGAAGACAAGCTCGAGCGCTTGTTGGCCGACCTGGCGATTCAGCGCCTGGACTTGGTGATTTCCGACAGTCCGATGCCCAGCTACCTGGATATCAAGGGCTACAGCCAGCGCCTGGGTGAATGCGGCATCAGCTTCTTCGCCACCCCTGCCCTGGCCGCGGGTTTGGACAAGGATTTCCCTGCCTGCCTGCAACACGCACCGCTGTTGATTCCCGGCCAGGAAACCGTGGTTCGTAGCCGCCTGCTGCGCTGGTTCGCCGAGCAGCAAATCCAGCCGCGGATTGTCGGCGAGTTCGACGACAGTGCACTGATGCAGGCCTTCGGCCAATCCGGCAGTGGGATCTTCATCGGCCCCAGCGTGATTGCCGATGAGGTCTGTCGACAATATGGTGTTGAGCGGATCGGCCAGACCGACGCGGTCATCGAGTCGTTCTATGCCATTTCGGTGGAGCGCAAGGTCAAGCACCCGGGCATCCTCGCCATCACCGAAGGTGCCCGACGCCAACTGTTTAACTGGTAGCGCGGCTGTCACCCATGCGCATCAGCCCCAAGGCCAGCAAGACCGAGGCGCCAATCAACACCGCGGCGGCATAACCGAGGCTGGCCAGGCCCAGGTTGTCGATCACCCGACCGCCAATCATCGCCCCGAGACCAATCCCCAGGTTGCCCCCGGCGATGTTCAGTGACGCGGCAAACGCCGGTGCCTGGGGCGCAGCCTTGATCAAGCGTACGTGGCTGACCAGAAACAACGCAGCCTGAGTCGCCCCCCAGATTGCCAACGCCGCCATCAGGCCATAGGTGGAATGAATGCTCGGCACCAGGGCGATCAGGCCCACCAGCATCAGCGCACAAAAGCCGCCGGAGGCCAGCAGTGGATGGCGGTCCACAGCGCGACCGCCGAGGCTGTTGCCGATCAGACCCACCGCGCCAAAGCCCATCAGGTACCAACCGACCCGCGCACCGTCGAAGCCGGCCAGGCGCTCGAGGATATCGGCCAGGTAGGTGTAGACGGTGAACATGCCGCTGAACACCAGCACCGAGAGCAGTACATGGCCTTGCAGCAAACGGCTGCGCAGGATGCCAAACTGCCCACGCAGCGAGGTAGCCTGGTTATGCCTAGGCGTGCGGGGCAGATAAAGGTGCAGCAACAACGCCTTGGCCAGCGCCAAGACGGCCAGCAAGGCAAAGGCTGCGCGCCAGCCCAGGGCATCGCCCACCAACGTGCCGACCGGAATGCCAAATACCGTGGCACAGACCACACCAAAGCTGATTTTCGAAATGGCCCGCCCGGCATAGGCCGGCCCGACAATGTCCACCGCTGTTTCACTGGCCAGCGCCCAGAACACCGGCAACCCCAACGCTGGCAGCAACCGCGCCACACCCATTACGTAGATATTCGGGGCCACAGCAGCCAAGGCATTGCAGGCGGCGAACAACACCAGGATGCCGACGAACAGACGCTTGCGATCAAAGCGCGCGCACCAGGCGGTGAGAAACGGGCCGAAGCACGCCACGGTAAAGGCAAACAGGGTCACCAACAGCCCGGCCTGAGGCACGCTGACCGCCAGGTCACGGGCGATGCCGGGCAGGAGGCCAACAATCACGAACTCGGTGGTCAACACGGTGAAGCCGGCCGCAGCCAGCAACAGAATCGGCAGTAACATCTACACTCCAAAGCGCTAAACATCCACGGCGCTGGGCCGTTTCCAAGGGGCGCGCATACTACACGCCTGTCCGTCGGTCTGACACAGGGCAATCACCGATCGTGCCCTGCTGTGCTAAAGTCGCGCCCCTTTCGTGGCCCTGATCGCCCGACGCCCTCGTATTTCCCGGCGTCGCGACGGGCCGGCTGCCCTTTTACAAGACTGAGAAACACCCGACATGACACCTGTTCTAAAGATGTTGAACCGTACCAGTCTGGTGGTACAGATCATGATCGGCCTTATGGCCGGTATCGCCCTGGCCTTGATCGCCCCCGAGGTTGCCTTGAGCCTGGGCTTTATTGGCAAGGTGTTCGTCTCCGCCCTTAAGGCCGTGGCGCCGATTCTGGTGTTCATCCTGGTCATGGCCTCGATTGCCAACCATAAACACGGGACCGAAACCCATATTCGGCCGATTCTGGTGCTGTACCTGTTCGGCACTTTCGCCGCTGCCGTGGTCGCTGTGGTGGCCAGCATGGCCTTCCCGTCGAACCTGGCCTTGAGCACCTCAGATGTAGCCCTCAGCGCCCCAGGCGGTATCGCCGAAGTGTTGCAAAGCCTGCTGCTGAGCGTGGTCGACAACCCGGTCAGCGCGTTGATGAACGCCAACTTCATCGGCATCCTGGCCTGGGCTATCGGCTTGGGTGTGGCTATTCGTCACGCTGGGCAAACCACTCGCACCGTGGTCGAAGACCTGTCCAATGGTGTCACCCTGATCGTGCGGGTGGTGATTCGCTTTGCGCCGCTGGGTATTTTCGGCCTGGTGGCCTCAACCCTGGCGCAGTCCGGCCTGGACGCCCTGCTCGGCTACCTGCATTTGCTGGCCGTACTGATCGGCTGCATGCTGTTCGTCGCCCTGGTGGTCAACCCGCTGATCGTGTTCTGGAAAATCCGCCGCAACCCATTCCCGCTGGTACTGCTGTGCCTGCGCGAGAGCGGTATCACCGCGTTCTTCACCCGCAGCTCGGCGGCTAACATTCCGGTCAACCTGGCCTTGAGCGAACGTCTCGGCCTGCACGAAGACACCTACTCGGTATCGATTCCACTGGGTGCGACCATCAATATGGCCGGCGCTGCGATCACCATTACCGTGCTGACGCTGGCCGCCGTCCATACCCTGGGCATTGCCGTCGATATTCCAACCGCCATCCTCCTCAGCGTCGTCGCTGCGGTGTGCGCCTGTGGTGCTTCAGGTGTGGCCGGTGGTTCGCTGCTGTTGATTCCGTTGGCGTGCAGCCTGTTCGGCATTCCCAGTGAAATCGCCATGCAGGTGGTTGCCGTGGGTTTCATCATCGGTGTGCTGCAGGATTCGGCGGAAACCGCGCTGAACTCCTCCACCGACGTGCTGTTTACTGCCGCGGCCTGCATGGCCGAGGAACGCCGGAGCGCCTGATCCTGAGCAGCAGCCGGTGCGCCCTGCACCGGCTGCTTGTGTTTTACCCTGTCACGCACCTAGGCTAGAGGCCTTTCTTCGCATAGAGACAGGGCCATGTCCGCTGAAACCGAATCCCCCGCACAAGCGCGTTTCAACAGCAGCGAAATTCGCGTGCTGGGCTCGTTGATTGAAAAGCAAGCCACCAGCCCGGAAACCTACCCACTGACCTTGAATGCCCTGGTTCTGGCCTGCAACCAGAAGACCAGCCGCGAGCCTGTGACCAACCTCAGCCAGGGCCAGGTTGGCCAAGCCTTGCGCGCTCTTGAAGGCCAGGGTCTGACCCGCCTGCAGATGGGCAGCCGCGCCGACCGCTGGGAGCAGCGCGTTGACAAGGCGCTGGAGCTGGTGCCCGCCCAGGTCACCCTGCTCGGTCTGATGTTCCTGCGTGGGCCGCAGACGGTCAACGAACTGCTGACCCGCAGCAACCGCATGCATGAGTTCGAGGACGCCGAGCAAGTCGTGCATCAGTTGGAGCGCCTGATCGCCCGTGGCTTTGCCCTGCACTTACCGCGCCAGGCCGGCCAGCGTGAAGACCGCTATACCCATGCACTGGGTGACCCGGGTGAGATCGAGGCCATTCTTGCTGCCCGCCAGCAAGGGCCGGAGCGCAGTAGCACGGGTGCCGTGTCACTGGAGCGGGTCGAAGCGCTGGAGGCGCGGATTGCAGCGCTGGAAGAGCGCTTGGCGGCGCTGGAGTAAGGCCGACTAGCCCCAAGCCGCCATCCGATTACGTATGGCGGCGCAGCCTAGGCCCTGTACGAAAAGCCTTGATACTCGATGATGCTGCGTTGAAAACAGCCTCGGATGCTCATTTACAACCCGTAAACTCCGCTTCCTCGGCTGTTTTCGCCTTGCCTGACCTTCGTCTCAAACTTTTCATACAGAGCCTAGTCACTTGGTAAGTTAACCATTGCGACACAGCTATAATAGTTACCACGCTGCAACTTTATTACAAGCGTGTTACGTAGCAAAAACTTACAGTTGCCACGTCGCTATTTTACCGAGCACTCATTAATATTTATCTGGGCGCGAGGTCGATCTTAACTATGCAGGATGCGTATAGATACGGGGCAATTGACCTCGCACTCTCCTAAGCTGAATTTTGTTCCCCAAGAACATTTACCGTGAGCATGTTAACGCGTGCTCGCGGTTTTTTTGCTTTCTGCCCCCTGCCTACTGACGCCCACGCCGTCGCACATTCAAGCCACACAGCAAACATAATTACTTAATGGAAACAATATTTCAAACTTGAAACCGTACATAACACTATCACTTCAAGTCTGTTACGTAGTAAAAAATTACAGTTAGCCCATCGATATTTAAACACCCATCATTTAGTATTTCACTCAGCGCGAAGTGCAACTCCAGTGTCGGCACTGTTTCAGGAGAAGCTCCTCGCGCTGAACTCCTCTAGCTAAATATTTACCGTGAATTCTTGAGCGAGAATTCGCGGTTTTTTTATACGCCGAATATCGCGGCGTCAGCACTTACACCCGCGCATAAGCCACCGCCAAGGCCACCTGCTCAGCCGTCGGCCGTACACCGGTGTACAACACAAACTGCTCCAGCGCCTGCAAGGCAATGACTTCCAGGCCGGTGATCACGGCCTTGCCCTGCCGCTGCGCCTCAATGATCAACGGTGTGCGCGCCGGCATCGCCACCACATCAAATACCCGCTGCGCTGCCGCGATTGCATCATGGCTGAACGCTAATTGCTCAGCGTCCACCCCGCCGGCCATGCCGATCGGCGTGACGTTGATCAGCATGGGTGGGCACAGGTCGCCTAGGTCTGCCTGCCACCGATAGCCACAGCCATCCGCCAATTGGCGACCGGCCTGCTCATTACGGGCAACAATGATGCCCTGGCTGAAACCGGCATCACGTAACGCGCTGGCCACGGCTTTGGCCATACCGCCGCTACCGCGCAGGGCAAAGGCGGTGTCAGGGTCGACCTGGTGCTGTTCGAGCAGTTGGCGCACCGCCAGGTAGTCGGTGTTGTAAGCTTTGAGCCGCCCTTCGTCATTGACGATTGTGTTGATCGACTCGATAGCTAGCGCCGACGGGTCGATCTCATCGACCAGCGCCATGCAGGCTTCCTTGTACGGCATTGATACCCCGCACCCGCGGATACC
Source organism: Pseudomonas sp. S06B 330 (assembly GCF_002845275.2). NCBI lineage: Bacteria > Pseudomonadati > Pseudomonadota > Gammaproteobacteria > Pseudomonadales > Pseudomonadaceae > Pseudomonas > Pseudomonas tussilaginis. The sequence continues at coordinate 2,155,072 of NZ_CP088149.1, read as the reverse complement.
CAGCGCGCGTATTCCCCCCACCGCAGCGGGCAAGTCCTGGGTGGTCATGGCCTTGTAGTAAAAATCCAGGCCCAGCTGTTGGTACAAATGGTTGTGAAAACGTACACCAAAGGTGCCTGGACGGCCGGCCAGTGAAATGCACAGGACGGTGTCTTTACCAGGGACATGGGCCATTTACGCTCCTTTGAAATCAAATCGGCAGACTAATAATTAGTTTGCTTGGTAATTTTGGGTTTGCTCGCGTAACTCACATGGGGGAGAATTGAGCACCGGCATTTGGCCACCACACGCGCGTAAGAGCCAAGTACAGCTGAGATTGGAGTGAGAGATTGAGATATTTTTTCCTTGGGTGGATCGCAGATTATGAGCAGACGATGATTAAAAATCTATCGCTGCGCCATAGCACCAAGATCATCAGCACGCCCAAAAAAACCAAACGCCTCAATCGCTACATCACAAAAATTAATAAATTCTTCAAGGCCAACGTCATCAACAATGCGTGGTTGGCAAAAAAGTTATGGCGGCCGCACAACGTCACCACCCGCGATATCCTTATCTGCAATGATTGGCAGTTCAAACGAAGCTTTCAGCCAACCTTGATTAAGCATTTCAACGGCAAAAAAGTACTGTTGGTTAGAAACATAGTCGACGCAGACTTCATGCACAGCATCGAAGGGATTTTTGACAAGGTCTACAGCTTTGACGCGGCGCAATGCCAAGCGTTCGGCATGGACTACATGAATCAATTTTTCCCTTATGGGGTTGACGATGCCAAGCATCTGCATAACCAGGTAGCCGAGCCCAGCCATGCAGCGAAGTGCTTCTTCTTAGGCCGCGATAAAGGCCGCACGGCGGCTATCGAGTCCATCGCGGAAAAGCTTCGCCATGTAAATTGCATCGCCGATTTCCATATCGTCAAGGACGATAAAACCCAGGCAGTGTCGCAATACCATATCGACGAAGGCCTTTCTTATGACGAAAACCTCAGAAAGTCGATTAACGCTACGGTACTGGCAGACATCAACCAGGCCGGACAAACCGGTATTACCTTGCGGGTACTGGAGTCGATGTTTTTCAACAAAAAACTTATTACGTCAAACCCTACGATTGCGGCGCATGACTTTTACCGCCCGGAAAACGTATTCATCATTGACCAGCACAACGCCGACAACCTTGATGCCTTCATAAATACCGACGCAACAGCCCTACCCAATGAACTGCTGCATCAGTACAGCCCTGATTACATGCTGGAAAAAATCACTCGCGACACATCACACACGGCCCATGCATAACCCGAGCGGCCGGCTGCCCACGCTTTATAACCTTATGACTGAAATCGGCCCGCGGCAGGCGGCGACTGGGTATATGGCGGGGCAGCTACCGGGTACGCAAAAGGGCACAAGATTAAATTTCGTTCATCTATGGCCCAAGGCTCACGGGCGAATCGACAGACTCTAGGCCATATTCCAGAGATGTTTTTTGCGGTTGGCTGAGTTCCTGAATGTGGCGAAACCCAGCAAAAATGGGCCTTTCGCCACCCTCCATCACGCTCGACAACCCACCGAAACACAGCGATTGGTACAAAAATTGGTACGAGATCGTTACCCGATCTGCGGCGTTCTGTCGACCGAACTGAACGTCCTAAATCATAGTAGCCACTGGCAAAGCCAGTAAAACCAATCCGTTGAGTCGCCCGCAGCTGTTCACGTTTGTCTCATAAGACCTACAGAAGTACACGCTGACAAACGGCGTGATTCACGATCTGTACACGCTACCTCTCCGGCGTTCTGCCACCAGGGAGCTGCTTCCATTCCAACGTTCTCCTCGGCAGCAAGGAGATGAGTTTAATACTCCTCGCTACCTATAGCCGGCCGCAAACTACCTGAGCAGGCCCGCAAATACCTTCGCCAGATTCTCCACCGAGGCGCGCATCTCGCTAGGCGTGTGTGCCGCGAACCCCATCAACACGCCAACATCATTCCTCGGTGTCGCATGCAACCTGCCGAGCCCCAGCAGGTCGATACCAACCGCTTTTGCCGCCGTGACCACAGCATCTTCCGGCAGGTCCTGGACGAAATGGCAGGGCATCTGCAATCCTCCGGCAGGGATGCGCGGCGCTAGAAACTCCCCCAGACGCTTGTGCAAAAGTTCAGCTAGTACGTCCCGTCTCTCGGCATACAGCGCCCTCATGTTCCGCACATGAGCCGTGTAGTGCCCGCCTTCCATAAACCTTGCCAATGTCAGCTGGGCAATAGACGCCGTATGCCCATCCTGCAGCGTGCGTGCACTCGTCATCGGGGCGACGAGGGAGGGTGGCAACAACATGTAGCCAATACGTAGCCCCGCGAACAGCGACTTGGTGAAGGTGCCGATGTAGAGTGTCCGCTCATGCGGATCCAGGCCCTGCACGCAAGCAGTCGGCCGGCCTTCGTAGTGGAATTCGCTATCGTAGTCATCCTCAATGATCCAGGCACGCTGCTGCCTTGCCCATTCGATCGCGAGCAACCGTCTATCTAGCGACAACGTCGCACCAGTTGGATATTGATGGGAAGGCGTAAGAAAAACCGCCCTGGCATTAGTGGCCAGCGAGCTCATACCCTCCACCTGCATGCCGCTATCATCCACCGGCACAGGAACGCACTTGAGGCCTGCGGCGACGACAGCTTTGTGGGTGCCTTGGTATAGCGGGTCTTCGACCAGCACCTGGTCGTCCGCATCCATGAGTATTTGCGCACACAGGCCAAGCGCCTGTTGTGAACTGGTGAGAATCAGCACCCGATCGGCGGACGCCTTCGCCCCACGCTCAAGGTTGAGGTAGTCAGCGATTGCAATCCGCAGTGAGGCCATGCCTTGGGGCGCACTGTGCTCCAGAGCCTGGGTGCCATATTCCTTATACACTTGGCGCTCCAGCTTTTCCCAGATCGCCAGGGGAAAGCGCCGGGTCTCGGCTACCCCAGGTGCGAATGGGCGTGGCGCTTGAAAGTTGTCCACGCCCCCGCCCTGAAGCACGCCCATCGCCCTGCGGCTAAGCGGAGGTGGGCCATCGCAGACGGCCTCACGTTGGCGCTTTCGTAATGGCAGGTGCCGAGCGCGTTGCGACACGAAACTTCCACTGCCCACGCGGCGCTCGATGTAGCCCTCTGCATGCAACTGGCTGTAGGCAGCCTCTACGGTATCCCGTGACACGCCTAGGGAGTGGGCCAACGGACGTGAGGCAGGCAACGCCTTGCCGACCGGCAGCGCGCCATCAAGAACCAATTGACGAATCGCCCTCTGGATACGTACATGCAACGACAATGCTCCGTGGGCGGGATCGCTCATCCAGGCTTTGACTGACTGCAACTGTGAGTGCTTGAACATTGGTCTGGTTCATTTGAAGAAAGTGGTAGGGCAATTCCTGCCATTCTATCGTTATAAATGCACCTGTTTTCCAACCATCTCTCACACTGAAAGGGGTTTCACGATGACAGCTGCACAACAATTCGTTTCCGTTCGCAACTTGGAGCAGAGTGATTTTCAACAATGGTCCGTGTACTGGGATCAGTATCAGGCGTTCTACAAGGTGGCACTGGACAAGGAAACGACGGAGCTGACCTGGGCTCGTTTCTTCAACTCGGCAGAGCCCGTGCACTGCGCCGTTGCCACGGACGGTAGCCGGCTTCTCGGCTTCGTCCATTTTGTTTTCCATCGCTCGACCTGGGCGCGTAACGACTTTTGCTACCTGGAGGACCTGTACGTCTGCTCTAGTGCCCGAGGGAAAAGGGTCGGCAAGCAGTTGATCGAGTTTGTTCAAGGCCAGGCGCAGGAGAAACGCTGCGATCGGCTCTACTGGCATACCCAGGAGACTAACCAGACCGCACAGCGGCTGTACGACTGGATAGCCGAAAAGCCGGGGGTGATCGAATACCGGATGGCGCTGCCTGGGCAGGACTAAAGCGAACATCATGCAGCGCTTGAGGATAGAAAAATTTCGGAGCTCACACCCCAAAATTTCTGAACTCCGAGCTTTTCGAGCGCGCAAAGAAAAACCCCGCAGACGTTAATCTGCGGGACTTTCAGTAATTGAGGCCGCGGTCGGAATCGAACCGGCGTAGACGGAACTGATTTTCACCCCTCCTCCGGCGTCCTGCCGACCGAAAACAATCCCCTCCTCCCTGCAGCTCGTCACACTGAGCTGAAGAATCGACAGATGCGCGGCTGCTCGCCTACCTGGGGCGGTACTCCGCCCGCACCAGATAACCGTCAGACCTGACATCCACACATGCAGAACCGCCAAGCAGGCGCCGCAGCAGAACCAGCAAGGCACAAACGGCCCAGGGATGAACCCGGCATTCATTGCAGGCCAGCTTGGACACTCTGTCCAGGTACTGCTGTCAACCTGTGCGAAGTGGCTGAACTCGGCCAATGACTGGTCCGAACTGGAGAAGTTTGAAATGCAGCTAATTGGTACAGAATTGGTACAGGATTAAATTTCGTTCATGTTTGGCCCAATGTTTACAGGCTAATCGACAGACTCTAGGCCATACTCCAGAATGCGAGCGTTTTTTTGGGGGAAAACCCTTGCACAGCCAACGACATAACAACTTTTAGTGAGCCTCGACGTGAAAACTTCCCTGTCCATCCTAAGCCTACTGCTAATGCTCACAGGTACGGCGACTGTCACTTCGGTCGCTGCTGCGCAACCCCCGGTCCAGGAAAAACGCGATCCCTCCAAGTTGCGCCTGGCTTCTGGCGCCGCCTTGCTGATCGACCTGCAGACCAATCAGGTGCTGTACGCCAACAATGCCGACCGAGTAGTGCCTATCGCTTCGGTCACCAAGCTGATGACCGGCATGGTGGTGCTTGATGCCAAGCAGAACATGGATGAGATGCTTACCGTTACCATCGCCCAGAACAAGGAGATGAAAGGCGTGTATTCGCGGGTGAAACTGGGCAGCCAGTTAAACCGCAAGGAGATGTTACAGATCACCCTGATGTCGTCAGAAAACCGTGCAGCTTCAACCCTGGCGCACAACTATCCAGGGGGCTACAACGCTTTCATCAAAGCGATGAACGCCAAGGCCAAGGCATTGGGCATGGCCCACACCCGGTACGTGGAGCCCACCGGTCTGTCGACCTACAACGTGTCTACCGCACGCGATCTGGGCAAGTTGTTGCTGGCGGCGCGCAACTACCCGATGCTGAGCCAGTTGAGCACCACCCGCGAGAAGACCGTGGCGTTTCGCAAACCCAACTACACCCTGGGTTTTCGCAACACCGACCACCTGGTCAACAAGAGCAATTGGGACATCAACCTGACCAAGACCGGCTTTACCAACGATGCCGGGCATTGCCTGGTGCTGCTGACCCGAATGGACAACCGTCCGGTGGCCATGGTGATTCTCGATGCTTTCGGCAAGTACACCCACTTTGCCGATGCCAGCCGCATGCGCCAGTGGCTGGAGACCGGCAGTACCAAACCGGCACCGGCAGTAGCCATGCGCTACAAGTCTGATCGCAGCCAGAACCGTCCCGCGCTTGACTGAAGTCAGCGGGCCTGAGCGCGTTACGCGCCAGGCCTGCTGGGGTCAAGCGCTGGTGCTGACCATACTGCCCGAGCTGCTGCCGCCGCTATCGAGCAGGGCCTTGAGCAGTTGCGCGGTGGCGGACTGAATCGCGCCCATGGTCGAACTCACCGCTGACTGCGCGGCAGCGATCGCCGATGCCTTGGCAGTTTCTTCCATGTTGCTGGCCATCACCGCCTGCAACTGCTTCTGCTGTTCTGCCAATTGCTTTTGCAGCTTCTCGATCATCTGGCGCAATTGCTTGATATGGGCCGGTTCGCTGCTTTCGCTGCTGTCACTCGACTGTGCCTTATTACTCTGAGCAACGCCGGCAAGATCAACCTTGAGGGTGCCCTCTTGCTCACTCGCCGTCGGGTCTTGAGCGCCAACATTGACGCTCGCCGCGCTCGCGCCGCTCAAAGCGTTGCTATTGATCGAAACCGCACTGATGCCAACCATGTGCTTATCATCCTGATGGTCTATGGGTTGTCCTGTCTATCGGCGATGTGCGCGCGAACTTTAGCCATTTGTGGTTAGCGGGCCTGCTGCGCGAGCGCCTCCACAGCCCGGACAAGCCGCGACGCGCCATAAATTTACCCCCACCTCATTCGTCCTCCTGATACCCAAGCTTTGCCCAAAGCACACCGGTGCGCCGGGCAAGCCGTTCCGATCAGCCCAGCGTTGAGATGGCAATGACCCAGACCAAATCCCGTTCCCGCAAAGCCCTGTACATCGGCCTGCCGCTTGCCCTGGCAGTGGCCGTGGGCGCCGCTGCGGGCTACTTGTACCTCAGCACAGAGCCCGCTTACCCCGCCAAGATCGTCGAACAAGCCAACACCCTGCATGAACATATGCTCTCGTTCGACAGCCATATCACCGTCCCCCTGAGCTTTGGCAGTGCTGGCCACGAAGCCGACAAGAACGGCAGCGGCCAGTTCGACTTGGTCAAGGCCGGTCAAGGCCGGTTGTCGGGCGCCGCCCTGACTATTTTCGGCTGGCCGGAGCTGTGGAATGGCCCCAATGCCCCGCACCGTCCTACTCCCGGCTTTGTCGACGAAGCCCGGCACCAGCAGGAAGTGCGCTATCAGATCATCAGCACGATGGTCCGCGACTTCCCCAACCAGGTCGGCATTGCCTATACCCCCGAGGACTTCCGTCGTCTCAACGGTGAAGGCAAATTCGCCGTGTTCATCAGCATGCTCAATGCCTACCCGCTGGGCCACGACCTGTCGCAACTGGACCTGTGGGCCAAGCGCGGCATGCGCATGTTCGGCTTCAGCTACACCGGCAACAACGACTGGGCCGACTCCTCACGGCCACTGCCGTTTTTCAATGACACGGCCGATGCCCTCGGCGGCCTGTCGCCATTGGGTGAACAGGCGGTCAAGCGCTTGAACCAGTTGGGCGTGATCATTGATGTCTCGCAGATGTCGACCCTGGCCCTGGAAGATGTTGCGCGCCTGAGTCATGCCCCCATCGTCGCCTCGCATTCAGCGCCACGCGCGCTGGTGGATATTCCGCGCAACCTCAGCGACAAGGAAATGCAACTGATCAAAAACATCGGCGGTGTCATTCAGGTGGTCGGCTTCAGCCAGTACCTCAAGCCGCTGACAAAGCCGACCCTGGACAAACTCGAAGCCCTGCGCGCTCGCTTTGATCTGCAACCGCTGCAGGGCCTGGCCAATGCCTTGATGCCCGGCGATGCGGTGATCGCCATCTGGCCAGAAGCGCGCTTCGGCGAGTACGCCGGCAGCCTCTACGGCATCCTCGAAGAAGAACCCAAAGCCAGCGTCAAGGACCTGGTCGACGCCATTGACTACACGGTGAAAAAAGTCGGCATCGATCATGTGGGCATCAGCTCGGACTTCAACGATGGCGGCGGCCTGGAGGGCTTCAAGGATGTCAGCGAAATTCGCAACGTCACCGCCGAGTTGCTCAGCCGTGGCTATACCGAGGCCGATATCAGTAAGCTGTGGGCCGGCAACTTCCTGCGGGTCTGGGAACAGGTACAAAAAGCCTCGGCGCCGGTTGCTGGCTTGACGCCCTGAGTACTGCAGCAAAAAAACGGCTCTTCACAGATTGTGGGAGCCGGTCTTGCCGGAGATGGTATCGACACAGTGTCAGTTGCTGCGCGGTGCCTGCATCGCTGGCAAGACCAGCTCCCACAAAAGCAGTGCAATGCCTCGCACTATGCTGGGGCCGGTAGCGTCACCCAATCAACGGAATAGCTCGCGCCCTACGCCCCACCCCCAAGAACATCTTCCAGCCTGGCACTCAACTGGCGGTGGCCAACAGCGAAACCTGAGCCACACGCTGGTGCCCACGCAGCTTATCCTGCTCATACAGTGACGCGGCAATTTCGTCGGCACGCACCGGCAGGACCGACAGCAAGGTATCACTCAAACCGTGACTGGCCTGACTGAACCCCTGCATATACAGACTGGCCTTGCAGCGTTCGTCGGTCAGCAGACGATAGCTGCGGTCGACTTCATAACCCTGCAGATAAGCGTCCAGCGGCGCCAGCAACTGGCGATGCAGTTGGCGCTCATAACCGGTCGCCAGCACCACCGCATCATAGTGCTGCACCTGAGTTTCACCGGTAGCGTTGTTACGCATCAGCAGCTCCACACCCTGCTCGGTACTGCGCGCCTGCTCCAGGGTGGTCAAGGTATGGAAACTGTGACGGGCCACACCCGAGACTTTCTGCCGGTAGAAGATCGCGTAAATGCGCTCGATCAAGTCCAGATCGACCACCGAGTAATTGGTGTTGTGGTATTCGTTGATCAGGCGTTCACGCTCGCTGGCCGGCTGCTGGAACACCAGGTCAGTGAACTCGGGCGAGAACACCTCGTTGACGAACGGACTGTCGTCAGCCGGCTTGAGCGCCGAACCGCGAATGATCAGGTCGACCTGCACCGACGGATAGCTGTCATTGAGGTCGATGAACGCCTCTGCCGCACTCTGCCCGCCGCCGACAATGGCAATGCGCATGGGTTTGTTGTCGACACAAGGTTGCGCCGCCATCCGCGCCAGGTACTGGGAATGGTGAAACACCCGGGCATCGCTCTTGAGCCCTTCGAACACGGCCGGAATACGCGGCGTACCACCTGGGCTGAGGACCAGCGAGCGCGTCGTACGGGCAATTTCCACCCCGCGGGCATCGCGCGATATCACCCGCAACGCCTCGACCTGCTGACTGTTCAGCACCGGCTCCACCCGTAATACCTCCTCGCCATAGCGGCTATGCGCTTCGAAATGCGAGGCCACCCAGCGCAGGTAATCATTGAATTCCATCCGGCAGGGATAGAAGGTGCCGAGGTTGATGAAGTCCACCAGGCGGCCATGCTGCTTGAGGTAGTTGACGAACGAATAGGGGCTGGTCGGGTTGCGCAGGGTCACCAGGTCCTTGAGGAAGGAAATCTGCAGCTCGCTCTGGCTGACCAAGGTGTTGCCATGCCAGCGGTAGTCCGCCTGCTTGTCCAGAAACAGCGTATCGAGCGGGCCCTGCAGTTGTCCCCGTTCTTCCAGGGCGATGGCCAGCGCCAGGTTCGAAGGGCCGAAGCCGATGCCGATCAGGTCGTGAACGACGGCCGATTCAATTGCCTGAGTCATATCCAGTGTCCTCTAGATAAGCCCCGATGGTCGGGGTGAAAACAAAGTAACCCTGTCGGTCATTGGCGAGGCGGCAGGTCGTCTGTTGACTAGGAACGAGACCAATGGCGGAAAATTTAACCCCTGTTGCAGAGCGGCGGTTCCCGCACGCCTGGCGCTTGCTCTGACGGTAAATTTTTCCTTGCCGCGCTCGTCCACCCCAGACAGCAGCGAACCAAGAGAAGGCAATGACACGACCACGTTGGCAGAACACCCTGCGCTACGGCCTGCCGGTGCTCCTCGCGCTTGGCGCAGGCGCCAGCTGGTGGGCTTGGGGTCAGGGCTACCGGGACAATCCCGGCTACAGTTTCGCGGTCATACGCCAAGCGAATGAGGTGCAGCAACGCCTGCTGTCGTTCGATGGCCATGTCAGCGTGCCACTGACCCTGGGCAGTGCGCACAACCCGGTGGATGGCGACAGCCTCGGCCAGTTCGATTTGCCCAAACTGCAGCGTGGCGGCCTGTCCGCTGCAGCGCTGACGGTGTTCGGCTGGCCGCCCATCTGGCAAGGCGAAGGTGCACCTCACCGCCCCACGGCCGAATTCGTTGCGCAAGCACGCGCACAACAGGAAGCCAGCTACCGCATCATCAGCAACATCGCCCGCGACTTTCCCGAGCGCGCTGCCATCGCCTACAGCCCTGACGACGTACGCAGGCTGCAAGGCGAAGGCAAGTTCGCGATCTTCATCAGCATGCTCAACGCCTACCCGTTGGGCACCGACATCAACCAGCTGGACCTCTGGGCCTCCCGCGGTCTGCGCATGTTCGGCTTCAACTATGTGGGCAATAACGCCTGGGCTGATTCCTCACGGCCGATGCCCTTCTTTCAGGACCGTGCCGACGCCCTCGGCGGCCTTTCACCACTTGGTCAGCAGGCGGTCCGCCGCCTCAACGACCTGGGGGTGATCATTGATGTGTCGCAGATGTCCAGCCAGGCCCTGCGCCAGGTCAGCGCCCTCAGCCGCGCGCCCCTGGTGGCCTCGCACTCCGGCCCGCGGGCGCTGGTGGATATCCCGCGCAACCTGAGCGACGATGAAATGCGCCTGATCCGCGACAGCGGCGGCGTGGTCATGATCCCCACCTACGGCGACTACCTGCGCCCGATCAGCCAGGCGACCCGCGAGCGGCTCGATCAGCTGCGCCAACGTTTCGACTTGCCCGCGTTGCCCAACCAGGCCTGGGCGCTGATGCCGGGCGATCCGGTGATTGCCAGCTGGCCCGAACAACGTTTTGGCGAGTACGCCAAAGCGCTGTACGCGATCCTTGCCGACGAGCCCAAGGCCACCCTCCAGGACTTCGGCAACGCCATCGATCATGCGGTCAAGACCATCGGCATCGATCACGTTGGCATCAGCTCCGACTTCAACGACGGCGGCGGCCTCAAGGGTTTCGAGGATGTCAGCCAGGTCCGTAACGTCACCGCCGAACTGCTGAGCCGCGGTTACGCCGAAGCCGATATCAGCAAGCTCTGGGGCGCCAACTTCCTCAGGGCCTGGGCTCAGGTTCAGCAATCCTCCAAACCCCTCAGCGCGCGATGAAACCAAGCCATGACCGACCGTAGAACATTTCTCAAACAGGCCGGGCTGTTCGCCGCTGCCCTGCCACTGGCAAGCACACTGGCCCCCAATGCCCTGGCCAGTCTGCCGGCAGCGACGCCCAGTGGCGACAAGTGGGCGCAGTTTCGCCAATTGTTCGACCAGGACCCCAACTACATTCATTTCGCCAACTTTCTGGTCACCTCGCACCCCAGACCGGTACGCGAGGCCATAGCCGTGCATCGCGCCAACCTCGACCGCAACCCTGGCCTGGCGATGGACTGGGACCTGGAGGAAACCTGGACCCGCGAAGCCGAAGTACGGCGCTGGGCCGGAAAATACCTCAACGCCAAGCCGGCGCAGATCGCCCTCACCGGCAGCACCACCGAAGGTCTGGCGATGATCTATGGCGGCATTCACGTGCGCCCCGACCAGGAAATTCTCACCACCCGTCATGAGCACTACTCGACCCATCATGTGCTGAACTTTCGCGCCGAGCGCGAAGGCACCCAGGTTCGGCGCATCGAGTTGTTCAAAGCGCCCCAGCAGGTATCCAGTGACGAGGTCCTGGGTAATATCGCCGCTAACATCCGCGCGAACACCCGCGTGTTGGGCATGACCTGGGTGCATTCGGGCAGTGGCGTCAAACTGCCCATCGGCGAGATTGGTGAACTGGTCGCCGAGCACAACCGCAAGCGCGACGACAAGGACCGCATCCTTTACGTGGTGGACGGTGTCCATGGCTTTGGCGTGGAAGACCTCGACTTTCCGCACATGCACTGTGATTTCTTCATCGCCGGCACGCACAAATGGCTGTTCGGCCCACGCGGCACCGGCATCATCTGCTCACGCTCGGAACAACTCAACGATGTCACCCCGCTGATACCGACCTTCTCCCAGGACAGCGACTTCGCCACCAGCATGACCCCCGGCGGCTACCACGCCTTCGAGCACCGCTGGGCCCTGGACAAAGCCTTTGAACTGCACCTGCAACTGGGCAAGGCCGAAGTTCAGGCACGCATCCACCAGCTCAACGCCGAACTGCGTCAACGCCTGCAGGCCATGGCGCAGATCGAGCTGGTGACACCGACCCATCCGGCCTTGTCTTCAGGTTTCAGCTTCTTTCGCGTCAAGGGCAAGGACAGCGACAAGGTGGCCGCCGAACTGATGAAGCAACGTGTCGTCGCCGACGCCGTCAACCGTGACGTTGGACCGGTGGTACGCACCGCTCCGGGCCTGCTCAACAACGAAGCCGAGATCGAGCGCTTCATGGCCATCCTGGCCAAGGCCGTCTAGTGCCGCCCTTTTCCATTATGTGAAACCGAGAGACCAATGAACTCACCGAAGCCCCGCACCTCGACCGCCAAGGCTATTACGGGCCTGGCCCTCGGCGCCCTGTTCGCCAGCCTCGTCCCCGGCCTGGTCCAGGCCAGCGAACCGCCCAAGCCAGGCGAAGTGTTCAAAGACTGCAAGGATTGCCCGGAGCTGGTTGTACTACCGGCCGGCACTTTCACCATGGGCACGCCGGAAGACGAACAGGGCCGCGAGGCCGATGAAGGCCCGATGCACGAGGTAACCTTCGCCAAGCCCTTGGCCATGAGCCGCTTTCAGGTGCTCAGCGGTGAGTGGAATGCCTACCTCAAGGACAGCGGCTACACGATGCCCAATGGCGACGACCGCCCTGGCCGCGAATGCCTTGCCGGCGTACCGCGCTACGCGCTCAGCGACGAGTACAAGCGCGGCGACAAGCATCGCTATCCGGCCGTGTGCATGGACTTCCACGAAGCCCAAGCTTATGCCGCCTGGCTGTCGAAAAAGACAGGTAAACACTATCGCCTGCTCAGCGAAGCCGAACGCGAATACGCCGCCCGCGGCGGCAGCAAAGGCCCGCAGCCCTTCCCGCGTGATGAAGGCAAGGCCTACAGCATTGCCAAGCATGCCAACACCTATGGCCCCGAAGACGGCTTCAGCTACCTTGCCCCGGCGGGCAGCTACGCGCCTAACGCCTTTGGCATCTACGACGCCCACGGCAACGTCTATGAGTGGACCGCCGACTGCCAGAACGACAGCTACGCGGGTGCGCCCAGTGACGGCAGCGCCTGGACCCAAGGCGATTGCGTGGTACGCATGATCCGCGGCAACGACTGGACCGAAGCGCCGATTTTCTCCCGCTCCGGCAACCGTAATTACCGCCGGCCGGAAACCCGCGGCGACTGGATCGGCTTTCGCGTGGTACGCGAACTCTGAGCCCTGAGCACGGGCCGACAGCCAGTTGGCAGCGTTAAATCCACCCACACCTGGCTCGTCTTTCAACACACGGCTAGCGCCCGCTCTGCGGGCCAGCCCTCCCCGCCCTAGGCTCCCAGCCCGTTGCGAACGAGGTAGTTTCATGACCGCAGCATCGCGTAGCGCCACCCGCGAACTCTTGAGCCTGCTCAAGCCCTATCGCCTGGTGGTGTTTTCTTCTATCGTCCTGGGCATCATCGGCGGCCTGGCCGTCACGGCCTTGCTCGCCACCGTCAACCAGGGCCTGCACAATGACGACGGCATGAGCAACGGCATCGTCCTGGCCTTCATTGGCCTGTGCGTGGTGGCCTTGCTCAGCAGCATTGCCGCCGACATCGGCACCAACTACGTCGGCCAGCATGTGATCGCCAGACTGCGCAAGGACCTGGGTGCCAAGGTGCTGTCGGCGCCCATCGAGCAGATTGAACGTTATCGCAGTCATCGCCTGATTCCCGTGCTGACCCACGACGTCGATACCATCAGCGATTTCGCCTTCTCCTTTGCCCCCCTGGCCATTTCCCTGACCGTAGTGGTCGGCTGTCTGGGTTATCTGGCCAGCCTGTCACTGCCCATTTTTGCTCTGACCCTGGTCGCCATCGGCCTTGGCTCGGCCATCCAGTACGTCGCCCAGAGCAAGGGCCGCCGCGGCTTCAACGCCGCGCGCGAAGCCGAGGACGATCTGCAGAAACACTACCAGGCCATTGCCGAAGGCGCCAAGGAACTGCGCATTCACCGCCCGCGCCGACAGGCCATGCTTAAACGCAACATTGAGGGCACCGCCGACCACATCCGTGACACCCATGTGCGCTCGATCAACATCTTCGTGATCGCCAAGAGTTTGGGCACGATGCTGTTTTTCGTGGTCATCGGTCTGGTTCTGGCGCTGCAATCACTGTGGCCCAGCAACGACCCGGCGGTGATCAGCGGCTTCGTGCTGGTGCTGCTGTACATGAAAGGTCCGCTGGAAAGTCTGATTGGTACATTGCCGATCATCAGCCGCGCACAAATCGCCTTTCGCCGTATCGCTGATCTTGCCGAGCGCTTCTCCTCGCCTGAGCCGCACTTGCTGCTCAGCGCCGAGCCGGGCCCGGCGCCGGTACTCGAACGCCTGGAGCTGCGCAACGTGCAGTACCGTTTTCCGGCGGTACCCGGCAGCGACCCGTTCACCCTGGGGCCCGTCAACCTGAGTATCGCACCGGGCGAGATCCTGTTTATCGTCGGTGAAAACGGCTGCGGCAAAACCACCCTGATCAAACTGCTGCTGGGCCTCTACACGCCGCACCAGGGCCAGGTGCTGCTCAACGGCAAGGCCGTCGATGCGCAAAGCCTGGACGACTACCGTCAGCATTTCACCACGATTTTCGCCGACTACTTCCTCTTCGAGGATTTGATGAAAGACGGCCGCAGCTTGCCTGCCGATGCTGGGCAATACCTGGAGCGCCTGGAGATTGCGCACAAAGTCAGCATACGTGACGGCGCCTTCACCACCACCGACCTGTCCACCGGCCAGCGCAAGCGCCTGGCCCTGGTCAGCGCCTGGCTGGACGAACGCCCGGTACTGGTGTTCGATGAATGGGCAGCCGACCAAGACCCGGCCTTCCGCCGCGTGTTCTACACCGAGCTGCTGCCGGACCTCAAACGCCTGGGCAAGACCATCATCGTCATCTCCCACGACGATCGCTATTTCGACATCGCCGACCACCTGGTGCGCATGCAGGCCGGCAAGGTCGTCAGCGAGCCCAGCTTCGCCTGACGCCCCCGCGGCGAACGCCCGTGGTTCGCCGCTTCACGTGTAAATCCGACTCGTCGTCCTTCGTCTTTCTGAGAACGCACAATTCCTCTGCCGACGGCGACGAGATCGATGATAAACCCAGAGTACTCCCTTCCCGAAGACGACCTGCTGGCCTTGCTCATGGCCGACGAGGCAGGTACCCCGGACGCCATCGCAGCCAACACCGACCAGCAGCCACAACCGCTGTCGTTCGCCCAGCAACGTTTGTGGTTTGTGCAACAGTTCGCGCCACAGAGTTCTGCCTATAACGTGCCTCGCGCCTTGTCGCTGGAGGGTGAACTGGCGGCCGATGCCCTGCAAGCAGCACTGCAGCAGGTTATCCAGCGCCATGACATCCTCAGAACGCGTTTCGAGGAAATCGACGGCCTGCCCATGCAAGTGCTTGAGCCGCAGGCGTACCTGCAGCTGCAACGCGAGGACCTGTCAGCTCTCGGTACAGAGGAACGCGATACCCAGTTGCAGCAGCGACTACTGGCTGAGGCGGCAAAGCCGTTCGACCTGAGCGGCGCACCACTGATCCGCGCCAGCCTGATCCGCCTGGCGCAAGACCGTCATGTGCTGCTGCTGAACATGCACCATATTGTCTCGGACGCCTGGTCCAACCCGATTCTCATGCAAGACCTGGCCAGCGCTTACCGCAGCGCCTTGCAAGGCGACAGCCAGGCCCTACCGCGCCCGGCCATCCAATACGCCGACTATGCCCGTTGGCAGCGCCAGGACTACCCCGCTACACCGCAGCATGCCAAGGCTGCCCGCTACTGGCGCGAGTACCTGGGCGAGCAGATTGTTCCGCTCGACTTGCCCGTAGACCGCCCTCGCGCCGAAGACCGGGTGGCGGTCGCTGGCAGCTTCACCGCGCACCTGCCTGCGCCCCTGCTGAGCCGCCTCAATGCCTTCTGCCAGGCTCACGGCCTGACCCCGTTCGTGGTCATGCTCGGTGCCTGGCAACTGCTGCTCGGTCGTCATGCCGGGCAGAGCGACTTTACCGTTGGCGTGCCCAACGCCAGCCGCAACCAGGCCCAGACCCAGGAACTGGTGGGTTACTTCGTCAGCAGCCAGATCTACCGTGCGCAGCTTGATGGCAGCCAACCGGTACTGAGTTTTTTACACGTGCTACGCGAGCAGTCGCTGGCCGCCCTGGAGCATGCCGACTACCCCGTGGAGCTGATCCTCGAGGACTTGCAGCTGCAGCGTAGCAGCCAGGCCAACCCGCTGTTCCAGACCCTGTTCAATTGGCGTGTCGACGCCGGCGAACAGGGCCCGCTGCGTTTTGTTGACCTGGCGTTGGAATTCCTCGCGCTGGGTCAGCAGGAAGCCAAATTCGACCTGTCGCTGGACATCGCCTACAGCCCGCGCAACCTCCAGGCCCGCTTCGAATACGACAGCACCTTGTTCGAGGCGGCCCGTGTTGAGCGCCTGGCCCGCCACTGGCAGAACCTGTTGGCTGACCTGCTCGAACGGCCACAGTGCGCGCTGGGCGAGCTGACCCTGTTCGACCGCGACGAGCAACGGGCGCTATTGGCCGCTGGCAATCCTAACGCCGTGGCGCGGCCAAACTTGCCCGCCGTGCATCTGCAGGTCGCTGCACAAGCCGCCCGCACGCCTGAGCGCCTGGCCGTGGCGTGCGCCGGGCAATCGCTCAGCTATGCCGACCTCGAATGCCGGGCCAATCGCCTTGCCCATCGGCTGATTGAACTGGGGGTGGGGCCCGAAGTGTTCGTCGGCGTCGCCCTGGAGCGCAGCGTCGAACTGGTGGTCAGCTTGCTGGCAATCCTCAAGGCCGGAGGTGCCTACCTGCCGCTGGACCCGAATTACCCGCGCGAACGCCTGACCTACATGATGCAGGACAGCGGCATCACGCTGGTCTTGCAGCCGGCTGAGCACAACCACGGCATCCCGTTGCCGACGGGTATCCAGGCGCTGTACCTGAGTGGCACCGGCGACGAACTGTTGAGCTATCCCGGCGTCGCGCCCCAGGTAGCGGTCGACCCTGAGCACCTGGCCTACATGATCTACACCTCCGGTTCCACCGGCCAACCCAAGGGCGTTCAGGTTCGCCACGGGGCGCTGGCCAACCACATGGCCTGGATGCAGCAGGCGTTGCAACTCCAGGCCGAGGACCGGGTACTGCAAAAGACCGCGATCAGCTTCGATGCCTCGGTCTGGGAATTCTGGCTGCCCCTGCAAAACGGCGCCCAGTTGCAACTGGCCAGCCCAGCCCTGAGCCAGGACCTGTCGCTGCTGTGGCAAGAGATCGCGGCCGAGCGCATCACCGTGCTGCAGATGGCGCCGTCGCTGTTGCAGGCGCTCTTGGCCCAGGCTGACGCGGCTCAGTTGGCCAGCCTGCGCCTGGTGCTGCTCGGCGGTGAAGCCCTGGGCGCGGCGCTGGTCACTCAATTGCAAGCGCTGTGGCGCGGTCGCATCATCAACCTCTACGGCCCCACTGAAGCGACCATCGACAGTTGCCACCACAGCATTGACGGCCTGGTCGACAGCGCCATTGCCTCGATCGGCCTGCCGATCGACAACGTCCGCGTCTATGTACTCGACGCTCAGTTGCAAGCGTGCCCACAAGGCAGTGCCGGTGAACTGTGCATCGCCGGTGCTGGCCTGGCCCGCGGCTACCACCAGCGTCCAGGCCTGACCGCCGAGCGTTTCGTACCCGATCCTTTCGCCAGCAACGGTGAGCGCCTGTACCGCAGCGGCGACCTCGCGCGCCGCCGTGCCGACGGCAATCTGGATTACCTGAGCCGTATCGATCACCAGGTCAAGATCCGTGGCCTGCGCATCGAGCTGGGCGAGATTGAAGCCCACTTGCTGCAACAGCCAGGTATCGCCGAAGCGGCGGTACTGGCACAACCGACCGCCAACGGTGCACAACTGGTCGCGTACCTGGCCAGCGCCCAAACCTTCGAGCATACCGCCGCCAGCCTGCGCGACGCCCTGCTGCAGAGCCTGCCGGATTATATGGTCCCGGCCCATTACCTGTTCCTCGACAGCCTGCCGCTGACCGCCAACGGCAAGCTCGATCGCCGCGCCCTGCCCGCCCTCGACACGCCCCAGGGACAACGCGCATACCAGGCACCTGGGGATGCCCTGGAGCAACAGATCAGCACCATCTGGCAGGACGTGCTCAAGCTCGATCCGATCGGCGTCAATGACAACTTCTTCGAACTGGGCGGTGATTCGATCCTGTCCATCCAGGTGGTCAGCCGCGCCCGCCAGGCAGGCATCCGCTTCACCCCCAAAGACCTGTTCAAACACCAGACCATCCGCAGCCTGGCCCAGGTTGCGCAATGGGGTGAAAACAGCGTCCAGACCGATCAGGGCCCGGTACACGGCGAAGCCCCCCTGCTGCCGATCCAGCAGGCCTTCTTTGCCAGTGACATCGACCGCCGCCAGCAGTGGAACCAGTCGGTGATGCTCAAGCCCGCCACCGCCCTGCAGCCGGACACCCTGCGCCAAGCCCTGGCCGTGCTGGTCGAACACCACGACGCGCTGCGCCTGCGCTTTCGCCAGGACGACAACGGCTGGCACGCCATCCATGGCGCCGTAGCCGACGCAGGCGAACTGCTGTGGCGATGTCCAGTGGCTGATGCCCAAGCGCTGGAAGCCGTCAGTAACGAGGCCCAACGCAGCCTCGACCTGAACAATGGACCATTGCTGCGCGCGGTACTGATGACCCTCGCCGACGGCAGCCAGCGCCTGTTACTGGTGATCCACCATCTGGTGGTCGATGGTGTGTCCTGGCGCATCCTGTTCGAAGACCTGCAGCAGGTCTACCAGCAACTTGAAGTCGGGCAAGTACCCAAGCTGATGGCCAAGACCAGTGCGTTCAAAGCCTGGGGAGAGCGCCTGCGCGAGCACGCCCGCAGCACCGCGGTCCAAGCCGAGTTGCACTACTGGCAGACGCAACTGCAGGGCGCAGTCGGCGACCTGCCGGGCGCCAATGCCCAAGGCAGCCTGCTTGGCCGCTACGCCGGCAGCGTCGCAGTGCAATTGAGCCAAGCCCACACCCGTCAGTTGTTGCAGAGTGCCCCCGCCGCCTACCGCACGCAAATCAACGACCTGCTGCTGACCGCCCTGGCCCGTGCCGTACAGCGCTGGAGTGGCCAGACTGAGGTGCTGGTACAGCTGGAAAGCCACGGCCGTGAAGAGCTGTTCGACGACATCGACCTGACCCGCAGCGTCGGCTGGTTCACCAGCCTCTACCCGGTGCGCTTGTCGCCCCAGGCTGAGCTGGGCAGCTCAATCAAGACCATCAAGGAACAACTGCGTGCAGTGCCAAACAAGGGCATCGGCTATGGCGCGCTGCGCTACCTGGGCGACAGCACCGTGCGCGAACAGCTCGCGGCGCTGGCTCAACCGCGCATCACCTTCAACTACCTGGGCCAGTTCGACGGCAGCTTCGATGGCGACAACGGTGCCCTGTTCAGCCCAAGTGGCGAACCGGTCGGCGAAGAGAGGAGCGCCGATACCCCACTGGGCAATTGGCTGACGATCAACAGCCAAATCTACGACAACCGCCTGAACATGGCCTGGAACTTCAGCCAGCAGATGTTCACCCAAGCCCAGATTGAGCAACTGGCACAGCACTGCCGCGAGGCGCTGGAGCAACTGATCGAACACTGCAGCAGCGGCGCGCATCTGGGCCTGACGCCTTCGGACTTCCCCCTGGCCACGCTCAGCCAGCAGCAGCTCGACGCTCTGCCGATCCCGGTACGCAACATCGATGACATCTTCCCGCTGTCGCCGATGCAAGAAGGCCTGCTGGTGCATACCCTGCTGGAGAAGCACTCAGGCATCTACTTCATGCAAGAGTGTTACACCATCCGCGAAGCCATCGACTACACCCTGTTCGATGCCGCCTGGCAGCAGGTGGTACAGCGTTACGAGGCGATCCGCGCCTCGTTCCTGTGGAACACCGGCGGCGAGCTGCTGCAGGTGATCCACCGAAACAGCAAGGTGCAGGTCGAGTTGCTCGACCTCAGTGACCTGGCCCTGGAACAGGCCGAACCCCGCATCATCGACTTGCTGCGCGAAGAGCGCGAAGCCGGTTTTGACCTGGCCAAAGAGCCACCGATCCGCTTCAAACTGATCAAGCTGGCCGACCAGAGCCATCGCTTCGTCATGAGCAACCACCACATCCTCATCGATGCCTGGTGTCGTTCACTGCTGATGGCTGACTTTTTCGAGATCTACCACGCCGCACGTGAGGGCCGCCCCAGCCAGCTGAGTACCCCCTATCGCTTTCGCAACTTCATCGAGTGGCTGCAAGCGCAGGATCCGCTAGCCGCGCAACAGTTCTGGCAAGCCCAGCTCCAAGGCCTGGAACAGGCCACACCGTTGCCCACTGACCGCCCGCAGGTCAGCGCTGCAGCGCATTCGGTGATCGACGACAACTACACCTGGCTCAGCAGCGAGCAGAGCGCGCAACTGCTGGAGGCGGCCAACCAGCAGCGGCTGACCGTCAATACCTTCGTCCAGGCTGCCTGGGCGCTGACCCTGCACCATCACAGCCGCTCACGCGACATTGTCTTTGGCGTGACCGTGTCCGGGCGCCCGGCACATATTCCCGAAATGCAGGACACCGTCGGCCTGTTCATCAACAGCGTGCCGCTGCGGATCACGCTGCCGTCACCGGACCTGCGCAGCAGCACCCTGGACTGGCTGCACGGCATCCTCGAGACCAACGTCTCGCTGCGTGAATACGACTACCTACCCCTGGTCAACATCCAGGCCTGCAGTGAGCTGCAAAAGGGCCAGCAACTGTTCGACAGCCTGTTCGTCTTCGAGAATGCGCCGATGGCCGCTTCGGTCGGCCTCGATGCCCAGGACATGGGGGTGATCTCCGAGTCATCGCGTACCCACACCAACTACCCGATTACCGTCGTGGTGTACCCCGGCGAGCAACTCGGTCTGCACCTGTCGTACGACACGCGCTACTTCGACCGGGCGACCATGGACACCTTGCTGGCGCAGTTCCAGCAGTTCCTGATAGCCCTGCCCGGCCAGTTGCAGGCCCCCCTGGAGCAGGTGGCGCAACTGGAGCGTGGCGAGCACCGCGAATGGATCCTGCAGCACAACCAGACCGAAGTGACCCACGCCCTGGACCGCTCGTTCATCGAGCTGTTCGAGGCACAGGTCGATCAACACGGCCAACAGCAAGTCGCCAGTTGCCAGGACCGCGCCTGGAATTATGCCGAGCTGGACCGCCAGGCCAACCGCGTGGGCCATGCCTTGCTCGCCCATGGCGTCACCCAGGACCAACCGGTGGCATTGCTCGCCGAGCGTAGCCTGGAGCTGCTGGCGAGCATCGTCGGCGCCTTCAAGGCCGGCGCCGGTTACCTGCCGCTGGACCCGAGCCACCCCGATGAACGCATTGCCAACATCCTGGCCGCCAGCCGCACCCCGGTACTGATCTGCAGCGCCCGCTATGAACAACGTGCGCAGGCATTGCTGGCAACCCTGGCGCAGCCAGTGCAACTGCTGGTCTGGGAAACGCTGCTCGCCGGCGACTACAGCGATAGCCGTCCGGGCATCTACAGCGCCCCGAACAGCCTGGCCTACGTGATCTTCACCTCGGGTTCCACCGGCCTGCCCAAGGGAGTAATGGTCGAACAGGCAGGCATGCTCAATAACCAGTTGAGCAAGGTGCCGTACCTGAGCCTGGACCGCACCGACATCATCGCCCAGACCGCCTCGCAGTCGTTCGACATCTCGGTCTGGCAGTTCCTGACCGCGCTGCTGTGCGGCGCCCAGGTGCGCATCATTCCCGACGAGGTTTCCAAACATCCGGCACGCCTGCTGGCGGAGATCGAGCAGCAACGGGTGACGGTGGTGGAGATCGTTCCGGCGCTGATCCAGGCCCTGCTCGAAGAGCAGCACAGCGAACTGGCGGCTCTGCGCTGGCTGCTGCCCACCGGCGAAGCGCTGCCTGCCGAGACCGCCGCCGCCTGGTTGCAACGCTACCCGCGCATCCCGCTGATCAATGCCTACGGCCCGGCCGAGTGCTCCGACGACGTGGCGTTCTATCAGATCGACCCGGCTTCGACCGCGCGCACCTACATTCCTATCGGCTACCCCACCGACAACAATCGCCTGTACCTGCTCGATGACTACCTGTGCCCGGTGCCCGACGGCGCCGTGGGTGAACTCTGTATCGCCGGTGTCGGGGTCGGCCGCGGCTACTGCGCGGACCCCGGCAAGACCGTCAGTGTATTCGTGCCCAACCCCTTCGCCTTGCAGCCGGGTGAGCGCCTGTACAAGACCGGCGACCTGGCGCGGCGGCGCAAGGACGATGGCGCCCTGGAATACCTGGGCCGGGTCGACCAGCAGGTCAAGGTCAACGGCTTTCGCATTGAGCTGGGTGAAATCGAGGCACAGATCAGCCAGTTCCCGGGGATTCGCGAAGCCGCAGTGCTGGTGGTTGAGCATGCGCTGGGCAAGCAACTGGTGGCGTTCCTCACCCTGGAGTCAGAGTCGCGTGCCGACCACGGTGGGCTGGACGCCTTGCGCAGCTTCCTCAAGCGCCGCCTGCCGGTCTACATGAACCCCAGCCTGTACCAGGTGCTGGAGCAGATGCCGCGCAATGCCAACGGCAAGCTCGACCGCAAAGCCCTGGCCCGCCTGGAAACCCACGGCCCGGAACACCTGTTCCGCGCGCCAGAAAGTGCACTGCAACAGGCCGTGGCGAGGATCTGGCAGACCGTGCTCAAGGCCGAGCAGGTCGGCCTGGATGACAACTTCTTCGCCTTGGGCGGCAACTCGCTGCTGGCCACCCAGGTCACCTCGCGCATCCACCTGGAACTGGCCATCGAGGCGCCGCTGGCGGCGCTGTTCGAAAGCGCAAGCCTGGAAGACTTTGCCCGGCGCTTGCCGGCCCCAGTCGCGCCAACCACTGAAACCGAATTGACCGATCTGTTCGATCTGCTCGATGTGCTGGAGACTCAATGATGCAAAGTAAAGCCCTGTCCGACTTGATCGAACGCTTCATCAAGTTGCCAACAGCCCAGCGCAAAACGCTTTATCAACAGATGGTCAGCAAGGGCGTGAACATCGCCCGTCTGCCGATCCCGACGACCCGCGAGGCCTTTGAGCATGTTCCGCTGTCGTTTGCCCAGGAGCGCCAGTGGTTCCTCTGGGGCCTGGATCCGAGCAGCAGCGCTTACAACCTGCCCACCGCCCTGCGCTTGCGCGGCACCCTGGACACTCAGGCGCTGCAGGCCAGTTTCGATGCCCTGGTCGCGCGCCATGAGAGCCTGCGCACGCGCTTCGTCGAGAAGGATGAGCAACGCCTGCAATTGATCGATCCCATGGGCTGCATTGCCATTGAGCAACTGACCCTGCCCTTGGCGCCAACCGCTGAGGCTGAACAGCTACAGGCCTACATCGCCGAGCAGATCGCCCGGCCGTTCGACCTGCACAACGGACCGCTGCTGCGGGTGCAATTGCTGCGCCTGGCGGCCGACGATCACGTCTTGCTACTGGTGCAGCACCATATCGTCTCCGACGCCTGGTCGATGCAAGTGATGGTCAAGGAGTTAGTCACCGGTTACAGCGCTTACCTCGCTGGCCACAGCAGCCCCCTGCCTGAGCTACCCATCCAGTACGCCGACTACGCACTCTGGCAGCGCCACTGGCTGGAAGCCGGCGGGCGCGAAGAACAACTGGCTTACTGGACTGAGCAACTGGGTGACGAGCAACCGGTATTGCAACTGCCCGCCCGCCGCCCGCGCCCAGCGCTGCGCAGCGACCGCGGCGGACGGTACAAAGTAGCGCTTGAGGCCAGCCTCGGCCAAGCGCTCAAAGCCCTGGCCAAGCAGCAAGGGGTGACGCTGTTCATGCTGATGCTGGCTTCGTTCCAGGCCTTGCTGCAGCGCTGCAGCGGCCAGGACGATATCCGTGTCGGTGTGCCCATCGCCAACCGCAATCGGGTGGAAACCGAAGGGCTGATCGGCTTCTTCGTCAACACCCAGGTGATGCGCGCGCAGATCGACGCTCAACAATCGTTCAGCGAGCTGCTGCAACAGGTCAAGCAACGCGCCCTCGGCGCCCAGGCTCATCAGGACCTGCCGTTCGAACAGTTGGTCGATGCCTTGCAGCCGGAACGCAGCATGAGCCACAACCCGCTGTTCCAGGTGGTCTACAACCACCTCAGCGCCGCGCCGAGCGACACCGAGGCGGCGAGCCAGGTGCAGGGCCTGACGGTAGAAGCAATCGAGTGGGCCAACCAGACCGCGCAGTTCGACCTGGCGTTGAACACCTACGAATCGGAGCAAGGCCTGTGGGCTTCGTTCATCTATGCCTGCGACCTGTTCGACGAACAGGACGCGCGCCTGCTTGCCGGTCACTGGCTGAACCTGCTGCGCGCGATCGTCCGCGATCCGCACCAGCGCCTGGGTGAGCTGGAGCTACTCGGTGAAGCGCAACAGCACGCGACCCTGGCCCAATGGAACCCGGCGCCGCGCAGCTTTGCGGTCGAACATTGCCTGCATCAGTTGATCGAGCAACAGGCTGCACGACGCCCCAATGCCATCGCCCTGACCCACGCAGGTCAGCACCTGAACTACGACCAGCTCAATCGTCGCGCCAACCGCCTGGCTCACCAACTGATCGCCCAGGGCATCGGCCCTGACCAATTGGTAGGGCTGGCCTGCGAGCGCTCGTTCGACATGCTCGTCGGCATCCTCGCTATTCTCAAGGCCGGCGGTGCCTATGTGCCGCTTGATCCGCAGTACCCCGACGACCGTCTGGCCTACATGATCGAAGACAGCGGCATCGTCCTGCTCCTCGGTCAGTCGGCCGTACTTGAGCGTTTGCCGGTACCGCCGGGGCTGGCGACGTTTACCCTCGACGGCGCCGCGGCAGGCTTGCCCGACAGCAACCCCGACGTCACCGTGCATCCTGATAACCTGGCCTACGTCATCTACACCTCCGGCTCTACCGGCAGGCCCAAAGGCACGCTGTTGCCGCACCGCAATGTGCTGCGCCTGTTCGACGCCACCCAGGACTGGTTCGGCTTCGACCACAACGACGTCTGGAGCCTGTTTCACTCCTACGCGTTCGACTTTTCGGTGTGGGAGATCTTCGGTGCCCTGCTCAAGGGCGGCCGTCTGTTGATCGTGCCACAGGACATCACGCGCTCGCCCGACGATTTTTATCGTCTGCTTTGTGACGAGGACGTCAGTGTCCTCAACCAGACCCCCTCGGCCTTCCGCCAGCTCATGCACGTGGCCTGCGCTGCGCAAAACCAGCAGCGCGACAACCGTCTGCGTCACGTGGTGTTCGGTGGTGAAGCGCTGGATGTCGGCAGCCTGGCCCCCTGGTTCCAGCGCTTCGGCGACCAGGCTCCGCGCCTGGTCAATATGTACGGCATCACCGAAACCACGGTGCACGTCACCTATCGACCGCTGTCGCTGGCCGACCTAGAACAGGCCAACGTCAGCCCCATCGGCGAGCCGATCCCGGACCTGTCCTGGTACCTGCTCGACGCCCAGCTCAACCCGGTCCCGCACAATTGCATCGGCGAGCTGTACGTTGGTCGTGCGGGTCTGGCCCGCGGTTACCTCAACCGTGCCGACCTCAGCGCCACCCGCTTCATTCCCAACCCGTTCGACAACGATGGCAGCCGTCTCTATCGCACGGGCGACCTCGCACGCTTCGGCGCCGATGGCGTGATCGAGTACATCGGCCGCATCGACCACCAGGTAAAGATCCGCGGCTTCCGTATCGAACTGGGTGAGATCGAGACCCGCCTGCAAGCCCTTGAAGGCATCCGCGATGCCGTGGTCCTGGCGCCAAACAGTGCCACCGGCCCACACCTGGTGGCCTATGTAGTACCCGAAGGTGTGCGTCCTGACATCGCCCAACTCAAGGCCCGACTCAAAGCGGCGCTGCCCGACTACATGGTTCCGGCGCACGTGCTGCTGCTCGACAACCTGCCATTGACCACCAACGGCAAGCTCGACCGCAAAGCCCTGCCCGCGCCCGATGCGAGCCTGGCGCAGCGTGACTACGTAGCGCCGCGCAGCGCGCTGGAACAGCAGATCGCGGCGATCTGGCAAGCCGTGCTGCACGTCGAACGCGTGGGCCTGGCCGACAACTTTTTCGAACTCGGAGGCCATTCGCTGCTGGCCACCCAGGTCCGTTCGCGCATCCGCCAGCAACTGGGTATCGATGTCGCCCTACGCACCCTGTTCGAGCACAACTCCCTTGAAGCCTTGTGCCTGGCGCTGGGACAGACCGCAGTCAACGAACACCCCGCATTGAGCCGCGTCGACCGTAGCCAGCCATTGCCGTTGTCCTACGCCCAGGAGCGCCAGTGGTTCCTCTGGCAATTGCAGCCAGAGAGCGCGGCCTACCATATTCCGGCGGCGCTGAAACTGCGCGGCAAGCTTGACCTCGCTGCCTTGCAAACAGCATTCAACCAGGTGCTGGCCCGCCATGAAAGCCTGCGCACCCGCTTCGTCGAAAGCGATGGCCAGGCCCTGCAACACATCGCCGAGCCTGAGCCGTTCCACCTCGAGGTGCAGTCACTGGCGAGCGGTGCCGACCAGGAGCTGCGAATCCGCGACTACGTAAAGGTCCAGGTGCAGCGCCCATTCGACCTGCGTGAAGGGCCGCTGCTGCGGGTCAACCTGCTACAGGTCAGCGACGATGAACATGTCCTGCTGCTGGTGCAGCATCACATCGTTTCCGATGCCTGGTCGATGCAGGTCATGGTCGAAGAGCTGGTGCAGCATTACCGTGCCTGCAGCCAAGGCTTGCAGACCGATTTACCGCCCCTGGCAATCCAGTACGCCGACTACGCAGTGTGGCAGCGGCAGTGGATGGCCGTCGGTGAGCGTGAGCGCCAGCTGGACTACTGGACCGCGCAGCTGGCCGGGGCCCAAGGCGTGCTCGAACTGCCTGCCGACCACCCACGCCCGGCGACCTTGAGCGCCCGTGGTGGGCGGGTCGACCTGCAACTGGATGAGGGCCTGGTCGAGCAACTGCGCCAGTTGGCCCAGGCGCAGGAAGTCACCCTGTTCATGTTGCTTCTGGCCTCGTTCCAGACCTTGCTGCATCGCTACAGCGGTCAAGATGACATCCGCGTCGGCGTGCCGATCGCCAACCGCGATCGCCTGGAAACCGAGCGTCTGATCGGCTTCTTCGTCAATACCCAGGTGCTCAAAGCGGACTTCAGCACGCACCGCTCCTTCCTCGAACTGTTGCAACACGCCAAGGAAGCGGCACTCGGTGCCCAGCAACATCAGGAGTTGCCTTTCGAGCAACTGGTCGAGGCGCTGCAACCGGAGCGCAGCCTCAGCCACAACCCGCTGTTCCAGGCCATGTACAACCACCAGAGCACCACGCGCCAGGCCGAACCGCTGACGCTGCCAGGCCTCACGGTCGAAGCACTGGAGTGGGACGCCGGCACTGCGCAACTGGACCTGACCCTGGAAACCCAGGACAGCGGCCACGGGCTGTCAGCGGCACTGATCTACGCCAGTGACCTGTTCGAGCACCGCAGTATCGAGCGCATGGCGCGCCATTGGCTGAACCTGCTGCAGGGTATCGTCGCCGATCCGCAGGCCACGATTGCCGGTCTGCCGTTGCTCGATGGCGAGGAGCAACGGCAGATCGTTGCGCAGTGGAACGCCACCGCCGCCACATACCCGTTGGACACTCCCGTGCACCGGCTGATCGAACAGCAAGTGCGTGCCACCCCCGATGCCCCAGCCCTGTGCATGGGCGAGCAGCAACTGAGCTACCGCGAACTGGATCAGCGCGCCAACCAACTGGCTCACCAACTGATCGCCTTGGGCGTCGGTCCTGAGGTATTGGTCGGCATCGCCGTCGAGCGTAGCCTGGAAATGGTCATCGGCCTGCTGGCGATCCTCAAGGCCGGCGGTGCTTATGTGCCGCTGGACCCGGAATACCCTGAAGAACGACTGGCCTACATGATCGAGGACAGCCGCATTGCCTTGCTCCTGACTCAGTCGCACCTGCGCCTGCCATGCCCAGCCGAACTGCCCGTGCTGGCCCTGGACCGTTTGGCGCTAGAAGATTTCCCTGTGCACGCCCCGGCGTTGACCCTGGACCCCGAGCAGCTGGCTTACGTGATCTACACCTCCGGTTCCACCGGCAAGCCCAAGGGCGCTGGCAATCGCCATAAAGCCCTGACCAACCGCCTGTGCTGGATGCAGCAAGCCTACGGCCTCGGCGCGGGCGACACGGTGTTGCAGAAAACCCCGTTCAGCTTCGATGTCTCGGTCTGGGAGTTCTTCTGGCCGCTGATGACTGGCGCGCGCCTGGCCATGGCCGGCCCCGGCGATCACCGCGACCCGCGGCGCCTGGTCGAGCTGATCCACGCCCACCAGGTCACCACCTTGCATTTTGTACCGTCGATGCTGCAGATGTTCCTGCTCGACGAACAGGTCACCGGTTGCACCGGCTTGCGCCGAATCATCTGCAGTGGCGAGGCATTGCCGGTGGATGCTCAGACCCAGGTCCTGGCCAAGCTGCCGGCCGTCGGGCTTTACAACCTCTATGGCCCGACCGAAGCGGCGATCGACGTTACTCACTGGACCTGCCGCGAGGAAGGCCGCGACAGCGTGCCGATTGGCCTGCCGATCGCCAACTTGCAGACCTACGTCCTCGACGCCGAACTGCAAGCCGTGCCGGTGGGCGTGGTCGGCGAGCTGTACCTGGGCGGTATTGGCCTGGCGCGCGGTTACCACCGTCGCCCGGCGCTGACCGCCGAGCGCTTCGTCACCAGCCCGTTCGGCCAAGGCGAGCGCCTGTACCGCACCGGTGACCTGGCCAGCCAGCGGGCTGACGGCGTTATCGACTACCGTGGACGTATCGACCACCAGGTGAAGATCCGTGGCCTGCGCATCGAGTTGGGCGAGATCGAGGCGCGCCTGATGGAACAGGACGTGGTGCGTGAGGCGGTGGTGTTGGCCATCGAAGGCGCCCTGGTTGCCTACGTCGTGCCTGGCGAGTGGGCGCCGGATGCTCAGGAGGTCCTGCGCGAAGCGATCCGTGAACCTCTGCGCCAGACACTGCCGGACTACATGGTGCCGGCGCAGCTGCTGTTCATCGAACAGATGCCACTGAGCCCCAACGGCAAACTGGAGCGCAAGGCCCTGCCCAAGCCTGATGCCAACCGTGTGCAGAAAGCCTACGTGGCGCCGCGTACGGCGCTGGAACAGCAAATCGCCGCGATCTGGCAAGACGTGCTGAAGGTTGCGCAGATCGGTCTGGCCGACAACTTCTTTGAACTTGGTGGCGACTCGATCATCTCCATCCAGGTGGTCAGCCGTGCGCGCCAGGCCGGTATCCGCTTTACCCCCAAGGACCTGTTCCAGCATCAGACGGTCAGGGACCTGGCCAGCGTCGCCAGCCTGGACGAGGGCCTGCTGGCCATTGATCAGGCACCCGCCAGCGGTGTCACACCGTTGCTGCCAATCCAGCACAAGTTCTTCGCCGAGGTCAGTCAGGAGCGTCACCACTGGAACCAATCGGTGCTGCTCAAGCCGAGCCGTCCGCTGCAAGCCCAGGCGCTGGAACAAGCGCTGCAGGCACTGGTGCACCAGCACGACGCGTTGCGCCTGGTGTTCAGCGACACCGACGATGGCTGGCAGGCACGCTTCCTCGACCGTCAGGCGCGTCCGTTGCTCGAACAGCAGCCCGCGACCCTGGCCACCCTCTCCGACCTTGCCAACCAGACCCAGCGTAGCCTGGACCTGCAACACGGCCCGCTATTGCGCGCCGTCCTGCTGACCCTGGAAGACCACAGCCAGCGCCTGCTGCTGGTGATCCACCACCTGGTGGTCGACGGCGTGTCCTGGCGAATTCTCTTCGAAGACTTGCAGAGCGCCTACACCCAGGCGCTGACCGAGCAGCCACTGCAGCTGCCGGGCCGGACCACCTCGGTGAAAACCTGGGCCGAGCGCCTGGAACAGCATGTCAAGTCTGGCGGACTGGACCACGAGCTTGGCTACTGGGCTGCGCAACTGGACGGCGTCAACACCGACTTGCCAGCGGATCATCCATGCGGCAGCCTGCAGAACAAGCATGCCCAGGGCCTGCAACTGCGTCTGGACAAACACACCACCCGCCGCCTGATACAAGAAGCGCCACTGGCCTACCGCACGCAGATCAACGACCTGCTGCTGACCGCCCTGGCGCGGGTGATTGCGCGCTGGACTGAGCGCCCACAGGTGGCGATCCAGCTCGAAGGCCATGGCCGCGAAGCCTTGTTTGACGACGTCGACCTGACCCGTACGGTCGGCTGGTTCACCAGCCTGTTCCCGGTGCTACTGACTGCTCATGAAGACCCAGGCGTGAGCCTGCGCGGGATCAAGGAGCAGCTGCGGGCAGTCCCGGCCAAGGGTGTCGGCTATGCCGTGCTGCGCCACCTGGGCAATGGCCTGGCCGGACTGCCCGAGCCACGCATCACCTTCAACTACCTGGGTCAGTTCGACAGCAGCTTCGATGCCAATGAAGGCGCGCTGTTCGCCCCGGCCGCTGAAGGCAGTGGCCAGGAGCAAAGCCCGCACGCACAACTGGGCAACTGGTTGACCCTCAATGGGCAGATTTTCGATGGCGAACTGAGCATGAGCTGGCTGTTCAGCCAACAGATGTTCGAGCACGCCACGGTTCAGGCCCTGGCCGATGACTACCAGCGCGAACTCGAAGCCCTGATCGCCCATTGCTGCGATCCACGCAACCGCGGCTTTACCCCCTCCGACTTCCCTCTGGCACGCCTGCAGCAGGCCCAGCTGCACGCACTGCCGGTTGCAGCCGAACGAATTGAAGACATCTACCCACTGTCGCCGATGCAGCAAGGCATGCTGTTCCATACCCTGGAAGCCGGTGAAGCCGGTCTGTACATCAATCAGATGGCGGTACCGGTCGAGGGGCTGGACATCGCGCGCTTCAGCGCGGCGTGGAACACAGTGATTGCCCGCCATGACATCCTGCGCACCGGTTTCTGGAGTGACAGCCAACTGGCCGAGCCGCTGCAACTGGTTTATCGCCAGGTGCAAATGCCAGTGACCGTGCTCGATTGGCGGGATCGCCAGGTCGAGCCGCAGGCACTGGCGCAACTGAGCGCAGCGGATTACGCCAAAGGCTTTGATCTGCTGCAGGCGCCGCTGATGCGCCTGACCCTGGTCCAGCTCGACGAGCAACGGGTACACCTGTTGTGGTCCGGCCATCACATCCTGGTCGATGGCTGGAGCAATTCTCGGCTGCTCGGCGAGGTGCTGCAGGCCTACGACGGCTTGCCTTCAACGCCGGGTGCAGGGCGCTACCGCGACTATATCCAGTGGCTGGCGCAACAACCGCAAGCCACCCTTGAGCAGTTCTGGCGCGGCAAGTTCTCGGGCTTTGACAGCCCTACCCATCTGGCCAGCAGCCTGGCCTCACGTCCAGACCCCACATTGCAAGGGCATGCGGCGCTGTACCTGGAGTGGGACCCGGCGCAAACCGTGCGCCTGCGCGAGCTGGCCCAGTCGCTGCGGGTCACGCCCAACACGCTGATCCAGGCCACCTGGTTGCTGCTGTTGCAGCGTTACACCGGGCAGGCCAGCGTGTGCTTCGGCGCCACCGTGGCCGGACGGCCAGCGAGCCTGCCAGGCGCAGATGAAATGCTCGGGCTGTTCATCAATACCTTGCCAGTGATTCAGTCTCCACAACCGGCCACTTCGCTACAGGACTGGCTGCTGGAGCTGCAAGCCTACAACCTGGATATCCGTGACCATGAGCACGCCTCGCTGGCCGATATCCAGCGCTGGGCCGGCCTGGGTGGCCAAGCACTTTTCGACAGCATCATTGTCTTCGAGAACTACCCGATCGACGAGCGCCTGCGTGAAGCCGGCCAAGGCCAACTGCAATTTGGTGAGGTACAAGGTCGCGACGTGACCAACTTCGCCATGGACTTGGCCGTCAACCTCGGCACCACCCTGAGCATTGAGTTCCTGTACTTGCGTAACCGTTTTACGGGAGAGGCTGTCGAACAGATTCGCGCCAGCTTTGAAGGCTTGCTGCTGGCGATGCTTGACGCGCCGACAACGCAGCTTGGCAATCTGTCGTTGTTGAACACGGCACAACGGCAACGCCTGCAACACGATAATCGCTTGAATGTCACCCGCACGCACGCGCCTCTGCTGGCCGAACAGCTGCGCCAGCAGGCCGAAGCGCGCCCGGACGTGGTGGCGGTGGTCTGCAACGACCAGCAGATGACCTGGGCCGAACTGGAATCGCAGGCCAACCGTCTGGCCCACTACCTGATTGCCCAAGGTGTGGGGCCAGAGATGCGCGTAGGTATCGCCCTGGAGCGTTCGCTACAGGTGGTGGTGGCCTTCTACGCAGTAATGAAAGCCGGTGCCGCCTATGTGCCTCTGGATATCGACTACCCGCAGGAGCGCCTGCAATGGATCGTCGAAGACTCCGGCATGAGCCTGATGATCAGCCAGGACAGCCTGCGGACTCGCTTTGACTGGCCGGGGGCCGCCCCGCTGATCGCCATTGACCAGCTAGCCCTGGACCAGATGCCTAGCCGTTGCCCAGCGCAACGGACGCTTGGCGACAACCTCGCCTACCTGATCTACACCTCCGGCTCAACCGGCAAACCCAAGGGCGTAGCGGTGGCTAACGAGCCACTGCGCATGCATTGCCAGGCCATCGCCCAACGCTACGAAATGAGCCGCGACAGCCGCGAGCTGCTGTTCATGTCGTTCGCCTTTGACGGCGCCCAAGAGCGCTGGCTGACCACCCTGTCCTGCGGTGGGCAACTGGTGCTGCGCGACAACCGCCTGTGGACGCCGGAAGAAACCTGGCAGGCCCTGCACACCCATAAAATCAGCGTGGCGTGCTTCCCGCCGGCCTACCTGCAGCAACTGGCCGAATTTGCCCAGAGCCAGGACCAGCCACCGCCACCGGTATCGATCTACTGCTTTGGCGGCGACGCTGTGGCCGAGGCCAACTTCGAGCTGGTCAAACAGGCATTGCGCCCCACTTGGCTGACCAACGGCTACGGCCCAACCGAAACCGTGGTCACCCCACTGCTGTGGAAAGTGCCAGCCAGCGGTCACTGCGATGCCGTCTACGCCCCCATCGGCAGCCGCGTCGGCGAGCGTACCCTGTACGTCCTTGATGATGCCCTCAACCCGGTGCCGCCAGGCGTCGCCGGTGAGCTGTACATCGGTGGCCAAGGGGTCGCGCGTGGTTATCACCAGCGTCCGGGGCTGACGGCCGAGCGCTTTGTCGCCGATCCGTTCCAGGCCGACGGCACGCGCCTGTACCGCAGTGGCGACCTGGTACGCCAGCGTGCGGACGGCACCTTCGACTACCTCGGACGCCTGGACAACCAGGTGAAAATTCGAGGTTTCCGGATCGAGCTGGGGGAGATCGAGTCGCGCCTGCGGGGCATGACCCAGGTCCAGGATGCAGTGGTCGTTGCCCGCGAGCACAACAGTGGCAAGCAACTGATCGGCTACGTCGTCGCCGAGGCCGACGAAGGCCTCGGTGAACGCTTGCGCAGCGCCCTGCTGGAGGAAATGCCCGACTACATGGTGCCAGCGCAGATCCTGACCTTGGTCAGCTTCCCGCTGAACCCGAACGGCAAACTCGACCGCAACGCCCTGCCCGACCCGGACTTTAAAGGCCGCGTTTTTATCGCCCCACGCAATGCCTTGGAGCAAGCGCTGGCGCAGATCTGGCAGGAAGTTCTAGAGCTTGAACAGGTCGGCGTGACCGACAACTTCTTCGAGCTGGGTGGTGATTCCCTGCGTATTCTCAAGGTGCTTTCCAAAGTGCGCGGCCAGCCTGAGCTGGGCTTGCAGCTCAAATTGCGCGACCTGATGGGCAAGCCGACCATCGCCGAGTTGTCCGGTTACCAAGGCGAGGAACGCAACCTCAATCCATTGCTGTTGCTCAACGCCTCGGTCCCTGCGCACACGCCGCTGTTCTGCCTGCATGCCGGCTTCGGCACCGTGTTCGATTACGAGGCCTTGGCCCGGCGTCTGGACGGTCGCTGCAGCGTCTATGGCCTGCAATGCCGCATGCTGCTGGACGATGATTGGCAAGACGAATCGCTGCAAGCCATGGCTATCGACTACGCCCAGTACATCCGCCAGAAACAGCCACAAGGGCCTTACCACTTGCTGGGTTGGTCGCTGGGTGGCCCGTTGGCAACGCTGGTGGCTGACGAGTTGATCAAGCAGGGCCAACCGGTCGATTTCGTTGCCCTGGTCGACAGCTTCACACCCGAGGCTGATGCACCACTGGCTGCCGAGGACTGTTGCGAAGATTTGCGCGGCCTGTTGTCGGTGGTGCTCGGCGTACCATCAACAGCCGTGCCGCGTGTGGTGGTTGACCAAGATGCGGGCCTGGCGCAGCTGCAGCAGGTGATCGATCAGGCCCGCCAAGGCCTGACTCAAGCCGCTGGAGCCCTGCGCGAGATCGGTTCGGACGAGCTGGCTCGTACCTTCCTGACGGGCATGAAACTCAAGGCCTTGGCCGCACGCCTGGCACAAATGCCGCGCTGCGTTTCCAACAGCCACTGCTGGTGGGCGGGCGCCAACAACGTCGCACAGGCAGCTGCCTTTGCCGACAGCCGCCAGCATGCACCGATTGACACCGACCACTACGCCATTCTTCGCCACCCGACGTTTATCGAAGGGCTGCTGGAGCATCTGCCGCAGTCCGAGCCGGTAACCCCCTGACCGACAGGGCCGCCGCAACAGCGGGCGGCCCTTTACCTCTTTACAAGGAACTGCAATGTCTCTGGACCCCGACCTGGAAGCGTTTCTGGAACTGGCCGAGCTGGGCCGCCTGACCGGCAAGAGCCAAGCCATGCATGAATTGAGTGTGGCACAGGCCCGCAGCGAATTTGAAAAGACCTCAGCGGTACTCGATCCGTCGCCGCCCGCGACCCTGAGCGTGACGGCGCTGAAAGTACCGGCCCGCGACGGGCACCTGCTCGACGCTCGCCTCTACCAGCATGCCGAGCTGGCGACCGATGCCCCTACCCTGCTTTATTACCACGGTGGGGGCTATGTGGTCGGCAGCCTGGATTCCCACGACTCGATCTGCCGACGCCTGGCTGCCAGTGGCCGTTACGCGGTGTTCGCTCCGGCGTATCGACTGGCGCCGCAAGCGCCGTTCCCAACGGCGGTGAATGATTCACTGGACGCGGCTAACTGGTTCGCCGAACAGGCCGCCCAACTGGGGCTCAATGCCCAGCGCTTGATTCTTGCCGGTGACAGTGTCGGCGCTACCCTGGCAACCGTGTTAGCCATCGCGGCCACAGGTGCTGAGCCGACCTTGAGCTTCAAGCCTGTAGCGCAGTTGCTGTTCTACCCGGTAACTGACATTACCCGTCAGCGCCCTTCGCATACGCGTTACGCCGAAGGCTACCTGCTGGAAACACCGACGCTGGAGTGGTTCTACGACCATTACTGCCCGCCCGCCGAGCGCGGTGACTGGCGCGCCTCACCGCTGCTGGGCAGCTTTGCGCCGTTGGCCCCTGCCTATATCAATGTCGCTGAGTATGACCCGTTGCATGATGAAGGCATTGCCTACGCGAATGCGCTGGAGAATGCCGGCGGCGAGGTGACCCTGGTCGTGCAGGCGGGGTTGACCCATGATTTTTTGCGCATGTCCGGGATCAGCGGGCAGATCGAGGGGGTGTATCAGGCAGTGGAGGATTGGCTGGTTCAACATAGCTGACGTGCTGTCGCACGGCCGCACACATTAAAGAACCAGCAAGGCAGCAGCACGACTTGCTGTAGCCGCTGCCGAGGCACGAGGCTGCGATCGACTGCAGCGCAGTCGCAACACGGGCACCGCGTTGGGCCTGGCGAATCGCGGTGGTAGGTTTTACGGCCGTTTCACGCCCGATCGCAGCCTGACGGCAGCGGCTACGGCGTGCTGCCGCTGCCGAGGCACGAGGCTGCGATCGACTGCGTTGGGCCTGGCAAATCGCCGTAGCCAGGTTTTACGGCGGCGGCTACAAGGGGTCAATAACGCCGCCACATCGAATGGATAAGTTCGCGCCCCAAGCCTAAGAACACCTTTCCCCGATACTCCGTGAAAAACCCAAAAAACCGCCTCAAGGGCGGTTTTTCATGTTGCTGCGGATCACACCAAGGTCATTCAAAGGTACCGCGCAAGGTCAGGGTGAAGTTGCGGGGTTCACCGTAGTAGTTGCCGTACTCCGAGGTGCCTACACTGGCATAGTACTTACGGTCGAACAGGTTGTTGCCGTTGACCGCAACGGTCCAGTTGTCATCAACCTTGTATTCGACCATCGCATCGTAGACCGCATAGCCTGCCTCGCTGAACTGGTAAGGCTGCTTGTCGATGACGTTCCAGCTGCTGTCGAAGCGGTAGGATTCGCCTTCCACGTAAGTCGCGCTTTGGGCGGTCACACCACCACCGACGCGCCAGTCGGAGAAATCACCCGGCAAGGTATACATGGTCCACAACTTGAGCAGGTGCTTGGGAGTGACGGTGCTGTAGAGCGTCTCTTCCGTATTGTTGTGCACCTGGTTATAGGTGTAGCCGGCCAATACTTCCCAGCCCGGTGTGATCTCACCGGTGGCTTCCAGATCGATGCCTTTGCTGGTGATTTTGTCCTGTGCCAGGAAGCAGCACGAACTGCTGTAGCTCGGCGACGGGTCGGGATACGCGGGGTCTTTCGCTGCCTGGTGCTCACGCTTGGTATAGAACAACGCGGCGCTGACGTTCAGCCGGCCATCGAGCAACTCGCCCTTGATGCCCGTTTCGTAGGTCTTGCCGGTCATGGGCTCAATGGAGGTCTTGTCGGTTAGCGGCCCCTGCATCTTCTGCGCCTGAGGCTTGAACACTTCGGCATAGCTGACATACGTGGACCACTGATCGTTCAAGGCGTAGATCAGGCCGCCGAACGGTACCAGGGTGGTCGGCTCGCGATCCGACACCCCAGGCTCCTCGCGTTTCCAGGTACCAGTGCCCGGTCGGTTGCGCATGCTGTACTCCTGCTCGAACTTGTAACGCTGGGCACGGGCCCCCACCACCAACTTCAGTGGATCGGTCAGCTGCAGGCGCAAGGTCGAATACACGCCGTACTGCTCGCGTTTGTTCGGGTAGTAGTCACGGTAGAAGTTGTGGTTCGACTCGTCAGTCGGCAGCGGCGTGGATTGCGGGTCCCAGAGGTCGATCAGTCCACCCAGCCCGACCTTGCCCTGAGCCGCACGCCAACGGCTGGTAACTTTCTGGTAGTCGGCACCGAACAGCACTTCATGACGGCGATTGAACGCCTCGAAGCCGCCGGAGAGGTTGATGTCGAATACCGACTGCTTGCTCCAGCTCGACACATAGCTGCCCCACCAGTAGGGACCGGTGTTGGTGTTCTCGTCCACCGAGCCGTAGGGAATGATGCCTTCGGTGGTGGAGTCGTTATAGGAGTAGGTATAGGACGTGTTGAGCTTCCAGTCTTCGTTGAAGTAGTGGTCAAGCTTGGCGAACCATTCGCGGGTGTAGCTATCGGACCAGGCCTGGTTGGTGGTGTACCAGGTATGCCGCGGCAGGCCCAGGTCACCCCCGGTGCTGTAGCGCGGCAGGCCGTCACCGGTGCCGTTTTCTTTGACCTTGTCGTAGCTGCCACCAAAGGTCAGCATGGTGTCGTCGGTGACGTCCGCTTCCAGCACACCATAAAGAAAGGGCTTCTCGGTGCTACGGTTATCCATGAAGTACTGACGGTCGGTGTAGGCCGCGACCATGCGCCCACGCAGCTTGCCGTCAAAGGCCAGCGGCCCGGTCAGGTCGACTTCGCTGCGGTAGTTGTCCCAGGAACCGGCAGAGGTGTTGAGCTTGAGCTGGTAGTGGTCCAGTGGGCGCTTGCGCACCAGGTTGACCACGCCGCCTGGATCACCGGTACCGGCCAGCAGGCCGCTGGAACCGCGCAGGACTTCAACGTGGTCGTAGGCAGCCATGTCATAGATACGGTCGCTGTAAAACGTACCGACACCGGTGCCGATGTCCATCGGCGCGGCGCCGTCGATCTGCACGTTGTCGATACCAAAGCCGCGCGAGTAGAACTGCTGAGAATGGTAGTTGTTGTTGCGCAAGGTGATGCCAGGGGCTCGTTTCATGGCCTCGGGCAAGGTGGTGATACGCTGGTCTTCGATCATCTTCTGAGTGATGACCGACACCGTCTGCGGGGTGTCCTTGAGGCTCACTGGCGTCTTGGAACCGACACTGACCAGCCCGGTGGTATAGGAACCAGAGTTCTCGGTGGCTTCACCCATGCCTTGGCCGACGATGCTGGTGCTCCCCAGCTCCACTGCAGCGCCGGTACTGGCGGTGTTGCTGATGATCACCGTGTCGCTTTCGATCCGGTAGGACAGGCCAGCATCACGCAACATGATGTCGAGGGCGGCGCGCGGCTCCATGTTGCCGGACACTGCCGTCGAACGCTTGCCACTGACCAGACCCGGCTCGAACAACAGCTGCAGACCGGTCTGCTGACCGAGCTGGGTCAGCGCTTCGCTCAAGGGTGCCGAGGGAATGTTGACCTGTTTGCTTTCGGCCTGGGCCGCGCCGGCCATGCCCAGCGCGAGCCCCAGTACCACCGCCGATGCCGATGTGCGCCAGTGAGCCCGTTCCCAGATCGAGGGGCGCCGCGCAAGCCTTGGCTGATCAGATTTCATGTGTTGAATTACTCCAATGCGCTCTTGTGTTGGACAGCCGCCGACTCTGAGGTCGGCTGATCGTGAAGTGTGTAAACCGTCCTTGGAAATCCCCATCCTGAGGCAGGCTGGCGACACAAGTCGTAGCTGCTCGCTGACTAGACGAGCGTGGTATGAACGAAATTAGGAATATTTTTCTTTTGATGTATTTCACACTCTGCGGCGCCTGGTTTAACCAGACAGCTAAACGATGTTCTGCCAGGTGCAGGACGCACCCGGCAGAACATCGTGAAGGGGGTGTCAGCTGCCCTGCCCTTGCAAAAGCCGGGCTTTCTCCAGCAGCTTGGCTTTCTCTTCCGGGGTCATGGCATCCAGACGTAAGCGTGCTTGCGCCAGCTTTTCCAACTGCCCCGGCGCGGTTTCCTGCAAACGCAGAACCTGGGCCAGTGCCGCAGGGCTAGGGTTATCAAACACCACCCCCGGATGCACCTCACACTGCAACAACGTGCGGATGCCTGCGACCAGTTTGATCACTAGCAACGAATGGCCACCCGCCGCGAAGAAGTCCTGCTCCACACTCAGCCGCTCAAGCCCCAGCAATTGGGCCATGCGCTGGGCCAGGACCGTCTCCAGACCATCACGGGGTGCAACATAGACCTGCTGCGCGGCACTGAGGTCAAGCTTGCCCAGGGCCTGACGATCAATCTTGCCATTGCCCAGGCGTGGCATGCTTGCCAGCACCTGGACCTGGCGCGGCACCATCACCGCGGGCAAGCGCTCAGCCAGTTGCAGCTTGAGAGTGGCTGCCCAATCCTGCCCCGACTCACCACGCGCCGTTACGAAGGCGACCGGTTCCTGATAGGCATCGAGCATCACGGCCACTTCGTTCACCTGTTCAAGGGCAGACAACTCGGCCTCGATCTCCGCCAGCTCGACGCGAAAGCCGCGCAGTTTAACCTGCTGATCGGCGCGACCATACAGTTGGATGCCACCTTCAGGGCGATAGCGCGCCAGGTCACCGGTGCGGTAGATCCGCGCGCCCGGCAGCAGCGGATGCTCGATGAAGGCTTCGGCCTGCTGTTGCGCCGCATTGAGGTAACCACGGGCCAGTTGCTCACCACCAATGTACAGCTCGCCCAGCTCACCACTGGCCACCAGCTTGCGCTGCCCATCGAGTACCAGCACTTGGTTGTTGGCCAATACCTGGGTCAGCGGCACCCCCGTGGCGTCCGGGTCGTGTGCACTGAGCGGGTGAATCATCACGCCGACCGTGGCTTCGCTCGGCCCATAGTGGTTGAACAGGCGGACATCGCTACGGATGCTCAGCAGCCGTTCGACCAGCGCCGGTGACACTGCTTCGCCGCCCAGTACCAACGTGGCGGGCAGCACTGGCGCCTGATTGTCGATCAACGCCGCCAGGTGCGACGGCACGATCTTCAGGCAATCGATGGCCTGTTCTTCGATAAAGCGGGCAAACGCCCGGCCATCCTGCACGGTCGCCTCATCGGCCAGGTGCAACGTCGCACCGTTGTACAGGGCACCGAACACGGCGGTGTGGCCGAGGTCAGCGACGACGCTGGAGCTGAAGGCAAAGCGTCGGCATTGCGCCAGGTCCAGCGCAGCGCTGGCCGAAGCAACGTAATTGAACAAGGCGCGATGCTCGATGGTGACGGCCTTGGGCGTGCCGGTCGAACCGGAGGTGAACAGCACATAGGCGACGTCGTCAGCCGCCAGCGTCGGATGTTCGGATAGCGTCAATGTCTGATCGGCGCTGTTGAGCACGTCGAGATCGAGCACCGGCACTTCACCCATCGCCACCAAACCTCGACCCACCAGCAACGCCGCATCCGCCTGCTCGACCAAACGTGCCAGACGCGCCGTGGGCCATTGCGGATCCAGCGGCAACCAGGCCGCGCCCAGACGCCAGGCTGCCAGCGCCGCCACCAGCCATTCGGCCGAGCGCGGCAGGACCAACGCCACCCGCTGCCCAGCGTTCAAGCCCTGACAATTCATGGCCGCAGCCATCTGTTGGACACGGTGTTCCAGCTGCGCATAGCTGAGCGTCTGGTTGTCGCAGACCAACGCCGGGGCCTCAGGGGTTCGCGCGGCCCATTCGCTGATGCGCTGGGCCAGGGTCAGGCCCGGATCAATCGGTTGCGGCGCCGGATTGAACGCCAGCAGTCGCTGACGTTCGGCCGCGCCCAACAAGGGCAGCTCGCCCACCGGGCTGGCGGGCGCGGCGGCGATGCCCCGCAGCAACACCTGATACTGCTCAAGCAGACCGGACATGGCCACGCTGGCGTAGTGTGCTGTGCTGAACATCACGCTCAGCACTTGCGCCGAGCCCTGAGCATCGATGCTGACCTGCAAAGCCAGTTCAAAGCCAGGATCGAGCGCCTCGGCAGCACTGGCTGACCATTGCCCGCCCTTGACCTGCGCGCCAGGCAGCAGCCGACGCAGCGCAAAGCCATAGCTCGGCTGCACAGCACGGGCTTCGTTGCTCCAGTACTCCTGCCAGGTACGGTGCTGTTCGAGCAGCCCCGAGAAATGCGCCAGACACTGATCGAACGGCACTGCCGGATCCAGTGTCAGCTGCAGCGGCAAGGTCTTCTCGAACAGCCCCAGGGTCTGCTCGAAATATTCATAGTCAGCCCGGCCGTCATGACGCCAGCCCGCAATAAACGCCGAGCGACCGCTCAGGCGCGCCAACAACAGCCACCAGCTGGCTTGCAACAACGTTTCCAGGGTTACCTCGCAACCTGCGGCAACCTGTTGCAAGTCTTCGCGCAGGGCTGCCGGCAGCTCTGCCTCAACCTTGCCCACCGCGCCCACTGAGGCACCTTTACGCCGAAAGGGCAGCGTCGGCTGGGTCGGTACGTGCGAGCCGATATGGGCTTGCCAGTAGTGCGCGGCCTGCCCGGCATCTTCGTCCAGCACCACTTCGCCGCGCCACTCCAGGTACTGACTGAACTGCCCCAGTTCCTCGTCTGCACCGCTGGCGCCTTGCTCGTAGGCGTGCAGCAATTGTTCAACAAGCAACGGTACGCTGGCGGCATCTACCAGCCCCCGGGCCAATGCCAGGTTCAGGCGCCAATGGCTATCGTCCAGGCGTTGCAGCAAGGCTTGGACGAAATGTTCCTGTTGCAGCTGCAGCGGACGTTGCAACCATTGCACTTGACGCTGCGCGGCGACCTCTTGCGCGACCGCTTCATGTTCAATTTCCAGGGTCAAGCGCGGCTGGCCTATGCCCGGGAACTGGCGCAGACCGTGAAAACCGGCAACCGCGTGCAAGCCGGTAGTCAGCACTTGCTGACGCACCGTCAGGTCATCGAGTGCGGCTTGCAGGGCGGGTAAATCGAGCGAACCGCGAATCTCCACCTGCAGCACATGGGCCAGCGCTGCCCAGCTCGCCCCGGACTGCGCCGCTGCGCTCCATTGTTGCTGTTCGCCAAGCAGAGCCAGCCCGGCGCCGAGTTGTTGCCCGTTGATCTCACTCATACCTGAGCCTCTTGTTCAAGGGTTGCCGGGCCTGGTGCGGGTTGCACCGCCTTCAGGCTACGCCGTTCGACCATCTCCCCCATGGCGACAACAATCTTGCGCGGCCCCTCGAAAGGGTCGCGGGCATGGGCGGCGAGCATGTTGTCGAGCAAGATCACATCGCCCTTGCGCCAGTCGAAGCGCACCGCACACGCCTCATACAACTCACCGATCACTTGCATGACCTCGTCCTCGATCGGTGAACCATCGCCGTAGTAGACATGCCGTGGCATGCGCTCAATGCCGAACAACGCCAGCAGATCCTCGCGGACATCGGCATCCAGGCAATAAATGTGGTGCAACTGCACCTGGTTGAAAAAAGTCTTCTCGCCCGTCAGCGGGTGGCGAATGATCGCCGGGCACGGTGTGCGGATCTGCAATTCGTCGTTGTCGAGCCAGGTCCACTGGATACCGGCTGCCTGGCAACGGGCCTCAACCTGGGCGCGGTCATCGGTCTTGAAGAAGTGCTGCCAGGAGACGTCCAGCTTGTCGGCGAAGGTCCGCACATACAGCAGACCTTTTTGCTCAAACGTTTCGCGCAACGCTTCGGGCAGGCGCAGGTACATCTGTCGGCAGTCGACCACCGGGGTGGCACCGCCCACTGGCGATGGCTGCTCACAGAAGAACAACTGCTTGCGCGGCCAGGTGTCCTGGTGCGAGCTTTCGTTGTGGAAGAGGATCATTTTCTTTTCTGGGTACGGCGTTGAGCGGTAGGTGTTCTTGCCGCCCTCCTTCTTTGGCAAGTCGCCGTACTGACCATAGAGCCCCGGCTGCACCGCCTCGGCCAACGCCTCGAAGGCGTGGATGTCATGCAAGGCAAAGCCGCGCAACAGAATCCCGGCATGGCGGGCAAGCTTTTCTTCCAGCCACGGCCGGTTGTGGTTGACCCAAGCCACCAGGTCAAGCCCGGGATCGTTCGGCTCTACCAGTAACGGAAAGACCTGCGGCGGTGCCAGCAG
The DNA here is from genome assembly GCF_002845275.2 of Pseudomonas sp. S06B 330. Taxonomy (NCBI): domain Bacteria; kingdom Pseudomonadati; phylum Pseudomonadota; class Gammaproteobacteria; order Pseudomonadales; family Pseudomonadaceae; genus Pseudomonas; species Pseudomonas tussilaginis. The sequence goes on along the minus strand of NZ_CP088149.1, from coordinate 2,112,103 downwards.
CGATTCGCGTACGGCGCTGGCAACGGCCTCACGGCCAGCTGCCTTGGGTTTTTTCAGGAACTTGCCGAGCTTGTCGGCCTTGGGCCCGGCAGCTGGCGTCGGCGCGGCCGCAACAGTGGTATCCGTGGTCATGGTGATGTCTCCTAGTCTGATATGCGGCTCACACACAATCTGTTCGAGCATGCCGGTCCAATCCTGGGCCAGCTGGCTGATGCGCTCGGGCTTGAACAGCGCGCTGGCGAACTGCCAAGTGCCACGCAGCCCCTCGCCGTCCTGGTCGAGGAACAAGGCCATGTCGAATTTCGAGTAGCTCGTCAGTGCTGGCAGTACCTCGACCTTGAGGCTATTGAGGCTGCTGTCGCGCACCGGCAGGTTGTTCATCACAAACAGCACCTGCACCAGCGGATTGACGCCGCGCTGACGAGCGACCCCGGAAGCTTCGACGATCATGTCGAACGGCAGGTCTTGATGCTCGAAGGCACTCAAGGCAGTGTCACGGGCAACCCCCAGGTAATGGCTGAACCTCTGCTGCGCGCTATAACGCGAACGCAACGGCAGGATGTTGACGAAGAAGCCGATCAGGCGCTCCAGCTCCGGCTGTTGACGGCCGGCAACATCGGCGCCAACCAGCAGGTCATCACTGTTACTGACCCGGTGCAACAGCACCTGAAAGGCCGCCAGTAACGTGGTGTACAGGGTGGCATTGGCCTGCGCGGCAACGGCTTTGAGCCGCTGTACCAAGCCCGCATCGAGGTGGAACTGCAGGTCGCTGCCAGCCGTGCAAGCCACAGCTGCACGCGGGTAGTCGGTCGGCAGCGGCAGGTGCCCGCTGCTGGTGGCCAATGTGCGCTGCCAGTAATCGGCCTGCGTCGCCAGGACGCCGCTGTTTTCGAGCGCCTGCTGCCAGCGGGCGTAGTCGCTGTACTGCACCTTCAGCGCTGGCAACTGTGGCGGTTTACCGGCTTGCTGCAAGGCATAGAGTTCAACCAGTTCATTGACCAGCAGCGACATCGACCAACCATCGGAAATGATGTGGTGCATGCTGTACAGCAACACATGCTCGCTGGTGCTCAGGCGCAGCACGCGGCCACGCAGCAGCGGTGCCGTGAGCAGGCTGATCGGCGTGCTGGCATTGTCCAGCACGGCCTGTGCCACCTGAGCTTCCTGCTCGGCGCGGCTCAGGGCGGACAGGTCAAGCAGCGGTAAATCGACCGCCACCGCCGCTGAAACCAAGGCCAACGGATCACCTTCGTCGTCACTGACATAGGCGGTGCGCAACACCTCATGACGGCGGATCACCTCGGCAAGGCTGGCGCGCAATAACGGCACGTGCAATTCGCCTTGCAAGCGCAAGGCCAGTGGCATCCCATAAGCACCACTGCCGCCGGACAGTTGCTCGACGACCCACAAGCGTCGCTGGGCCAACGACAGGATGGTCTCAGGTTGCTCACCCTGAGCCACCAGCACGGGCAATGCCGGCGCCGGCAGCTGTGTCGACTGCGCCTGCAAGCGCTGGGCGAAAGCATCCAGACGGGGGTGATCGAACAGGTCACGCAAGCCGATCCGCACGGCCAGTTGTGCTTGCAGGCGCGACACCACCTGAGTAGCCAGCAGCGAATGCCCGCCCAGTTCAAAGAAGTGGTCGGCCAGGCCCACCCGTTCAACCTCCAGCACCTGCTGCCAGACCTCAGCGATCTGCTGTTCGAGGGCACTACGCGGCGCGGCGAAGGCCACGCTGGCGGGCTGTTGATCGGCTGCCGGCAAGGCCTTGCGATCCAGCTTGCCGTTCGGCGTCAATGGCAGGCTCGGCAGGAACACCACAAACGCCGGCACCATGTAACCCGGCAGTTGCTCGCCCAGACGCGCCTTGATGTCGGCGCGCAAGGCGGCCTGATCATCAACCTGGTCAGTGTGTTGATGCGCGGCCACGTAGGCGACCAATTGCGCGCCCCCCTGGTACTCGACCGCCAGCACCGCCGCCTCGCGCACGGGCGCCAGGTTCAACAGGCGCGCCTCGATTTCGCCGAGCTCGATACGAAAGCCACGAATCTTCACCTGATGGTCAATACGCCCGAGGTACTCGATGACACCCTCGGGGCGATAGCGGGTCAGGTCACTGGTGCGGTACAAACGCTCGCCCAGCGTTGAGAACGGATGGGGCACGAAGCGCTCGGCAGTCAGCGCCGCACGCCCCAGGTAACCGCGGGTCAGACCAGCGCCCGACAGGTACAGCTCAGCCGCCACACCCTGCGGGGCCGGCTGCAGACTGGCGTCAAGCAGGTAACTGCCGGTCCCGGGCAGCGGCCGGCCGATACTCGCCGTACCACCGGCTTCGCGGCGGGTCCAGGTGGAATAGGTGGTGTCTTCCGACGGGCCATAGAGGTCGTTGACCTGAACCACGCCCGGCAGTTGATAAAGCTGGTCAACCAGTGCCTGCTTCAGCGGTTCGCCCGCGAGGTTGATGATCCGTACGCTGGCTGGAATCTGCCCGGCCCGCAACAAGGCGGCAATTGCCGAAGGCACGGTGTTGATCAGCCGCACCTGGTCACGGGCGGCCAGTTCGGGCAACGCCAGGGCATTGCGCGCCAGCACCAGCGAACCGCCACTGGCGAGGGTAACGAAGATCTCCCAGACCGACAGGTCGAAGCACACCGAGGTAGAGGCCAGCACCCCTTGCATGTCCTCACGGCTATAGGTTTGCTGCGACCAATCGATCAGCGCCTGAACGTTGCCATGGGTGATGGCCACGCCCTTGGGCTTGCCGGTGGAGCCGGAGGTGTAGATCACATAGGCCAGGTTGTCGGCGTGGATCTGCACCGGAGGCGCTGTGTCAGGCTGCCCAGCCAGCACATCGCCGCCCGCCGGCATCAGCAGCACCTGGGTGTTCGCTGCCGGTGTCAGCCCCTCAAGCACCGCTGCCTGGGTGATCAACACCTGGGCGCGGCTGTCTTCAAGCATATAGGCCAGGCGCTCAGCCGGGTAATCCGGGTCCAGTGGCACATAGGCCCCCCCAGCCTTGAGCACCGCCAGCAAGGCCACGATCAGTTCGCTGGAGCGCTGCAGGGCAATACCGACCCGCACTTCGGCACCGACGCCAAGGCTGACCAGTTTGTGCGCCAGGCGGTTGGCCTGCTGGTCGAGCTGGCGATAGCTCAGGCGCTGCTGCTGATCGACCAGTGCCAGTTGCTCGGGATCGGCCTGCACCTGCCGGGCAATCAATTCAGCGATGCTCGACGCTGGCGTCAGTGGCCGTGGGCTGGCATTCCAGTCATGCAGCAGGCGTTGCCGTTCGCCTGTGTCGAGCATGACCAGTTCGCCCAGCGCCGTCGGTGAAGCCAGCATGCCCTGGAGCAATTCGAGCAGATGGGCCCCCATGCGCTGCACCTGCGCTGCGGTGAAATGCTCGCAGGTGTACTGGAACTGCAAGGTCAGCGTGTCTTCCAACGCAACCAACAGGGTCAGCGGGTAACTGGTCTGCTCACGGGTCTGCACCTGGGCAAAGCGCAGGCCTTGCGGCGCTCCCTGCTGCAAAGTTTCAGACACGGGATAGTTCTCGAACACCAGCAGCGAATCAAACAGCCCCTCACCGCCCTGCCCCGCCCAACGCTGGATATCGAACAGCGGCGTGTGCTCGTGGTCGCGCAGGGCTAGGTTCTGCGCCTGCAACTTGTGCAACAGCTGCGCCAGCGGTTGCTCAGCGCTCAGGCTGACAACGACCGGCAAGGTATTGATGAACAGGCCGATCTGCGCCTCGATGGCCGGCAATGGTGCCGAACGACCGGCGACGGTGGCGCCAAAAACGACTGTCGACTGGCCGCTATAACGCTGCAACAGCAACGCCCAGGCCGCCTGGATCAAGGTGTTCAAGGTGACTTTGTGCTGGCTGGCGAAGGCTTTCAGACGCTGGGTGGCGGCCGGGTCGAGCCGTTGCTTGAACTCAGCGTAGCCGCTGTGCCCTTGTGCATTGTCAGGCAGCACCGCAGCCATCCGCGTTGGAGTGTCCACGTGTTGGAGCTGAGCCTTCCAGAAGCGCTCATCGGCCAGCGGGTCCTGCCTGGTGAGCCATTCGATGTAGTCACGATAGCGTCCTGGTGGGTTCAGCACAGCAGCGCCGCTGTAGCGCTGCAGCACTTCGGCCAACAGTTGCGCATTGCTCCAACCATCCATGAGGATGTGGTGACTGGTGTAAATCAGTTGATGGCGTTGCTCGTCCAGGCGCAGCACCTGCAAATCCAGCAATGGCGCCCGCTCCAGAGCAAAGCCGTTGCGCCGCAGCGTCGCTGCCCGAGCGTCGATGGCTGCCGCTTGATCCGGCTGTTCGCGCCAATCCTCGTAGCTGAACGGCACCTGCACGGCACGCTGCACCCTTTGCAACGGCTGGCTCAGGTTAGCGCCGGTGAGGAACGCCGTGCGCAGGATATCGTGGGCATCCACGCAGGCTTGCCAGGCGGCGCAAAAGCGCTCGGGGTCCAAGCCTTCGACCGCGACCGAGAGCTGGTTGATGTATTGGCCTTCGGCCTGCGCATAAAGGCTGTGAAAGAGCATCCCCTGTTGCATCGGCGACAAGGGGTAGAGGTCCTGCACGCCGCGTGGATCAAGGCCCAGTTGATCAAGACCTTGCTGATCGAGACCGGCCAGCGGCACGTCGGAGGGGGTCAGTGCGCCCTGGCCGAGCGTGCAACAGTGTTCAATCAGCTCAGCCAACGCCTGCGCATAGGCATCGGCCAATTGCTGCAAGGTCGCCACGTCGAACATCTGCGCGCTGAACTGCCAGTCCACCAGCAGTTCGCCGCCATAGACCTGGCCGTTGAGGGTGATCCAGTTGGGCAGCGGCGCGTCGTCATCCTGCTCTTGCCCACGCGGTTGCGCACTCGGTACGAACAGGCCGTTGGCCTGATCGAAGCCGGCATCGAGCTGACCGAGGTAGTTGAAGGTAATGCGCGCTGGCGCAAGTTCGGCAAGCACCTGACGCGAGGCATCGCTGCCAAGATAGCGCAAGGCGCCGTAGCCCATGCCCTGATCCGGCACGGCGCGCAGTTGCTCCTTGATCTGCTTGATCGACTCGGCCAAGCCCTGGGCCGGAGTGAGTTTGAGCGGGTAGAAGCTGGTGAACCAGCCCACACTGCGGGTCAGGTCGAGCGCCTGGGACAGTGGTTCGCGACCATGCCCTTCCATCAACACCGCGACGGACGCGTGGCCACTCCAGTGAGCGATGACGCGCGCCAAGGCGGTCAGCAACAGGTCATTGACGCGGGTGCGATAGGTCGCGGGCGCGTCCTGCAGCAAGCGTCGGGTCAACTGCGCATCCAGACGAGTTTGTACATGGCGAGCATCACGATTGAGCAGGCGCGTTGCGGGACGCTCACAGGGCAACTCACCCGGCACTTGCTGGGCCTGCCAGAACGACAACTGGCCCTCCAGCGCGGGGCTGCGGGCATCGGCTTGCACCTGCTCGGCCCAGGCTTTGACCGAATGGGTCTTGGCCGGCAAACGTGGCGCCTGCCCGGCCAACTGCTGCTGGTACGCCGACTGCAGGTCTTCAAGCAGAATCCGCCAGGACACACCGTCCACCGCCAGGTGGTGGATCACCAGCAACAGGCGCTGGCTGCCATCGGCCAGGGTCGCCAGCAAGGCACGCAGCAATGGCCCCTGCTCTAGATTAAGGCTGCGCTGCACGCGGTCGGCGACGTCTTGCAACTGCGCGTCATCGGCCACCGTCTGCTGCCACAACAGTAGGCTGTCATCAGCCTCGGCGAACCGCGCCTTCCAACCTTCAATTCCGGCCTGGAAACGCAAGCGCAATGCGTCGTGATGATCGGCAACAGTGGCCAGCGCCGACGCCAGCGCCTCAGCTGACAAGGGCTCGCGCGGTGTCAGCAGCAATGATTGGTTCCAGTGCTGGTGATTGTCCGTCAGGGTGTCGAAGAACCAGTGCTGGAATGGCAGCAGCAGTGCTTCACCGTGCACCGGCCCCTGGTCGATGGCTTGCACCGCGTCGCCGACTTCGGCCACTGCCGCCAGGCGCTGTACCGTCTGATGCTGGAACAGGTCCTTGGGGGTAAAGCGGATACCGGCCTGGCGGGCACGGCTGACCACCTGGATGGAGATGATCGAGTCGCCACCAAGTTCAAAGAAGTTGTCGGCCAGACCGATCTGCGCAACCTTCAGCACGTCTTGCCAGATCGCGGCGATCTGCTGTTCCAGCGCCGTACGCGGCGCCACGTAGGCTTTCTGCACACGGTTGGCATCAGGCTTGGGCAGGGCCTTGCGCTCCAGCTTGCCGTTGGGGCTCAGTGGCATCTGTTCGATGAACAGCAGCTGCGCCGGCACCATGTAGTCCGGCAGTGTCTGGCGCAGAGGTTCACGGATCGCTTCGCGCAGGACCTCCTGAGCATCCGGCGCCCACTCGCCAGGCACGACGTAGGCAACCAGGGCGCCTTCGATGGCCAACACCACCGCCTCACGCACCACGTCCTGTTCCATCAGGCGCGCCTCGATCTCGCCCAACTCGATGCGCAGGCCACGGATTTTCACCTGGTGGTCGATACGTCCACGGTAGTCGATAACGCCGTCAGCCCGCTGGCTGGCCAGGTCACCGGTGCGGTACAGGCGCTCGCCTTGGCCGAACGGGCTGGTGACGAAGCGCTCGGCGGTCAGCGCTGGGCGACGGTGGTAACCGCGCGCCAGACCAGTACCGCCCAGGTACAGCTCGCCGACCACGCCCACCGGCACGGCTTGCAGTTCGGCGTCGAGGACGTAGGTCTGCAGGTTGGCGATCGGCAGGCCAATCGGCACGCTGTCGCGGCCTTCCTCGCGGCAGGTCCAGTGAGTAACGTCGATCGCCGCTTCGGTTGGGCCATAGAGGTTGTACAACCCGGCGGTCGGCAGCTTGGCCAGGACCTGGGTCTGAGCATCCACCGGCAATGCCTCGCCACTGCAGATGATTCGGCGTAAGCCGGTGCAACCGGTGACCTGTTCGTCGAGCAGGAACATCTGCAGCATCGACGGTACAAAATGCAAGGTGGTGACCTGGTGGGCGTGGATCAGCTCGACCAGGCGCCGCGGGTCGCGGTGATCGCCGGGGCCGGCCATGGCCAGGCGCGCGCCGGTCATCAGCGGCCAGAAAAACTCCCAGACCGAGACATCGAAGCTGAACGGGGTTTTCTGCAACACCGTGTCGCCCGCGCCGAGGCCGTAGGCTTGCTGCATCCAGCACAGGCGGTTGGTCAGGGCTTTATGGTGATTGCCAGCGCCCTTGGGCTTGCCGGTGGAACCGGAGGTGTAGATCACGTAAGCCAGCTGCTCGGGGTCCAGGGTCAACGCCGGGGCGTGCACAGGGAAATCTTCTAGCGCCAAACGGTCCAGGGCCAGCACGGGCAGTTCGGCTGGGCATGGCAGTCGCAGGTGCGACTGAGTCAGGAGCAAGGCAATGCGGCTGTCCTCGATCATGTAGGCCAGTCGTTCTTCAGGGTATTCCGGGTCCAGCGGCACATAAGCACCGCCGGCCTTGAGGATCGCCAGCAGGCCGATGACCATTTCCAGGCTGCGCTCGACGGCGATGCCGACCAATACCTCAGGACCGACGCCCAAGGCGATCAGTTGGTGAGCCAGTTGGTTGGCGCGCTGATCCAGTTCGCGGTAGCTCAGTTGCTGCTCGCCCATGCACAGGGCTGGGGCATCGGGGGTGGCACGCACTTGCTGTTCGATCAGCCGGTGCACGGGAGTGTCCAACGGGTATGTGGCGGCGGTGGCGTTCCACTGCGCAACGATCTGCCGTTGCTCCTCGCCATCGAGCAACGGCAGACCGGCAATCGTGGCCTGCGGATCGGCGACGATACCCTGCAGCAGGTTCAGCCAATGGCGCGCCATGCGCTCGATACTGCGGTGCTCGAACAGGTCACTGGCGTAGATCAGTGCCGCTGACAGCCCGTGGCCGCTGTCCTGGGTTTCCAGGGTCAGGTCCAGTTGCGCAGTGCCAGCATCCCACTCCAGTGCTTCGACCGTAAGGCCTGGCAGGGCCAGGGAGCCGGCTTGGCGCACCCCATCCTGATGGTTGTGCATGACCTGGAACAACGGGTTGTGGCTAAGGCTACGGGCGACACCCAAGGCCTCGACCAGATGCTCGAACGGCAGGTCCTGATGGGCCTGGGCGTCTTGCACCTGCTGACCAATGCGCTGCAACAACGCCGTGAAACCTTCATCGCCGCGCAACTGCGCCGCCAGCACTTGAGTGTTGACGAACAGCCCAATCAGACGCTCGGTCTCCAGGCGGTTGCGATTAGCCACCGGCACGCCGACACGGATATCAGCCTGACCACTGTAGCGGTGCAACAACACCTGGAACGAGGCCAGCAACAGCACAAACAGGCTGACCCCCTGCTCTTGCGCCAGCTGACGCAAGGCGCCAACCAGTGCCGACGGCACAGCGATGCCCAGACGGGCACCGCGGTCGCTCATGGTCGCCGGGCGTGGGTGGTCGCAAGGCAGCTCGAGCACCTCCTCGGTTGCACCCAACTGGCGCTTCCAGTACGCCAGCTGACGCTCGCCTTCCCCCGACGCCATCCACTGACGCTGCCAGCCAGCAAAGTCGGCATATTGAATCGCCAGCGCCGCCAGCTTCGGTGCCTGGCCTTGCGAGTACGCCGCATAGCAAGCCATCAGCTCTTCGACCATCAGGCTCATCGACCAGCCATCGGTGACAATGTGATGCAGCACCAGCACCAGTAGGTGCTCGTCCTCGGCCAAACGCACCAGGCGCACCCGTAGCAACGGCCCGTGCTGCAGGTCGAACGGCTGCGCACTCAGCTCGGCGACGCAGGCACGCAGCAGCGCGTCGCGCTCTGGCCCCTGCGCCAGCAGGCTGGTGTGCTCGATGGCAATCGGCGCCGGGGCATCGACGACCTGACTCACCTGGCCATCGCTTTCGACGAAGCGGGTGCGCAGGCAGGCATGGCGCTCGGCCAGGGTCGCAAAGCTCTTTTCCAGGTCCGCAACGTTGACCGCACCCCGCAGTATCAGCGCGGCGGGGATGTGATAGGCACTGCTGTGCGGCTCCAGCTGCCAGAGAAACCACTGGCGTTGTTGGGCATAAGACAGTGGCGCTTGCTCCTCGGCACGGCCGGGGACGATGGGCAGCTTGGCGACATCGATACCCATCTGCGCAAGCTTGGCGAACATCTGCTGGCGCTTGTCCGCCGACAAGCCCTTGATGCGCTCGACCAACTGCTGGTTGCGACCTGATTGCTCAAACATTTTCCGTCTCCAGTTCATCCAGCACGCCGAAGATCTGATCCAGCTCGGCGTCTTGCGATTGCACCGATACATCCTGTTCCAGGTACGCCGCCAATTCGCCAAGGGTGCGTAAGCCGTGGAAATCCCTGATTTTCAGCTCCACGCCAAGCTCGCTGCGGATGCGCGACAGCAGCATCACCAGTTGCAGGGAGTGCCCACCGAGGGCGAAAAAATCGTCATTGCGGCCGACGCGATCAAGGCTCAGCACGTCCTGCCAGATCTGCGCCAGACGCTGTTCAAGGTCGCTTTTTGGCGCCACGTAGTCCTGCTGCAGCAAGTTGGCATCTGGCGCAGGCAGCGCCTTGCGATCGAGCTTGCCGTTGGTGGTCAGTGGCAGTTCGCTGAGCAACAGCAGGTGCGCCGGGACCATGTACTCCGGCAGCTCAATGCGCAGCGCACGCTTGAGGTGTTCGCGCAGCTGCGCCTGCACTTCGCTGCTGGCTGTGACCAGCGCCGCATCGCGGGGCACCAGGTAAGCCACCAATTGCAAGGCCTCGCCTTCACCCCACGGCAGTACCGCGACGCTACCCACGGCGTCATCGGCCAACAGGCGCGCTTCGATTTCACCCAGCTCGACGCGGAAGCCGCGGATCTTCAGCTGATGGTCGATGCGACCGATGTACTCGATCACGCCATCCGCCTGATAGCGCGCCAGGTCGCCGGTGCGGTACAGGCGACCGCCCTCGGCGCCGAACGGGTCAGGCACAAAACGCGTCGCCGTAAGTTCGCCGCGCTTGAGGTAGCCCCGCGCAAGTCCGGCGCGGCCAACGTAGAGCTCACCGACGCACCCCTTGGGCACCGGGTTCAGGTCGCCATCGAGCAGGTACCAGGACAGGTCGGCAATCGGCTCGCCAATCGGACTGCTCGCCTCCCGCTCAAGGTCGGCCATCGACAGCGGCCGGTAGGTCACGTGCACGGTGGTTTCGGTGATGCCGTACATGTTCACCAACTGTGGTGCTCGATCACCGAAGCGTTCGAACCAGGGGCGCAGGCTCTTCACGTCCAATGCCTCGCCGCCAAAGATCACCTGACGCAGCGCCTGTTTGCCGGGTTCGCTACAGGCCACGTGCATCAGCGCCTTGAACGCCGACGGGGTCTGGTTCAACACCGTTACCCCTTCGGCGCACAGCAATTGATAGAACTCACGTGGTGAACGACTGATCTCGTGGGGCACCACCAGCAGGCGGCCGCCGTACAGCAGTGCGCCGAAAATTTCCCAGACCGAAAAGTCGAAGCCATAGGAATGGAACAGGCTCCAGACATCCTGCGGACCGAAGTTGAACCAACGATCGGTGGCGGCGAACAGGCGCAGCACGTTGCGGTGTGGCAGCAACGTGCCCTTGGGCTTGCCGGTAGAGCCGGAGGTGTAGATCACATAGGCGAGGTTGTCCGGGGTCACCGTGGTCTGCGGGTCGTCCTCGCGCAACGTCTGCGCCCCCTCCTCCAGCAGCAACACCGGCAAATCCGCAGGCACCGGCAATTGCCCATGCAAGGCGGGCTGGGTCAGCAACAGGGCAATGCCGCTGTCCTCGATCATGTAGGCCAGGCGCTCGCGCGGGTAGGCCGGGTCCAACGGTACATAGGCGCCGCCGGCCTTGAGGATCGCCAGCAGGCCGATGACCATCTCCAGGCTGCGCTCCACCGCCAGGCCGACCAGCACATCCGGGCCGACGCCACGGGCAATCAGGGTATGGGCCAAGGCGTTGGCGCGGCCGTTGAGCTGGGCGTAGGTCAGCTGCTGCGCACCGCAGGTCACGGCCACCGCCGTGGCCGAGGCGCGCGCGCGTTGGGCAATCCGTTGGTGCAGGCAGTGCTCGACCGGGTAGTCGGTCACGGTCTGGTTCCAGTCATCAATCGTCGCCTGGTGCTCGTCAGCATCAAGCATCGGCAGTGCCGCGATACGTTGCTGCGGGGCCTCCACCATGGCCTGCAGCAGCGCTTGCCAATGGCCGGCCAGGCGCTCGATGGTCGATGCTTCGAACAGGTCGCTGGCGTAGGTGAACAGCGCTTCGATACCTTCCGTGGAGTCAAAGGTGTCGAGCATCAGATCGAACTGCGAAGTCTTGCTGGCCAGGGCCAAGCCTTCCAGGCTCAATGCGCCGAGCTGCTTAGGCAGCGCCGCCTGACGTGCTTGGGCCTGATGGTTGAACAGCACCTGGAACAGCGGGTGGTGGCTGACATCACGTTGCGGTTGCAAGGCTTCAACCAGTTGCTCGAACGGCAGATCCTGGTTCGCCTGTGCCTCCAGCGCCGATTGCCTGACCTGTTGCAGCAATGTCGACACCGCCATGTGCGAATCGATGCGTGCCTGCATGACCTGAGTATTGACGAAGAAGCCGATCAGGCCCTCAGTCTCCAACTGATGACGGTTGGCCACTGGCACACCCACACGAATCGTCGATTGCCGGCTGTAGCGATGCAGGACGATCTGCAGGGACGTCAGCAAGACCATATATAACGTGGCGCCTTCGGCCTGGGCCAGCGCTTTGAGCTGCGCACTCAGTACGGGTGTCAAGCACACGCCCAGGGTCGCGCCGCGGGTACTGGCCTGGGCCGGACGCAGATGATCAAGCGGCAGCTCCAGCACCGGGTGCTCGTTGCCCAACTGCGCCGTCCAGTAGGCCAACTGCCGTTCGCGCTCGCCGCTGGCCATTTGTGCCCGCTGCCATTGCGCGTAGTCGGCATACTGCACCGCCAGTGCAGGCAAATGCACCGGCTGTCCCTGACTGAAACCGTTATAAAACTGCAGCAGCTCCTCGACCATGCGTTGCATCGACCAGGCATCAGAGACGATATGGTGCTGGGTCAGCGACAACACATGGTCATCTGCCGCCAGGCGCAACACGCCGACACGCAGCAACGGTCCCTGTTCCAGGTCGAACAGGCGGCTGGACTGAGTCTCGATCCATGCGCTGATTTGCCCGCCGCCCTCGCCGTGACCACTCAGCGACTCTACCTCGATGGGCAGCGAGGCCGTTGGCGCAATCGACTGCAGCAACTGCCCGTCCCGCTCGATAAAGGTGGTGCGCAGGGTTTCGTGGCGGGCGACCATGGCATCGAAGGCGCGCTGCAGCGCTGCCACATCCAGCGGGCCGCGCAGGCGCAGAGCGGTGGGAATATGGTAGGCGTTGCTCTGCGGGTTCAGTTGCCAAAGGTACCACTGGCGCTCCTGGGCGTAAGACAGCAACAACGGTTGGCCACGATCGGCTGGCAGCAAGGGCGCCTGGCGAGCCGGCGCCTGCTCTTGCAAGCTGGCGGCAAAGGCACGCAAGGTGGCGTGCTCGAACAGACGCTTGAGCGGTACCTGCAGGTCCAGTGCCTGACGCAAGCGGGACACCACCTGAGTCGCCAGCAACGAGTGCCCGCCCAAGGCGAAGAAATCATCCTCAGCCCCCACCTGCGGCAGTTGCAGGACATCAGCCCAGATGCGCGCGACGGTTTCCTCAATCTGTCCTTGCGGTGCCACGTAGTCCTGCTGCAACAGGCTGGCATCCGGTGCGGGCAGCGCCTTGCGATCGAGCTTGCCGTTGGTGGTCAGTGGCAGTTCGCTGAGCAACAGCAGGTGCGCCGGGACCATGTACTCCGGCAGCTCAATGCGCAGCGCACGCTTGAGGTGTTCGCGCAGTTGCGCCTGCACTTCGCTGCTGGCTGTGACCAGCGCCGCATCGCGGGGCACCAGGTAAGCCACCAATTGCAGGGCCTCGCCTTCACCCCACGGCAGTACCGCGACGCTACCCACGGCGTCATCGGCCAGCAGGCGCGCTTCGATTTCACCCAGTTCGATACGGAAGCCGCGGATCTTCAGCTGATGGTCGATGCGACCGATGTACTCGATCATGCCATCCGCCTGATAGCGCGCCAGGTCGCCGGTGCGGTACAGGCGACCGCCCTCGGCGCCGAACGGGTCAGGCACAAAACGCGTCGCCGTAAGTTCGCCGCGCTTGAGGTAGCCCCGCGCAAGTCCGGCGCGGCCAACGTAGAGCTCACCGACGCACCCCTTGGGCACCGGGTTCAGGTCGCCATCGAGCAGGTACCAGGACAGGTCGGCAATCGGCTCGCCAATCGGACTGCTCGCCTCCCGCTCAAGGTCGGCCATCGACAGCGGCCGGTAGGTCACGTGCACGGTGGTTTCGGTGATGCCGTACATGTTCACCAACTGTGGTGCTCGGTCACCGAAGCGTTCGAACCAGGGACGCAGGCTCTTCACGTCCAATGCCTCGCCGCCAAAGATCACCTGACGCAGCGCCTGTTTGCCGGGTCCGCTACAGGCCACGTGCATCAGCGCCTTGAACGCCGACGGGGTCTGGTTCAACACCGTTACCCCTTCGGCGCACAGCAATTGATAGAACTCACGTGGTGAACGACTGATCTCGTGGGGCACCACCAGCAGGCGGCCGCCGTACAGCAGTGCGCCGAAAATTTCCCAGACCGAAAAGTCGAAGCCATAGGAATGGAACAGGCTCCAGACATCCTGCGGACCAAAGTTGAACCAACGATCGGTGGCGGCGAACAGGCGCAGCACGTTGCGGTGTGGCAGCAACGTGCCCTTGGGCTTGCCGGTAGAGCCGGAGGTGTAGATCACGTAGGCGAGGTTGTCCGGGGTCACCGTGGTCTGCGGGTCGTCCTCGCGCAACGTCTGCGCCCCCTCCTCCAGCAGCAACACCGGCAAATCCGCAGGCACCGGCAATTGCCCATGCAAGGCGGGCTGGGTCAGCAACAGGGCAATGCCGCTGTCCTCGATCATGTAGGCCAGGCGCTCGCGTGGGTAGGCCGGGTCCAACGGCACATAGGCGCCGCCGGCCTTGAGGATCGCCAGCAGGCCGATGACCATCTCCAGGCTGCGTTCCACCGCCAGGCCGACCAGCACATCCGGGCCGACGCCACGGGCAATCAGGGTATGGGCCAAGGCGTTGGCGCGGCCGTTGAGCTGGGCGTAGGTCAGCTGCTGCGCACCGCAGGTCACGGCCACCGCCGTGGCCGAGGCGCGCGCGCGTTGGGCAATCCGTTGGTGCAGGCAGTGCTCGACCGGGTAGTCGGCCACGGTCTGGTTCCAGTCATCAATCGTCGCCTGGTGCTCGTCAGCATCAAGCATCGGCAGTGCCGCGATACGTTGCTGCGGGGCCTCCACCATGGCCTGCAGCAGCGCTTGCCAATGGCCGGCCAGGCGCTCGATGGTCGATGCTTCGAACAGGTCGCTGGCATAGGTCAAGGCCGCATGCAGTTCGCCGCCCTGCTCATAGGTGTCCAGCGTCAGGTCAAACACCGTGGTGCGGGTTTGCCATTGCAGTGGCTCTAATGTCAGCCCGCAGGCCAGCGAGTAAGCACCAACATCCGCCACCTGCGGCTGATGGTTGTACATGACCTGGAACAGCGGTGTGCGACTGGCATCGCGTTCAAGCTTGAGCGCCTCAACCAGTTGCTCGAACGGCAGGTCCTGATGCGCCTGAGCCCCCAGCACCACAGCCTTGACCTGCTCCAGGAAACGGATGACGCTCATCTGCCCGTCAACGTGATTGCGCAACACCTGAGTGTTGACGAAGCAGCCGATCAGGCCCTCCACCTCGGCGCGGTTACGGTTGGCGATAGGCGAGCCGATACGGATGTCCTGCTGACCGCTATAGCGCTGCAGCAGCAGGTTGAAGCCTGCCAGCAGCAGCATGAACAGGGTGACGTTGTGCTGGCGGGCGAAGCTGCGCAAGCGCTCGACCAGCGCCGGGTCAAGGGCGAACTCATGACGGCGGCCACGGTAACTGGGCTGCGCCGGGCGCGAATGATCGAGCGGCAGTTCCAGCGTGGGGTGATCATTACCCAACTGGTCCAGCCAGTAGGTCAACTGGCGCTGCTGCTCACCTGCTTCCAGCCAGCGCCGCTGCCACAGCGCGTAGTCGCTGTACTGGATCGCCAGGGCCGGCAAGGCTGGCGCCTGTTTGCCCAGATGCGCCGCATACAGCTGGCTGAACTCCTCGATCAGCACATTCATCGACCAGCCGTCCGCGACACTATGGTGCAGAGTCAGCAGCAGCACATGCTCATCAGCCTTGAGCTTGAGCAGGGTGATGCGCATCAGCGGCCCACGTGCCAGATCGAAGGGCTGCAGCGACTGTTGCTGGGCAAGCTCGCGCACCTGCTGCTCGCGAGGCAACTGCGCCATCGCCGTCAAGTCCAGATGGTCAACCTGTGGCCACTGCGGCGCGGCGCTTATTACCAGCCGTTCGTCAGGCTGCTGGACGAACACGCTGCGCAAGGTTTCATGACGCTGCACCAGGCTGGCGAATGCCTGCTCCAGCGCCGCCACCTCCAGCGTGCCACGCAGGCGTACCGCACCGGGCAGGTTGTAGGCCGGGCTGGCTGGCTCCAGCTGCCATAACAGCCACATCCGCTGTTGCGCATAGGACAGCCCGTCGCGCTCGGCCACCGGCACCTGCGCCGGGATCGGAAACTGGGCAAAGTCGACCCCTTCGCGGGCCAGCCCCTGGAGAAAGATGCGGCGCTTTTCCAACGGCAACTCTATGAATCGGCGGGCAAGCTTGCGGGCATCTTCGGCATTCATCGACTTTCATCCGTCCAGAGAAACAACGAGCCTGCAGGCCCGGTAGTCAAAGAAAAACGGATGAACGCGAATGAAAATTAACGACAAGAGGTATATCGTTTCGAAAGCTGAAACATTTGCTTTCAACTGAAGGTTAGGGATTTGCAATTCTCGTTCGTCTTAACTAATGCAGTCCCAAGGCTGAGCATCGGTTCGACCTCAATTTCTCTGAAAAGACACCTGCAATGTCCCAAAAAGCGAAAAAATCCAAATCCAGGCTGTGGTTCCTGGTGCACAGCTGGCTCGCCCTGCCGATCTGGTTTTTCGTCCTGATCGTCTGCGTTACCGGCACCCTGGCCGTGGTCAGCCAGGAAATCGTCTGGCTGGCCAACCCGGATGTACGCGCCAGCAAACCCAGCGACGATGCCCAGCCGCTGAGTTTCCAGCAGGTGCTCGATGCCTTGCACAAGGCCGAACCGGACATGGCGGTGCGCTTTCTCAGCCAACCGGACGGTTCGCACTTCGCCCTCAATGCCTCGGTGACCTACCCCGACGGCAGCGCCCCGACGCTCTATGTCAACCCGTACACCGGGGCGATCCAGGGCAAGGTACCGGACTTCAACTTCGAAGCCTTTACCCGTGCCCTGCACGGCTGGTGGCTGGTGCCCTTCACCAATGGCTACAGCTGGGGCTGGTACCTGGTGTCGTTGCTTGGCCTGCCGATGCTGGCCTCGCTGGTAACCGGGCTTGTGGTCTATAAACGCTTCTGGAAAGGATTCTTTAAGCCGACCTTGCGCGTTAACCATGGCGCGCGGATTTTCTGGGGCGACTTTCACCGCCTGAGCGGGATCTGGTCGATCTGGTTCATCGCGGTGATCTCGATCACCGGCACCTGGTTCCTGATCCAGGCAATCCTGGCGGACAACCATGTGACCATCTCTACCGAGCCGGTGGTGCCGGTCATTGCCCGTGAAGACGTGCCGCGCACCGACTCCGGTGAACCGGCGCCGCGCATCAGCCTGGACGACGCCACGCGCATTGCCAAAGAACAGATCGCCGGCCTCGACGTGAGCTTCATCGTCATGCCTGGCAATGCCTATTCGCACGTTTACCTGGGCGGCCGTGGCTGGTACCCGCTGATGTTCCAGACGGTCAACGTCAACCCCTACAACAGCAAGATCGAATCGCAGTTCCTGCTCAGCGACCGCTCGCCCCTGGAGTTCGTCACCGAATCCATGCGCCCGTTGCACACCGGTGACTTCGGCGGCCTGATCATCAAACTGATCTGGGCCTTCTTTGGCCTGCTGCTGTCGATGATGGTGCTCAGCGGCCTGTTGATCTGGACCAAACGCACTGCCCAGGCCACCGCCGCTGCACTCAAGCGCAGCGAACGTGCGCCGCGCAAGAGGGCTGAATCCACTGCCGATACCGCTACGGAGGTCAGCCTATGAGCAAGGCAGCCGTTGTGCCACAAAGCCTGCTGAGCCGTTTCTGGTACAAGTGGCGCTTCCACTTGAACATCCTCTTGCTGCTGATCCCGTTGGGGTTCATGCCCAAATACTTTGCCGATGCGGCGCTGTTCCGTGGCGACAGCGGTCTGGGCGAACGCGAACTGGGCGAAATCCAGGTCGGCCCGTGGAGCCTGCAACTGGCCGAGCTGCGCGACCAGGCGCCGCTGGCTGACGGTCCGGCTGGGCACTTCAAGGCGTTCAACGCCAGCCTGTGCAAGGCCTGCATCAACCAGGTCAAGGCCGCCTACCTGCGGATCGGCAAACCGCGCAGCCTGCGCGCCGCCGGGACGATCTTCTTCGGCCCGCCGTACCGTATGGCGACCAACCTGCCCATCCCGGCCAAGACCCGCCCCGACGCCGAGATCTGGATCACCCTCGAAGGCTGGGACGGCAGCATGCACCAGGCCGCCGTGCCACTGGCCAAGGCCTCCCCGGCCACCGTCGCCTGGCTGAACACACAAGGAGGCAAATGATGAAGTTCACTGCCCGCAGGCGGCTCCTGCCGCTACTGCTACTGGGCATCGCCTGCCCGGCGGTTGCGCATAACCCGATGTGCGAATGCAAGCCGATCGACGGCGAGCAGATCGAATGCACCGGTGGCTTTTCCGATGGTAGCGGCGCGCCAGGGGTGACCCTTGATGTGATCGGCTACAACGAAGAAATCCTCGTGCCTGGCAAGCTTGGGGAAAACTCCAAGCTGACCTTCAAACGCCCCGAAGGTGAGTTCTACGTGCTGTTCGACGCCGGCCCCGGTCACGTTGTGGAAATCGACTACGCAGATATCGAGCAATGAGCCGGGTCCAGGTGGTGCGCCCGGCCGGCGCGGGGCATGAAACCTTGTACGTGCTGCTGGTCAGCCTGCTCATTCTGGCCGTGGCTGCGGGTATCGTCGCCCTGCGCGGTGAGCGCCATGACGAAGTCAGCATCGAAGCCCATCAACTCGATGCCCGCCGCGACCTGAGCGCCGCCGAGCAAGGGGTGTATGCCGACCTGCGGGTGGCGTTCGAAGAGATCCAGCTGCGCCGTGAAGAAGACCCGGCCCTGATGGCGGTGACAGTACTGGCCGAAGAAGGCTTCCCGCCCTTTATCAAGGATGCCAGCAGCGCCAGTCGCGGCGAGCATCAATGGCAATTGCTCGGCGATCAGGCCTACCTGGGCCTGAGCCAGGCCGCGAGCGTGGCCGGCAGCTTCCTCATGTTGGTGCCAACGGCCCATGACGGCGCCGCCGACGTCTGGCTGCTGCGCAAGGCTGACGCCAGTGTGCCGACCGACCGCAGCCCAGCCGCCCTGATCGCTGCCGGCTGGCAGCAGATCGCCGCCCACTACGACGCTGGCGTCACCCGCCAACATCGCCACTGAGACAAGGACACCCCATGCTTCGCTCTGCCCTCGCCCGCCGTGTTTTGAGTGTATTGATTGCCTTGGTCCTGCCCTCCCTGGCGCTGGCTGAGATCAATGGCAAGCCGCTGCGTATCGGCATCACCCTGCACCCGTACTACAGCTACGTGAGCAACATCGTCGGTGACAAGGCGCAAGTGGTGCCGCTGATTCCCGCTGGCTTCAACCCTCACGCTTACGAGCCGCGCGCCGAAGACATCAAGCGCATTGGCAGCCTCGATGTGGTGGTGCTCAACGGCATCGGCCATGATGACTTCGCCGACCGCATGATCGCCGCCAGCGAAAAGCCGCAGATCACCGTGATCGAATCCAATACCAACGTACCGCTGCTCGCCGCCACCGGGGTCGCCGCGCGGGGCGCTGGCAAAGTGGTCAACCCGCACACCTTCCTGTCGATCAGCGCCAGCATTGCCCAGGTCAACAACATCGCCCGCGAACTGGGCAAGCTCGATCCGGACAACGCCAAATACTACAGCCAGAATGCCCGCGCCTACGCCAAACGCCTGCGCAAGCTGCGCGCCGAGGCCCTGGCCCAGGTTACCGAAGCGCCCGGCGCTGAATTTCGCGTGGCCACCATCCATGCGGCCTACGACTACCTGGTGCGTGAATTCGGCCTGGAAGTTACCGCCGTGGTTGAACCGGCTCACGGTATCGAGCCAAGCCCGAGTCAGTTGAAAAAGACCATCGACCAGCTCAAGGCCCTGGATGTCAAAGTGATCTTCTCGGAGATGGACTTCCCCTCGGCCTACGTCGAAACCATCCAGCGTGAATCCGGGGTGAAGATCTATCCGCTGACGCACATCTCTTACGGCGACTACAGCAAAGAGAAGTACGAAGTCGAGATGAAGCGCAACCTCGACACGGTGGTTCGGGCGATCAAGGAGTCCAAGGCATGACCGTCGCCGAACCCATCATCACCCTGCCCTGTGGGCCGGACATCGAGTTTGCCGGTATCGACCTGACCTTGGGCCGTACGCGGATTCTCGATCAGGTCAGCTTCAAGGTCGCCGCCGGTAGCGTGCACGCTCTGGTCGGCCCCAACGGCGGTGGCAAAAGTTCGCTGGTCAAGACGTTGCTCGGACAGATGCCACACCAGGGCCAACTGACCCTGACCTGGCCGGGTGAACATCAGGTGATCGGCTACGTCCCGCAGGCACTGGAATTTGACCGTGGCCTGCCGATGACCGTCGATGACTTCATGGCCGCCATGTGCCAGCGGCGTCCGGCCTTCCTCGGCCTGTCACGTAAGGTGGCCCCGGCCATCGATGCGGCACTGGGTCGGGTCGGCATGCTCGATAAGCGCAAGCGGCGCATGGGCGCCCTCTCCGGTGGCGAGCGCCAGCGCGTGCTACTGGCCCAGGGTCTGATCCCGGCGCCACACCTACTGGTATTGGACGAACCGATGTCGGCATTGGACGAAGCTGGCATTCAGGTGTTCGAGCGCTTGCTGCTGGACTGGCGCGCAGCCGGCACCACGGTGCTGTGGATCGAGCATGACCTGCAAGCGGTGGCGCGCCTGGCCGACAAAGTCACCGGCCTCAGCCGCCGAGTACTGTTTGACGAGCCGCCAAAACAGGCCCTGACCCCGGAGCGTCTGCTCAGCCTGTTCTCCATCCATCCGCGCAGCGAGAGCACCGTCTGATGAACTACGAAGAATTTCGCCTGCTGATCCAGGGCTGGGCCAGTTCCGGCTACCTGCCGGAGGCCCTGGCCTATGGCTTTGTGGTCAATGCCCTGCTGGCCGGCCTGATGATCGGCCCGGTGCTCGGCGGCCTTGGCACCTTGGTGGTGGTCAAGCGCTTTGCCTTCTTCTCCGAAGCCGTCGGCCATGCGGCACTGACCGGGGTGGCCATCGGTATCCTGCTCGGCGAACCCTACACCGGCCCCTACGGCAGCCTGTTCGGCTATTGCCTGCTGTTCGGCATCCTGCTGAACTTCCTGCGCAATCGCACCGGGCTGTCGCCCGACACCCTGATCGGCGTGTTCCTCTCGGTATCCCTGGCCCTGGGCGCCAGCCTGCTACTGATGCTGGCCGGCAAGATCAACGTGCACATTCTCGAAAACGTGCTGTTCGGTTCGGTGCTCACCGTCAGTGGCCAGGACTTGCTGGTGCTCGGCATCGTCGGCAGCCTGGTGCTAGCCCTGGCCCTGCCGCTGTACAACCGCATCATGCTGGCCAGTTTCAACCCGCAACTGGCGGCGGTGCGTGGCGTGGCGGTAAAGAGCCTGGACTACCTGTTCGTGATTCTTGTCACCCTGGTCACGGTGGCGGCGGTAAAAGTCATCGGCGCCATTCTGGTCGGTGCCCTGCTGGTGATTCCAGCGGCGGCGGCGCGGTTGATCAGCCAATCACTCAAAGGCTTCTTCTGGGCGTCGGTAGTAATCGCCACCTTGAGCACCCTCGTCGGCATTCTGCTGCCGATCGTTTTCGACCTGCCGGTGCCGTCGGGCGCGGCAATCATCCTTGTCGCCGGCTGCTGCTTCGCCCTCGCCGCCCTGGCCCGCGGCCTTGTTCCACGCCTGCAAGGAAATCCGGCATGACGTTCGACCTCAAACATCTGTGCCTGGCGCTGGCCCTGGCTGGCCTGCCCACGCTGAGCCTGGCTCAGACCGCCTCGGCTGCGGCCGAGCAAACGCCAGGCGTTACCGTCCTCGCCTCGCTGCCGGTGACCCACGCGCTGGCCAGCACGCTGCTCGACGGCACGGCGGTGAAACTGCAGCGCGCAGCACCGGCCAATATTCCGGCTTCGCGCCAACCTTCGTACTTCAGCGGCCGCGGTGGCCCGAGCCTACAGAAAGCGGCGAGCCAAGCCGATGCGGTCATCGCCCTGCGTTCGATCTGGAGTGATGATCCGCTCTACCCGATCGCGCGGCGCAGTAACATCCGTATCGTTGAGATCGACGCCGCGCGCCCGGTCGACGGCGCCCTGCCGGGGATCGCTGTGCAGGGTAACAATGCCTTTGCCGCCTACCCCTGGCTCAACCCCACTAACCTTGGGCGCATGGCCGATGTGCTGGCCAACGATCTCGGCCGCTTGAGCCCCAGTGAGCAGCCGAAGATCCAGGTCAACCTGGCCAGCTTCAAGCGCCAGCTGCTGGAACTCAGTGCTGGCAGCGAAGCGCGCCTGGCCGAGGCGGACAACCTCAGCGTGATCAACCTGTCGGATCGTCTGGATTACTTGATTGGCGGCCTCAACCTCGACCTGATCGACCACCCGCGCGTGGCGGATGATCAATGGGATCGCGCCGCACTCAAGCGTTTGGGTGATGAACTCAAGGGCCAGGATGTGGCACTGGTGCTGCACCACAAGCAGCCGAGCAAAGAGGTCGCCGACGTGATCGCTGCGTCCGGTGCCACGCTGCTGGTGATCGATACCGATCCCCAAGACACCCTGTTGGGGCTCAGGGCCAGTGTTGAGCAGGTGGTGGCGGCGCTGGTGGCGGGCAATAGCTGAGAACGCGCGGGCCTTATCGCCGGCAAGACCGGCTCCCACAGGTGTGTGGCATGCACCTGCCTCTTGGGGGCGCCGGCCTTGCCAGCGATACAGTCACTCCAGCGATCAGCGCTTCATGCAACGCTGATAGCGCTCATCCACTCGATTGGCAAACCAGGCGGTGGTCAGTTTGCGAGTGATCTTCGGGCTCTTCAGTTCGATCCCCGGCAGCTGTGCCCGGGGCAACGGTTTGCCTGCCTTGCCGTCCGCCAGGGCATAGACCCCGCTGTACAGCCGGGTCTCTTCAAACGCCAGGCTGTCGCCCTTCTCCAATTGATTACGAATGCTTGGATTGCGCAGGTTGAGCTGCTCGCCCAGGCGCCTTGCCGCCTTTTCGGTGTTGCCCGGCAGAATTGCGCCCGGTGCGATCAAGTCGCCATCCAGGGCCAGCTTGACCCCACTGGCACGACTCAAGGCACTCTGGAATGCCGCGTTGCGGCTTGCATACCAGCCAGCGTTGAAGTCAGCAAAGCGGTACAGCTGACGTTCATAGTGGCTGGGGTACCCAAGCAGGTGGGCAATACCAAAGTACATGCCGCCACGCCGCGTAAACACTTCCTGACGGATCGTCCCCTCATGACGGTAGGGATAGTCGCGGGCATTACGCTCGGCAAAGGCAATGCTGACCTGCATCGGGCCACCGGTGCGCACCGGGTTCAAGTCGCCCAGCAAGCTGCGGCCCAGCGGCAGGCTGCCGATCAGGTCATCGAAGATCGCACTGAGCTGCTTTTCACTGCGCACTGCGTCGAGCCGTTGGCTGTAAGTCTTGCCATTGGGTGACTGAGTGTTCAGCGCTCCCTTAACCAGCATTTGCGGGATATGCAGGCTGGCGGCGCGGCGGTCGATCTCCTGGCGGGCGATACGCCCCAGGCCCGGCACCTGCGGGTCGGCCTGGAAGGTCGATTCCTGTTCGGTAACCGCCAGCACGGCACAGACATTGGAGCGGCTGGCGGTGATCTTCTGCGTGGTGAAAGCGGTCTGGATATCACGGGCCCAGCCTTCGCGATCCTTGGTGGCAGCAGGCAGCAAGCGCTGGATCTGCGCCCGTACCTTGGCCGGATCTGACTCAGACTCTTCACGCTGCGTAACACAACCTTGCACCGTCAACAGCACGGCAAACCCAAACGCTAAACCTCGAACGTGCATGCAGCTCCCCGAACGCTCACTTGGCAGTCACTGATGGAAATTGAAAATGTAAGAGACCGCCAAATGATCAGACTGTCCCATACCACTTACAGTACCAAGATTTGTAGGCCCTGCAGTACCGTTGCAGATCGCGTAGTCCAGCATGGTCACTGGCGCAACACTGGGATGCGTGTTGCCGTTCGCCAGGACAACCTGAGCAATGTCCGGAGGTGAGACCCAATTGCCGCGATTAGCCTGCTGAGCATCAGGTTGTCGCGGGTCGCGATTGAAATCGCCGAGCAATACATAAGGCACGTCGGTATGCCAACTAATTTCCCTCAATATCCGTGGCGCATTAGGACCTCCGCCTGAAATAGCGTGAAGATTCGCCACAACAACATCATTGACCATCCCATTCAAACGCAAACGTAGGCCTAGCACGGGCCGACTCGTGAATGCGTTTGCATCGCGGGGTACACCATCGGCAACTACCATTACGGACTGAATGGTCAGAGGGGCTGCATCGGCGACAATGATTGCCAGATTGACCCGCAGACGCTGCACATCGAGGACAAATACTTGGTAGTTTCTCGGTTTTCTTGAAGTTCCCATTGCCCAGATGTAGTGATTTACCTCATGTTCACCACCAAATTGGTCAATGATGTGCATTTCCTCCAGATGCCGACAAGAAGCAGGTGGCGTACCCGCCTCCTGCAACACAATTACATGATTTCTGCGAGCTAGCTGAAATATGCTCGTGTGCCATTTATGGTCAGTCGATGCAGAGCTGCCTTGAAGATTCCAAGTGGCCACCTGCAGGTCAATCGATCGGCCGCCCCGGTTAAACCGACCTATTTCAATTTGCGCACCGCCGCCACTGATGTCCGCCCTGGCATGGTGATATTCGCTTATCGCGCCACTCAACTGAACATGTGCATGCCACGGCCCAATTGCCGCCCCAACGATAATCTGCAACATGCGCAGAGCATCGAAGGCATCTAATGTGGTAGCGCCATCGCCGCTACGCAAGCCGTTCATTAACAAAGCGTGGTGAAAATGATAGATATTGACCAAGACTGCCAGGCTTTGCGCACGAGGGGCAGCAAGAAACACATTGATCACGCCCCGCTCATTATAATTTCGTCGCAGCAACTCCGTCACATAGTAAGCATACCTTGCTTGCCGCGCCTGATTACTGCTACGCATAAACAGAAAAGAAATTTGATAGGCCAAGAAAGCGGACGTTGGCGGGGCATCATTCGGCGACCGTGCTAGCAAATCAATGATATCAGTGAAAATTATATCCAACTGATTCTCAAAAATCCTGGGCGGCAAATCAAGCGTCAAGTTTTGCTCAATATAGCTGCGAATAGTTTGATCCAATGGCATGAAGATTTACTCTTATAGGAATTATACAATTCGGCGCTACACCTCAACTCCGACCTCTGTAAACCACGTATAAATAGTCATCTTGAACAGCCATAGAAACCTGAAATTGCGCGCCCAGCTCAAAACTAGATTCCGGCGAACTCAACGAATTCCCGTCGTAAGCGTACAAATCGAGACCCCTGCTCCCATTGGGCCTCGTATCACTGAACGCTACTTTCAACAGGCCATTATGGATCGCTACGCCAGGAGAACTTGGATGGTCTTTTCCTATAAATGTCCTGGTACATGCCCAAGCGGATTCGCCATCAAACCTCATCAACTCCCAGCCAGGTTGAGTGCCACTTTTGACTATCAGATGGATCAGCCCATGATAACTGATCACGGCTGGCTCCACTGCCGGATGGAGATCTCGCACTCCATCAATCTTAACTGACCGCGGAGTACTCCAGGTCGCCATATCACCTGTGGATCTTCATAGAAGCGCAGTGGTTCCCGGCGCTTTATAGAACATATAAAGTCGACCATTATTCTCCACAAAACTAGCACCCCGTCGGTAGTCCGTTGAAAAGTTCGCAACCGTAAATGCCCCGGTTAATTCATCGTATTCCGCCAGCCGGGGTGGTGTCACCAGATCATACGAAGGTGCGTCGCCACTACAGAGCACATAGAGTTTATCTTTAAAAGTAAAGACGCTCATCGCTTCATGTAAAAAAGTACCAAACTCGATACCAACAGGATCACTCCACGCATCGGCAACCGAGACCTTGGTCATCAACCTCGCACCACCATCAGTGCCACCATTGCCTTCGGCAACATAAAACAGAAACAGCACCCCCTTATGATTTATTATCTTCCCCGGATATTCCATGTTCACCGAAAAAGAAAATTGATTACTTAATATCCCGGAACGACTGTATGTGTACCAACACTTCATAGCAACTGATCTCCCTGCATGGAAGTCCAGTACACACTACGTTAAACCATATAAGCACATGGAAATAATACACATACCTTTAATGACCCACGTCGTCTTATCATCACGCGTAGATCAAGCACTCCCCGGCACAATGTAGGTCTTACTGATATGGCGGAATTGTTCGTGTGCCGAACTTTCCATCAGCTCGAACAGCACCATCTCGCGAGTGACGATCTGGGCCCCGGCGTCGCGCATGCGGGCAAGGCCCGCTGCCTGGTTGTGGGCGCCGCGACAGTCGCAGGCATCTTCGACCACAAACACCTGCTTACCCAGTTCACGCAGGCCAAGCACGGTTTGCAGCACGCAGATATGGGTTTCCATGCCGCAGACAATCACCTGTTCGCGAGCAAGCAAGGATGCAGGCAGGCACTGAGCGGCCACGCAGGAAAAATGCAGTTTCTCCACCACCTGAGCATCCGGCGCGGCCTGCAGGAGGGCCGCGACGGTCGGGCCGAGGCCCTTGGGGTACTGCTCTGAAATCACCGTCGGCACACCAAGCTCGGCAGTCGCCGCCAACAGCCAGCGGGTCCGGGCCAAGGTGCCTGTTGGATCGCTGACTGCGCCAATGAGTTTTTCCTGCACGTCGATGACCAGCAAGCTGGCCTGATTCGCCTTGATCAACATTCCTTGCACCTGCGTCATGGTTGAACCGTCAAGGCTCACCCAACGCTGGTAGTCACGTCAATGGCCAGTTCAGGCCGACAACCGATGAGGTTCCAGGACGGCGCTAAGCACACCCAGCACCCGCTCTTCCTGCTCATGGATAAAGAAGTGACCACCAGGAAAAGTCTCCAGGGAGAAATCACCCAAGGTCTCCCGACGCCAGGCCAACAACTGCGCTTCACTGGCACGATCATCTTCGCCGCCCAGCACATGCAGCGGACACTGCAGTGGCGGACGCTGACGGTAGGCATAGCGGCCGCACAACAGAAAGTCACCACGCAGCACCGGCAAGGTCAGGCTCATCAACTCCTGGTTGGCCAGCACCTCTTCCGGCGTACCCTGCAGCCTGCGCAACTCATCGATCAGTTCGGCATCGCTTTTGGGCACGCGCCAGTTGTCGCCGTCATAATCCTCGCGCCGGGTCGGTGCTGCCGTGCCGCAGGCAACCAGCGCCACCGGCGACGGACAACCCAGCGCCTGCAGCTCGTGGGCCAGCTCGAACGCCAA
The DNA here is from genome assembly GCF_002845275.2 of Pseudomonas sp. S06B 330. Classification (NCBI taxonomy): domain Bacteria; kingdom Pseudomonadati; phylum Pseudomonadota; class Gammaproteobacteria; order Pseudomonadales; family Pseudomonadaceae; genus Pseudomonas; species Pseudomonas tussilaginis. Next base: position 2,085,220 of record NZ_CP088149.1, on the reverse strand, counting down.
CAAGGCCCCCAAGCTATGGCCAAGCAAGGCATAAGGCTGGCTGGCAGCCAAACGCTGTTCGCTGGCCAGTTGCCGGGCCAGGGCCTGCATGTCGGTTTGTACCGGCTCGCCCATGCGCGCCCCACGCCCGGGCAATTCCACCGGACGCAGGTTCAGCCAGGCCGGCAGCTTGCGCCGCCAGCGGCTGTAAACCATGGCACTGGCCCCAGAATAAGGCAGGCACAACAGGTTCAGTGACGACACCAGGGGCCCCTTACTGCGCCGCTGCGGTTTCGGCCATCTTCTGGCGCAGACTCAAAGGACGCATGTCGGTCCAGACTTCGTCGATGTAGGCTAGGCATTCCTTTTTCAGGCCGCTTTTGCCCACGGTTCGCCAGCCGGCTGGAACCGCTTTGTAGTCCGGCCAGATGGAGTACTGTTCTTCATGGTTGACCACTACCTGGAACACGATGTCGTCGCGGTCGAATACGGATGTCATTGCCTGTCTCCTGGATTGAATGGGCCCGCCGCGCAGCGGGCGAGCGGTGGCTACCAAGAGAACGAACGACTGCGCGAATAAATTAATCCCGTCACACAGGGCTGGATAAAAACGCTGCAAAGCGCCATCCTCCCCGGTTTTTTTTACGCTCACCTCGCCAAGGAACCTCTTTATGCACATTCACCCCCTCAGCCCCAGCGAGTTCGAGTTCATCGAAGACACGTTGCTTAAGTACGGTAACGACCACTCCGTGCTCAACCCCTCCGAGCTTGAAGGCTACTTCACTGCCCTGGTGTCGAGCCCGGCGCAGATCGACATTGCCGAGTGGTTCCCGGCGATCTTTGGTGGGCAGACCCCGCAATGGCAGACGCCTGAAGAATGCCGCACATTCATCGACCTTTGCGTGCGTCTCCTCAACACCCTGGCAGCCCAACTGGCCACTGAACCGCAAGCCTTCAAAGCCCGCTTCGAACAGACCGAGCACGCCGGCCAGCCGCTGGCCTTGGCGCAAGAGTGGTGTTTTGGCTACCTGCGTGGCGCCGCCGTCGGCAACTGGCCGGCTCTGCCGGAGCCACAAGCACTTCAATTGCAGAAGATCAGCGACTGCGCCGAGCAAGATAACTTCGACCTGCCGGTAGATCTGGATGTGGTGCTGCATCGTCAGCAAGTAGCCGCGATCGAGCCCGCAGCACGGGCACTGCACGGGTATTGGGTAGCGCAGCGCTAGCGTTTCCAGCGATGCAGACGCCCCATCCCGGCAGCAACAGATGAAGCAGCCACCTCTAACAAAAGGATTTAACGTCGTGTCAGCGCCTCGCATTCGCGCCCTCGCCCTGTGCGTTTTTCATCATCAAGGAAAGATTCTGGTCAACGCGTTCTACGACGACGAAAAACAGCAGACGCTCTTTCGCCCTGTCGGCGGCGGCATTGAATTTGGTGAGCGAAGCGTTGAAGCCATTGCCAGGGAAGTGCAGGAAGAACTGGGCGAACGCATCACGGCTGTTCACTTGCTCGGCACGCTGGAGAGTATTTTCACCTACGCCGGTAAGCCGGGGCATGAGATCGTCCAGGTTTACGACGCAAGGTTCATCGACACCAGCCTATACGAACAACCGTGGCTCGACGGTCACGAAACTGATGGTGCCGCGTTCAGGGCCCAGTGGCGCGATAGCTCAAGCTTTACCGCGACATCACCACTGGTACCTGAGGGGTTGCACGATCTACTCAAGGCTGCGTCGTTACTTGAATGATCCGCACCTTTGGGCCAGCCTTGCTTTGGCCCCTCGTAGCCGCTGCCGTCAGGCTGCGATCGGCTGCGAAGCAGTCGTCATGATGACCCCAGAGGCGGCCGCTTCACGCCCGATCGCAGCCTGACGGCAGCGGCTACGAATACGCCATACCCCAGACCGCGCGATGCGCAGTCCAGGGCAGCACGACCTCAGGGCTTGAGTTCGAACAACGCGGGCATCGCCGGCCGCTCGGAAGGCACCTTACGGAAGCGGCTGAAGCCTGCGGCTTCGGCCATCTGCCGGGCGCGTTTCTCACCCATGAACGCGCCAATACCGGCACCGCCGTGCGACAATGAACAGGTCATGCAGTAGAGCGTGCTCTGCGGGTACATCACGCGACCGAACAGATTCATGTTTTCGTGGAGATCTTCCGAGAGGTTGAGTTCCACCATAAGGTAGGTGCCGTCGTCAGCGGTCGACTCACGCAAGTCCTTCATCATCTGTTGCGGGTCGGTGGCGTCGTGGATGACCACGAAGGTGGTCACAAAGTCGAACTTCTTACCCACCAGTGCATCGGAGTCACTGACCTCGAACTGCACCCGGTCTGCGACCCCGGCCGCCTCGGCGTTCGCCCGTGCACGTTCGATGGACGGCGGATGGAAATCACAGCCGACGATACGCGCCTCGGGAAATGCCTTGGCCATGGTGATTGCCGCCAGGCCGCTGCCGCAGCCAAAATCAAGGACGCTGCCACCAGTCTCAAGTTTTGCTTTGACGCCGTCCAGTGACGGGATCCAGTGCTGGACCAGGTAGTGTTTGTACCAAGGCATGGTCATGCGCTCCATGCCCTCCCAGGTCTCGATGGGGAAGGCTTCTTCCGGGCAGCCGCCACCGTTACGGAACGCCTCGATGACACGGGGCGCCATGCTCACGAACGGAACGCTTAGCTGGATGATCCCACCGGCAAAGTAAGGTGAATCTTCGTCGGCAAGCACCGGGGCAAATTCGGGCGGCATCCGATAGCGCTTGGTTTGCGCATCGTAGGTCACGTAATTGCCGGTCGCCATGCTGCCTAACCACTCGCGCAGGTATCGCGCATTGAAACCGGTCTGGTCCGCCAACTCCTCCAGGGTCACCGCCTCACCGTGCGCGAGCGCTTTGAACAGGCCCAACTGGTCGCCGATGTACAGCATCGCGCCGCGCAGGGTGTTGCCGTAGTCTTCCATGATCCGCGCGGAAAATTGCTCGACCTTCGCCTTATCCAACTCAATAGCTTTTGACATTTGCCTCTCCATGATTTGCCGTACGGCCGTAGTTTGCGATGGGTAACTCAGTGATGGCTGGCAACCTTGCCCAGCACGTTGTCGACGATCTCTTGCGCCATGCCCAGATGACTTCTGGGTTCAAACAGCCTGGCCAGCGTCTGCGCAGGCATGACGGTGTTTACCCGCGGGTCGGACTCGATCGCCTCACGCATCGAAACGCGGTTGCGCTGGCAGGTTTGCGTAATCTCGAAAATGATTGCGTAGGCGCTGCTCTTGCCCAGCTTTTTCGCCATTTCGAACACAAACGCCTCGGTGCAGATGGCATCGCTGAACGCGTCTGCCGTACGCGCCATAGTCTTGTCGTTGACCGTGAGGCCGCTGATGGTGTCTGTCAGCAACGAAAAGGCCATCAATGCGTAGTGAGAGACGTCAGCTACCGCACACCACTCAAGGCGCGTACCGCGATAGTCGCGTTCATGCTCCAGAATCATGGCATCGAGGGCGAGCATGACCTGGGCCTTGGCCAGGCGGGCAAGCACTACCACCTGTTCGCAGCCCTCAGGATTGCGCTTGTGCGGCATCGTGCTGCTGCCAATCTGTTGCTGCGTCCAGCCCACCTCGACCTCGCCGATTTCCCAGCGATTCAAGGTGCGGATCTCGTCTGCCACGCGGGCTAGCGAAGCGGTGACCATGGCCAGTGTACTGACGAACTCGGTGACCCGGTCGCGCGATACGTGCCAACCCGCCAGCGGCACCTCCAGCGACAGCCGCTGGGCAAATTTCTCCAGCATGGCCATGGCCTCACTGCCAAAAGCTGCCATCGTGCCGACGCCACCGAACAGCTGGACCACCAGAATCCGCTTGCGGGCTTCGCCAAGGCGATCGCGGTGGCGCAAGAGCTCGTCGATCCAGCCGGCGACCTTCAGCGCGAAGGTGGTGGGCAAGGCTGGAATCGAATGGGTTCTGGCAACCATGAGGCTATTGCGTTGCCCATCCGCCAGCACCGCCAGTTTGGCCAGCAGCGCATCCAGTGCGTGCTCCATCGCATCCAGCACGTCGCGCATTTCCAATGACTGGGCGGTGTCCTGGATGTCCTGGGTGGTAGCGCCGAAGTGCACGTACTCGCGGGCGCTCGGGCTGCAGTTCTTCTGCAATGCACCGAGCAGCGGCATCAGTGAATGCCCGGTGCTGGCCACACCCTCGGCAATCTGGTGTAGATCGACCGCTGAAAGCTGCGCCGCCTTCTCAATATCGAGCGCGGCCTCGCGCGGGATAATACCGACATCCGCCTGAGCCATTGCCAGCGCGGCTTCCACGTCGAGCCAGCGCTGCAGGCGACAGTGGCTGCAGAATATCCTCCGACTCACGGGGCCGGCGTAGCCTCCCCCGTGGGTTTTCGAGTCCAGAATGTGGCTGTGTTCGTGTCGGCACCCCTCTTCGGCGTGTTCAGCACCGATGTGCTGCGAAGGTACAGTGCACGCCGCACGGGCTACCCGTTCCAATGTTTGCTGATCCATCACATACCCTCCATCACGTGCTGAGACTGATTGGGTTGTCCTTGCGTTGACTGCGCGCCTTCACGCTCATCGCGTAAAGAATCAAGTTGCGGATTGCCAGCGACCCGGTCGACCATGGCCGCCGCCAACCCTGTGTAGGTCGTAGGGTCGAGCAGGTCTTCCAGTGCCTGCGCGGTGAAACACCCCTGCAGGCGCTGATGATTGAGCAAGGCGGCGCGGAACGACACACCGATTTGCCGCGACGCCAGGGAGACCTCATGGACCAGCTCATGGGCCGTCTGCTTGCCTACCTGCGCCCCCAGCGCGAGCATCACCCGCTCCGACAAAATCTGGCCGCCGAGCAGGTCGAGGTTGGCGCGCATGCGCTCCTCGCGAACCTCAAGCCCGGCCGCCAGCAAGTCCTCCATGCGCGTGAGCAGTGCACCGGCGTAGATGAACAGTTCCGGTAAAGCCGCCCACTCGATACGCCAGGTGGTCCCGTCGCGCTCATGCAACTGAAAAGCCGCGTCCGTGAGCGCCACCATCTGGCCCCGAACCAGGCGCGACAACGCGCTGATCAGATCGACCGTCGACGGATTTTGCTTGTGCGGCATGGTGCTGCTGCCGACCTGCCCTGGCCGCGAAGCTTCGCGCACTTCGTCTATTTCGCTGCGCTGCAGGTGATAGATTTCGTTAGCGACCCGGCCCAGCGTCAGGGAGGCCTGGACCAGCAGCCAGGCGGCCTCCAACACCCGGTCCCGTGCACTGTGCCAACTGGTCAGTGGCGCGCCGAGCCCGAGCCTGGCCAGCGTGCGCCGCTGGATCTCGAAACCCTGCGCACCAAACGACGCCATGGTCCCCACCGCGCCCGTCAGATTGCCGACCAACACCCGTTCACGCGCCTCATCAAAACGTGCCAGGTGCCGGTCAATTTCATCGACCCAGACCGCGACTTTGTAGCCAAACGTGGTCGGCAGTGCCTGTTGACCATGGGTGCGGGCAACCATCGGCGTGTGCTGGTAGCGCAGGGCCAGCGCGAGCAGCTGCTTGCGGATCGCATGCAGGCGACTCAGGGCCCGACTCCAAGCTTGCTTGATCTGCAGAATCAACCCGGTATCGAGGATGTCCTGAGTGGTCACGCCGTAATGCACGTACTCACCCCACCCGCCTGAACAGGCCCTGGCCAAGGCGCGGATGGTGGGCACCAGGATGTGCCCTGTCTCCATGCTTTCCCTGCCCAGTGCTTCGAGGTCGAATCGCCCCACCTCAGCCACACGGGCAATCTCCTGCGCCGCCTGCTGAGGAATAACACCCATCTCTGCCTGGGTTAGCGCCAGCGCCAACTCGACATCAAGCCACTTCTGCACCTGATTGCTATCAGAGAAGATCGCGGCAAATTCCGGGGACGAGTAGGCCCCCCCGTGGATACGGGATTCTGTTATATGACTCGGCATGTTTTATCGCTCGCTTTGTCCCAGGGGCGGTTACTTCACGCTCTGCAATTCTTCCCAGACCGCGTCGTAGTAAGCCCTTTCCAAACGGAAGTGTTGCGCCAACGAGGTCAGGAACGAATTCTGGAACGTCAGGTCTGGAATGCGCCGCGAGATAAGCTGCCACTCACGCTTGGCCCGAGGCGGCACGAGGCTGATGTGAATCTTGTAGTACTCGGCCGCCTCTTCGCTGATACCAGCCTGGAGCAGCGCGTGATAGAGCTTTTCGTGGTTGCCCGGCACCACCAGTTCGGTAATGTAGAAAACCGCCAGGCCCCAGCCGGCATCCGGGTTGCGGAAGCTGCGTGCGCGGTTGTTCAGGTAGGCGATTTCTTCAGGCATCGTCGAGACGGCCGCAAAGTCCGCTTCCAGATCAACGGCGCTTAGCAGCTTGGCCAGCAACCGTGGATGCGAACGCTGCTCGTCCTCTTCGCCCAATTCGCCATAGAGGTAGCGGCTGAGCGCGGCAGCTTCGTCGACATCCGCCAGGTTGACCAAAAGGTCCGCCGCATCCCGATACAGGCGAAAGGTCCGGAACCATTGGTGGCGCAGAAAGACCTGCAGTTGCGCAGGGGACGCTGAACCTGCGAATACATACTGCGACATCGGGTGCTTTTCGCGAGATTGCGAAGCAATCTCTTGTTCGAGCCGTTTCTGGAAATCCGCCTCGGACAGTGGCGAGGACAGATCGGCAGATGGCATGAAGCGCTCTTCCACGCGATAGATGGCATTGGCCAGCCAGCGTCGGGTGAGCGCTGTGTCAACGTCATCGCTCAGCGAAAGGATATAGAGCAGCTGCTGATACTCAGCGTAGGCCGTGGCGTTACCCTGGTGGGCCGTCTCGGTCAGATCGCCAAGCACCTTGGCGGCGATTTCGATTTGGCTGTAGGTGGCATTGGCTGCCAGCGCATCAGCGACGATACGTGCCTCACGGCTGTGAAGGTGTTGCAGTTGCTGCAGAGAAAAATTGCGAGTACTCATCCTGTGTGCTCCTTATTTTGTTCTACGTGCACCCTGACGGCTCAGGCTGTGTGGGTGGACTGCTTCTGCATTTCCTGCCACAACATATCGAAGTAGGCCTTGTTGATTTCGAAGTGACGTGCCAGCGCCTGCAGGAAGGTGCGCTGGAACGCTTCGTTCGGCGCGAACTTGGCAATGAGCGCCCACATCTCCTCGGTATCGATCTCGTCCTGAGTACCGTGAAGGCGGTGAAACTCGCTGGGCTGCTCTGGAACATCCAGGCGTTGCAACAGTTCGTAGATGCGCCGATGGTTGACGCAACTCACCGACTCGACCGCGTACAGCAAGGCAAGCCCCCAGGCGACATCGGTGTGACGCACGCAACGGATGCGGTTATTCAGATAGGCCTTTTCCAAGGGTTGCAGCGCTGGGAAATCGATACGCAGCGGAATATCGAAATAGGTCATCAGGTGAGAAAGCAGCGCTGGGTGCGAACGCTCCGGCGTCTCCGCCCCTGCTTCGCCATACAAGTTGCGATAAAACACCGAGGCGTCTTCGATGGCTTCGAAGCGAAAGGCAAGCTCGGCCAGGAGGCTGTAAAAGTTGTAAGAGCGGGTCCAGTGGTGTTCCAGAAAGAATCGCACATCCTCGATAGGCGGCGTGCCTTGGAAAAGGTGGACCGACATGGGGTGATTGACCCGACTGCGTGCCGCGATCTCGTCATCGACCTTTTTGCGGAACTCATCCACGGGCAATGCAGAAAAGTCAGCCAGCTTGGGCGCGAATTGATCTTCGATCAGGTACACCTGGCTCGCCATCCAGCGCCGGGTCGGTTCTGTACGAGGTTCACCCGCATTGTGCAATTCCAGAAGCAGTGACTGATACTGCGCGTAGGCGCTGGCGTCTCCTGCCAGGCCCTTGGCGGTGAGGGCCAGAAGGGCCTCGAGCGCGAAGGTGACCTGCACATAGGCAGCGTCGGGTTTCAATGCCGCGGCCACCAACACGGATACATCGGCGGCGGGCGCTGCCGTTTGCTCGAAAAAAGTTTCTGGGTTAACAGCGTCGCGGTATGCACTGACCTTATTCATGAACATCTCCATTAGTTACCAACGAATTCCATTTCATCAACGGTTCACAAACAATGTGGCGACGCAACCCCCGAGCATTAGGTTTATGTTGCCCGCGCGGAGGCGGTAGGCGGCGTGTGCGGGAGTGTGATTATTTATAGCCACAGGAATGTCGGCGCACACTAACAGCGGGCCCGCCGAAGAAACTAAGTAAGAAGAGGTACTACAGCGATGTTGGAGCGGAACACTAACCATGTAACTGCCCTTTCTTTGTTGTTGTGGGGAAACCCTAAAGCTTCCCACCGTGGAAAGGTCAAGCCATGGACATGATTTTCTCCGCCCATAAGAACGGTATAAAAAAGTGCCAGGCGCAGTGTGTTTCAGCCCCTATTATCGGCACTTTCTGGGCAACCTGCTGAATATCCGCCGTGCGAAAGGATCGAGGCGATGGCCGAGCAGACTCTTATAGAAATACCAGCTTACAATTTCAAGTATCTGCCCCGACAATGTCGGGAAGAATGCCCGGATGACAGCAGTACCCAACGTTTCAGCGCTGCCATCATCGTTTCGGCTTACTGCTCGTGGGGATAGCCGGCCTCGCTAAGCACCTCGAGGAACGCGCGCTCATCGACCGTGCTTTGAACCTTGACCTTGCGTGTTGGCGGATCGGTTTCAATGCGCGCCTGCGGGTCGACACTCAACAGCGCTTTGGTGACAGATTTGGCGCAGCCGCCGCAGGTCATGTTAGGGATATTGAAACTAAGCATTATTTTCTCCTGATGGTTTACTACATTCAAAAATCATAGAACTTACTAACATGGCAATGTCAAATTCCGACAACCATTCATCATTAAAACCATTAGTCGTACTGTGTTGACTCATCGCGTTCACGGGCAGCTACCGAGTTATCCTCCTTTGTGCTGCGGCGCTCGATGAAGTACTGGGGATTTTTCACCAAACGACCTTCCTCCCATACGTAGAGCGGAGTTATATTTTCGTTTTGAATATCATAATTGCCATTATTCTTCGGATTACCACCCTTGGCCATAACTGCACTGGGTGCCAGCGCAATAGCGACGAAAAACAAAGCAGAAAAAGTCATTTTCATAATATGTTCCTTCATAGCGTGAATCTTTCTTTTCCCCTGATAAAAATGGATGGCCACCTGCGGGAGGCATTTACTTACCCGCTTATAGTTACAGGGGCGTAAAAAACACATCGGCATGCAGGTCCTCTGCCCGCAGCCCGCGCGACAGGGTGATCTGCATCGCGGCTTCAACCATCGCAGGCGGCCCGGCGACGTAGGCTTTCCAGCCGTCAAAATCCTGCAGGTCCGCGCCGATGGCATCTGTTACGTAGCCCGTACGCCAACGCGCCACAGCAGTGGCATCCGATAGAACAGGGATGAACACCAGGTTGGGCTGGCGTTGCACCAATCGCTCGAAGTGTTCGAGCAGATAGAGATCGCGGTCGCTGCGGGCGCCGAAGTAGCAATAGATCGGTTGTTTCATCCCTCGGGCAATGGCCGTCTCGATGATCGCCTTGATTGGCGCCAGTCCCGAGCCGCCGGCGACGCATAAAATCGGCCCACTGTGTTGTTCGCGAAGGTAGGAGGAGCCGAACGGCCCTTCCACCCCTACCGGATCCCCGGGTTTCAACAATCTGTGGATGCGTTCGCTCGCGGCCCCACCAGGCACCCGCCGAATGTGGAACTCCAGCCCCCGCTCATCGGGCCTGTTCGCCATCGAATAATCGCGCGTGGACGCGCCTGGGAACGTCAAGCGCGCGTATTGGCCTGCGCAAAAGGCCAGCGGCTCGGCACCGTCGATTGCAAGCCGTACCTGCTTGATGTCGTGGGTAACATTCTCCACCGTTTGTACACGGTAGTTCAGGCGGCGGCGGGGATGTGCTGGGGCCTGCTCATCGCCGCCTAGCCAAGTGATGACCGCATCCGTTTTGGGGATTGCCCGGCAGGCGAGGATCAGGCCCTGGGCCTTCTCCTCATCCGAAAGCGCGAAGCGACTGTGATCAAGCAGATCGACCTCACCACTGATCAACCGCGACTTGCACGATCCACAGCGACCGGAGCGACAGCCATGAGGAAAGTCTATGTTGTCGGCGAGCGCTGCTTCCAGCAGGGTCACACCCTCTGGCACGGCGAGGGTACGTCCGGCCTGGCGTATCTCGATATGTTTGATCATGGCGCGCGCCTCTCAATGCTCATTCATCAGGCGTGACGTGGAGGCTGGCGCCGCGTTCGACGATGCCTGCGCATGCGCTTCAACCGACATGGGCACCTGCAAGCCCTTGAGCCGCAGCGCATTGCCGAGCACGAAGACGCTGGAAAGCGCCATCGCTGCGGCAGCGAAGATCGGCGAAAGCAAGGTACCGTTGAACGGATACAGCATCCCTGCTGCCACCGGGATCAACACCGCGTTATAGGCGAAGGCCCAGAACAGGTTCTGCTTGATGTTGCGAATCGTCGCCTGGCTGAGGGCGATGGCGTTTGGCACACCACGCAGGTCACCTGACATCAACACCACGTCCGCCGCTTCGATCGCAACATCGGTACCGGTACCGATGGCAAGCCCGACGTCCGCTTCAGCGAGCGCTGGTGCGTCGTTGATACCGTCCCCCACGAAGGCTACCCGTGCACCTTCGCTGCGGAATTTCTTCAGGGCCGCAACCTTGCCGTCAGGCAGCACCTCGGCCGCCACTTCATCGATACCCAATTGCTTGGCGATCGCCGCCGCCGTCGCCGCGTTGTCACCGGTGATCATCGCGACCTTGAGCCCAAGCGCGTGCAACGCCTTGATTGCATCAGGAGTGGTCTCTTTGATCGGATCGGCGACTGCAATCACCGCCGCCAGGCGGCCATCGATTGCGGCGTACAGTGGGCTCTTGCCTTGCTCACCGAGCCGCCGTGCGGTCGGCAACAGGCTCGTCACATCCAGGCCAAGGTGCGTCATAAAACGGTCCGCGCCGACGGCAATGGTTCGGCCAGCGACACTGGCCGATACCCCGAAGCCTGGGGTGGCATCGAAGCCCTCGACGGGGGCGACGGTAAGGTCGCGCTGCTGGGCGGCGGCAACGATTGCTTCGGCGATCGGGTGTTCGGAGCGGGTCTCGACCGCCGCGACCAGTGCCAGGACTTCGTCATACTCAAAGCCCTCGGCGGTAATCAGATCGGTCAGCTCCGGGCGGCCTTTTGTCAACGTACCGGTCTTGTCGACGGCGACAACACTCACATCCCGTAGTGCCTGCAACGCTTCGCCCTTGCGAAACAGAACACCCAACTCGGCCGCCCTGCCGGTACCGACCATGATTGACGTCGGCGTGGCCAGGCCCATGGCGCACGGGCAGGCAATGATGAGTACAGCGACTGCGTTGACCAGGGCAAAGGTCAGCGCTGGAGCCGGACCGAAGAACAGCCAGACCAGAAAGGTCAGCGTGGCAGCCGCCATCACCGCTGGGACAAACCACATGGTCACCTTGTCGACCAGCGCCTGGATCGGCAGTTTGGAACCCTGCGCTTGCTCGACCAGGCGAATGATCTGCGCCAGCACTGTATTGGCACCGACCTTGGTCACGCGAAAACTGAACGCACCGGTTTTGTTGATCGTGCCGCCGACAACTTCGGCGCCTACGCCTTTTGCCACCGGCACCGGCTCACCGCTGATCATGCTCTCGTCAACATAAGAGGCGCCTTCCACAACCTCGCCGTCGACCGGAATTTTCTCGCCCGGACGCACGAACACGACGTCACCGGCGGTTACCTGATCGAGGGCAATTTCAATGGTTTTGCCGTCTCGCTCGACCCGTGCGGTCTTGGCCTGCAGCCCCACCAGCCGCTTGATGGCTTGCGAGGTCTTGCCTTTGGCGCGCGCCTCCAGCGTGCGCCCGAGCAGGATCAGGGTCACGATCACCGCCGCGGCTTCGAAATAGACGTTGGCGGTGCCCTGTGGCAGCACCTCAGGGACAAACGTTGCGACCAGTGAGTACCCATAGGCTGCTGCGGTACCGACCGAGACCAGTGAGTTCATGTCCGGCGCACCGCGCAACAAGGCCGGTATGCCCTTTTGGAAGAAACGCAGGCCCGGACCGAACAGCACAAGGGTGGCAAGCACAAACTGCACATACCAGTTCATCTGCTGGCCCAGAACGCCCATCACCCAGTGATGCATGGCAGGAATCAGGTGCGACCCCATCTCAAGGATGAAGACCGGCAAGGTGAGGACTGCGGCAATCAGCAACGAACGGCGCAGCGATCGTGCTTCGTGCTCACGACGTTCACTGTCCTGATCGCCAGCATCCGCCGTATCCGAGGACAGCGGTCGAGACGCATACCCCGCCTGTTTGACCGCTGCTTGAAGGTCGGACACCGCCAGGGTGCCGGCAAGGTAACGTACCTGCGCGCGTTCTGTGGCCAGATTGACAGTGGCCTCGAGCACGCCAGGAACTTGTTTGAGTGCCTTCTCTACCCGGCCTACGCACGAGGCGCAGGTCATGCCCTCGATCGACAGCTCAAGGGTCTGCTCTGGGACGCTGTAACCCGCACGTTCGATGGCGTGTACCGCTGCCTGCGGATCGGCTACGCCGGTAAAGGTCAAATCGGCACGTTCGGTGGCCAGATTGACCGTAGCCGAATGCACGCCCGGTACGGCATTGAGTGCGCGCTCGACACGACCTACGCAAGAAGCACAGGTCATGCCTTCGACCGGCAGGCTCAGGCGGCGGGTGGCGGACTTGGATGAATTGGAATCTGCTTGCGCGGCAACGGAAGTCATTGAACTACCCCTTGAGTGTTACTGTTAACGCAAAGCTTGAAGCCTCCCAAGAGGGGAAGGTCAAGGCCTTGGGGTGATTTGTTTCGCATCAGGCATGTAGGCAAGGCCGGCGGCACCAGTACAGTCGTGCTGCGCCTGGGTGCAAAGCTCCCAACCGCCGCCCAGTGCCTTGTAGATACTGACCACGGCAAGGCGCTGGTTGGTACGGGCGATAACCAGCGCGCGCCGGCTGGCGTAATCGGAGCGTTCGGCTTCGAGCACATCCAGGTACACCCCCTCGCCTTCCATAAACTGCACACGCGCCAGGCGCGCCGCCTCACGGTTGGCGGCTGACTCCAGCAGGCGCAGCGCTAACGTGTCACCTGCGGCACCGTAGCCTTTGAAGGCATCATCGGTTTCCTGCAGTGCCCGCAACAGCGTCTGGTCGTAGACGATCAACGCTTCTTGAGTACGGGCCTCGCTGGCAGCGATCCGCGCACGCACACGTCCGGTATCGAGCAGCGACCAGCGAATGGCCGGGCCGATGAAACTGGACTGCGCCCCATCACTCATCGCATCAAGACTCCCTGCGACCAGCCCGATCGAACCTCGTATCTGGATATCGGGATAGAGACCGGCCGTTTCGACCCCGATGCGGGCGGTCGCTGCAGCGAGGTTGCGTTCGGCGGCGGCAATGTCGGCACGCCGGGAGAGAAGCCCGGCCGGATCGCCCACAGCGATGCTGCGAACGGCCAGCGTTTCACGCCCAGGTTTGGCAGCAGGCGGCCTGAATGTCTGCGGCGATTCGCCCAGCAGGATTGCCAATGCGTTGAAAGAGGCGGCGCGGCGGCGCTCAAGGTCCGGCACCAGCGCTTCAACACTGCGCAGTAACGCCTCGGCACGCAGGCGGTCGAGTTCTTGGGCAGAGCCGGCACTCACCATGCGTTCGACCATTTCCAGGCTTTCACGCTGGCTTTGGCTGATGTCGGCAGCGACAGCCAGTTCAGCTTCCAGTCCACGCAGCTCGAACCAGGTAGCGGCCACCGTAGCGGCGACCCCTGCCTGCACACTGCGCAGCAATGCTTCACGAGAACCGGCCTGGGCCTGAGCCGCCTCCACGGATCGGCGCACCCGGCCAAAAAGATCAATCTCCCAGGACGCGTCGACCGCCCCGCGATAGGTTTCGATATGCCGCTGCTGGCCGGACGGTGTTTCGACTTCACTGCGGCGAAAGCTCTCATAGCTGAGTGCGGGGCCGCCGCTAGGCAGGAAGTCCTGACGATTCTCACGTAAAACGGCCTTCGCCTCTTCGAGCCGTGCGACCGCGATGCCGATGTCATGATTCGAGGCCAGGGCGCGCTGGATCAGGGTCGATAGCGCAGGTTCGTCGAAAGCCCGCCACCACTCGACCTCAACCGCCCCGGCGTTGAGGCCCGCGGCAGGTTCGCCGAAACTGGCTGGAAAGCGCGATGACGGCAGTGAAGACGGCGAATAGTCTGGGCCTACCGCCGCGCATCCGGCCAGGAGGATGAGCGCACTGAGCGGTAACAACACGGCGTGAATGGGACCTTTCATGACCTGCTCTCCTCCATGTGCGCCTGTGACGGTGAGCCGTGCCGCTCGAAGCGGGCCGCGAGGCGCCGGACCAGCACATAAAACACCGGCGTCAGGAACAACCCGAACAGCGTCACCCCGAGCATGCCGGCGAACACCGCAACCCCCATGGCCTGGCGCATCTCAGCCCCAGCGCCGCTGGCCATCGCCAGTGGAACGACACCGGCGATAAAGGCCAGCGAGGTCATCAGGATCGGCCGCAAACGCAATCGACACGCCTCGACAACCGCGTCCAGGGTGCTGGCGCCTTCGGCTTCAAGACTGCGCGCGAACTCGACGATAAGAATGGCGTTCTTGGCGGCCAAACCGACCAGCACGACAAGCCCGATCTGGACAAAGACGTTGTTGTCGCCGCCCACCCACCACACGCCAATGATCGCGCTGAGCAGGCACATCGGCACAATCAGCAGCACCGACAAGGGCAGCAGCCAACTGTTGTATTGCGCAGCAAGGATCAGATAAGCGAGCAGCACGCACAGCGGGAAAATGAACAGCGCGGAATCACCGGCCAGTTTTTGCTGGTAGGTCAGGTCAGTCCACTCAAAGCTCATGCCTTCCGGCAACACTTCCTTGGCCAGTTGCTCCATGAGTGCCACTGCTTGCCCGGAACTCACCCCGGCCATCGCACCACCAGAGATGTCCGCCGACGGGTAACCGTTGTAGCGAATCACCCGGTCTGGACCGGAACTGGGTGTGACGGTGACAAACGACGACAACGGCAACATGGCCCCTGCGGCGTTGCGCACCTGCAAACGGCCAATGGCCTCGGCCTGCATGCGGTGATCGGCATCGGCTTGAGCCATCACCTTGTAGGTGCGACCAAAGCGGTTGAAGTCGTTGATATAGAGCGAGCCGAGATAGACCTGCAGCGACTCGAACACATCCGCCAGGCGCACCCCTTGGCTTTTGACCTGGGTACGATCGATGACGACATCGAGCTGCGGTGCATTGATATCAAAACTGGTGAGCAACCCAGCCACCTGGCCTGATTCGGTCGCTTTCATCATCAGGATCTGAGTCTGCTGAACCAACGCCTCGAGCCCGGCGCCCGCACGATCCTCGACCTGCATCTTGAAACCACCGGTGGCGCCAAGGCCCGGCACCGGTGGTGGCGGGAACACCCCGAGGAAGCCATCGGGGATGCTGGCGAACTTGGCTTGCAGGCGCCCGGCAATGGCGTTCGCCCCCAGATCGGCCGTTCCGCGATCCTCGAACGGGTCGAGCATGACAAACATCACGGCGGCGTTCGGCACGTTGACAAAGCCATTGATCGAAAGCCCCGGGAAGGCAACAACGCTTTCAACCCCGGGCTCTGCAAGCGCAAGCGTCGACATTTGCTTGACGACTGTTTCGGTGCGATCCAGCGAGGCGGCGTTCGGCAGTTGAGCGATTGCCACCAGATAGTATTTGTCCTGCATCGGCACGAAGCCCGGCGGCACCGCCTGAAAGCCGAAGTAGGTCAGCCCCAGCAGCCCACCGTACACCACCAACGCCACCCCGCTAACCCGCACCACCTTGCGCACGGTGTTGCCATAGGCGTTGGGGGCGTTTTGGAACGGCCGGCCAAGTGCCTGCAGCCAGCGAGCAGCGCGTCCTCGCGGGCTATGCCGATCGACGGCGACTGAAGCTTTGCGCGGGCGCAACAAGAGTCCGGCGAGGGCCGGGCTCAGTGTCAGCGAGTTGATCGCCGAGAGAATGGTCGAGATGGCGATCGTCAGCGCAAACTGACGATAGAACTCACCTTGTAAACCACTCAGGAACGCGGTCGGGATGAACACCGCAGCGAGTACCGAGGTGATCGCAATGATCGGGCCGGTGACTTCATCCATGGCGCGTCTTGCTGCCTGAGTAGGCGGCTCGCCGTTTTCGATATGCCGCTCGACGTTCTCGACCACGACGATCGCATCGTCGACGACGATACCGATCGAAAGTACCAGGCCGAACAACGACAAGGTATTGAGCGAGAAACCCATCAGGTGCATGACCGCAAAGGTGCCGATAAGCGACACCGGCACGGCCATCAGGGGGATGAGCGAGGCCCGCCAGCTGCGCAGGAACACCACCACCACGATCACGACGAGAAAGATCGCTTCCAACAAGGTTGTGGCTACCGTTTCGAGCGAGGCGCGCACGAAGACTGTCGGGTCATAGGCGATCCGCGAGCTCAGCCCAGCAGGGAAGTTGCCTTCAAGCCGCTGTATGGTTTCCCGTACCGACTGGGCAACATCGAGTGCGTTGGCACCCGGACTTTGAATGATCTGCAATGCCACCGCTGGCTCGCCGTCCAGCAGACTGCGCAGTGCATAGGCATCGCCGCCCATCTCGATGCGGGCGACATCACGCAAGCGCGTCACCTGGCCGTTGTCGCCGGTGCGGATGATGATGTCGCCGAACTGCTGCTCGTCGCTCAAGCGCCCGAGGGTATTCACCGTGACCTGAAAGGCAGCAGTGGAGTTCGGCGCCTGGCCAACCGAGCCGGAGGCCACCTGCACGTTCTGTTCGCGTACCGCGGCAATCACCTCCCCCGCCGTCAGCCCACGTGCGGCGATCAGGTTAGGATCGAGCCACAGGCGCATGCTGTATTCACCAGCTCCCCACACCAGCACATCGCTGACGCCCGGGAGACGGGACAATTCATCGCGCACCTGCAGGTAGGCGTAGTTCGAGATATAGAGGGGATCGTAGCGTTTGTCGGGCGACAGCAGGTGCACCACCATCAGAATGTCCGGTGACGTCTTTTGCGTAATGACACCCTGGCGCTGCACTTCCTCCGGCAACCGCGACAGTACCCGCGAGACCCGATTTTGCACCTGGACCTGAGCCATATCGGCATTGGTCCCCTGAGCGAACGTGACGGTCAGGATCATTCGACCATCGGTTGCCGATTGTGAAGACATGTACAGCATGCCCTCGACGCCGGTGATTGCCTGCTCAATCGGCGCGGCCACTGTTTCCGCAATTACCTTGGGGTTGGCACCTGGGTAGGCGGCCGTTACTTGCACCGTTGGCGGTGTTACTGCCGGGTACTCACTCAACGGCAACTGGAAGAAGGCAACGATTCCGGCAATCACCATCAGAATCGAGAGCACGATGGCAAAGATCGGCCGATCAATGAAGAACCGTGGGAACGTCATGGCGCGACTCCCACAGCGTGTGACATTTCAATCGGCGTACCATCAATCGCAGCCACCTGTGGTGTGATCTGCATGTCCGGGCGTACCAGGCCTTTGACGACGATGCGTTCACCCGCTTGCAAACCTTGATTGATCACCCGCAAGCCATCGACTATCGGCCCCAGCTCCACGGGCCGGTATTGGGTCTTGTCGCCTTCGCCGACGACCAGCACATAGCGGCTGCCCTGGTCAGTGCCTATCGATTGATCGGAAACCAGCACCTGCTCTTGAGGCGCGCCCGTTTCCAGTTTGACCTTGGCAAAAAGACCCGGTGTCAATTGTCCATCGGGGTTGTCGACCACCGCGCGGACCCTCACCGTTCCGGTTCCACGATCGGCGGCATTGGCGAGGAAGTCGAGACGACTGGGGCGCGAATAGGTGGTGTCGCTGAGCAGGGCCACCATGACCTTGGGCGCTTGTGATGCCGGGGTGCCGGGCTTGCTTCGACCTTGGGCGAGCGAGCGCAAATAGGTGCGTTCATCGACATCGAAATAAACGTGCAGCGGATCAACCGAGACGATGGTGGTCAGCGCTGTTACGCCATTGGTGACATAGTTGCCCTCGGTAACGAGGGTGTGACCAACGCGGCCGCTGATGGGCGCGGTGACGCGAGTGAAACTCAGGTCCAATTGCGCAGCGTCCAACGCTGCCTTGGCGGCGTCGACCTGCGCTTTGCCGGCATTGCGTGAGGCGATGGCGGTGTCCAGGCGGTCACGGGCGACAACCTTTTTCGCAAACAGCTGCTCCGCGCGTGCATGCTCGGCTTGTGCAAGCTGTGATGTCGCCTCGGCCTCGCGCAAGCGCGCCGTCGCAGCGTTCACTGCAGCCTGAAATACGCGGGGGTCGATGAGAAAAAGCCGGCTGCCTTTCTCAACATAACGCCCCTCGGGCACGCTGACTTCCTGAATGTAGCCCGCGACCCGTGGGCGAAGTTCAACCCGCTTGACCGCGCTCAGGGAGCCGGTGAACTCGACAAAGGGCGTCACCGGGCGAACGATCACCTCGGCAACCGGAACGCTGGGGGGCTTGGCCGCAGCGTCAGTGGGCTGGGTCTCCTTGCATCCAGCGGTAATGAGGGCGACTGCTATCGTCGCCGTGATCAGGGTTATGTGTTTGCCTTTCATCATTGTGCCTTCCCGGGCTGGAGTCGACTTGGATTTGCTGAGACGAAACAGCTTCCAGATCGCTTATCCGACTTGACACATTGGGAAGGTCAACCCTTTTTTACGGCTCTTCAGGGATACCGTCGCGGGCAAACCCACTGCCCCTTATGGGAGCCAACCTTGCTGACGATGGCATCGATTGGGCTTCAGTGAGGGCACGGTGCCTGCACCGGTTGCAAGACCAGCTCCCACAAAAGCGAGTGCAACGGCTCGACGCGCCACATCGGCGACCTGTAACAGAAAAGCACTAAGCTTCAGGCAGGCATTGGTCATTGATATTTCTATAAAAAAAGTCGGCTTTCTAGAGAAAACCGACTAATTTTATCAATGCTGACGTCACTGCTGACCACACTGGAGCTTCATATGCAAATCAGATCACTTGCCGCATCGTTGTGCGTGCTTTCTTTCGCGCTGTCGGGGTGCGCCAGTAAGTATGTCGAACCCGATCAGTACTCGGGCTTTTTGAAGGACTACAGCCAACTCAAAGAAGAAACTTCGCCCTCTGGGGCATCAGTCATGCGCTGGATTCAACCCGGTGTGGATGTGAAGCGCTACACCAGCGTTTACCTTGAGCCCAGCCAGCTGTACCCGCAGCCGCAACCGACCGAAAAGCTGCCTGAAAACACCCTCAAAGGCATCACCCAGTATTACGATCAGGCCTTGAAAAACGCTTTTGCCAAAGAGTTGCCGTTGGCTAACGGCCCTGGCCCGAAAACCCTGGTAGTGCGTCCGGCCATCACCGCCGTCAGCGCTTCAACCAAAGGCCTGCGCCCTTATGAAGTGATCCCTATCGCCCTGGTGGCCGCTGGCGTCAGCGCCGCGACCGGGATCCGCGACCAGGACACCACCCTCGCCACAGAAGCCGCATTCATCGACAGCGCCAGCAACAAAGTGGTGGCGGAAGTGGTTCGCAAGGGAGCCGGCGCCGATCTTGAGAACTCCTCTCAGGTCGTACAAGCCACCGACTTCCGGGCGGTGCTCAATATCTGGGCACAGGACATGGCCAAGTCCTACCAACACCTTAAGACCCAGTAAGCACGTAAACCAGACGGACCGTCTTTGCCAGGACGGTCCGTCTCGGTGTGCTCAGCGCATCAGGCACCTTGCAGTCGCTGACCGATATCTCGCAGAGCAAGCGTAATGTATCGAATGCATCCTGTTCACCGACAATCCCTACTGGCCCTGAGCTTGAGCCTGCTGTCCCGGCAGGCATTGCTGAGCTGCAGGGCACTCAGGTCAGCGCCAATGCGCAGTTGACAACTGGGCGCAGCGCGCGCCAACGGGTTCCTGGGGCTTCGCACTGAAAGACTGACTCTATCAGCCCCCAATACTCGCGCTATTAGCCCTGGCTGTTGCCCGCGTCTAGCCTATATTTATCGCTGCACTGATCCGGCCGGATGGCTTCTGGGAAGGCGGTAACAAAGCGGCTTGCGCCGTTCTTCTCGCGGTACGTCACCTGTCCGATAATGAGATTGCCGCTGAGCTGTCCGTGATGGCCATCATCGATTCGTTGATCGAAGCGCTGGCCTTGAACCGATGTCATTGATTTCACTCATCTCTACTCGTTTGGCAAAACGGGTCGGATTGTGGGGTGAGTCCATCCAGAGGTGAAACAGTCATGTCAAACGAGTCAAAATGCCCGTTCAACCATGCTGCTGGCGGTGGCACCACCAACCGAGATTGGTGGCCCGACCAGCTGAACCTGAAGATCCTGCACCAACATTCATCCCTGTCCGATCCGATGGACGAGGGTTTTGACTACGCTAAAGCCTTCAAGAGCCTGGACTTTGCTGCCCTCAAGCAAGACCTGCGGGCACTGATGACCGACTCCCAGGACTGGTGGCCGGCCGACTTTGGTCACTATGGTCCGCTGTTCATCCGCATGGCCTGGCACAGCGCCGGGACCTACCGCATCGGTGATGGCCGCGGCGGTGCCGGCTCCGGCCAGCAGCGCTTTGCCCCACTCAACAGCTGGCCCGACAACGTCAGCCTGGACAAGGCCCGGCGCCTGCTCTGGCCGATCAAGCAGAAGTACGGCAAGAATATCTCCTGGGCCGACCTGATCGTGCTCACCGGCAACGTTGCCTTGGAATCCATGGGCTTTAAGACCTTCGGGTTTTCTGGTGGCCGCGCTGACGTCTGGGAACCGGATGAGGATGTGTACTGGGGCTCAGAAACCAAGTGGCTGGGTGGCGATACCCGTTATGGCAAGGCCCAGCCGCCCGGCGACGCGCCGCTGGTGGCCGAACCGTCCCCGCAAGAACAAGAAAGCCGCACTGGCAACGGTGAGCGCAACCTGGAAAATCCGTTGGCCGCCGTGCAGATGGGCCTGATTTACGTGAACCCGGAAGGCCCAGAAGGCAACCCTGACCCGATCGCCTCAGCCAAGGACATCCGCGATACCTTTGGCCGCATGGCCATGAACGATGAAGAAACCGTAGCGCTGATCGCCGGTGGCCATGCCTTCGGTAAAACCCACGGTGCCGGCCCCGCTGACAACGTCGGCGCCGAACCGGAAGCTGCGGGTCTTGAAGCGCAAGGTCTGGGCTGGCACAACACATTCGGCACCGGCAAAGGCCCTGACACCATCACCAGTGGCCTGGAAGTCACCTGGACGTCAACGCCCACGCAGTGGAGTAACGAGTACCTGGAAAACCTGTTTGGCTTCGAGTGGGAGTTGAGCAAGAGCCCGGCCGGTGCCAACCAGTGGCGCCCCAAAGGCGGTGCCGGTGCAGACAGGATCCCGCACGCTTTTGACCCGTCGAAGAAACAGGAACCGAGGATGCTGACCTCGGACCTGGCGCTACGCTTCGATCCGATCTACGAGCCCATTGCCCGGCGCTTCAAAGACAATCCCGAGCAACTGTCTGACGCCTTTGCCCGCGCCTGGTACAAGCTCATTCACCGTGACATGGGCCCGCTGTCGCGCTACCTCGGCCCGGAAATGCCTGGCGAAGAACTGCTCTGGCAAGATCCGATCCCGCCAGTCGATCATGCCCTGGTCAACGATGCTGACGCCACAGCGCTCAAGGCCAAGGTGTTGGCTTCGGGGCTGTCCGTGCCGCAACTGGTATCTACTGCCTGGGCGGCAGCGTCGAGCTTCCGCGGCTCGGACAAGCGCGGTGGTGCCAACGGCGGACGCCTGCGTCTGGCACCGCAGAAAGACTGGGAAGCCAATCAGCCAGCACAACTGGCCGAAGTGCTGGGCAAACTGCAGAGCATCCAGAACGACTTCAACGCACAGGGCAGCGGCAAGAAGATCTCCTTGGCTGACCTGATCGTGCTGGCCGGTAATGCGGGTGTCGAACAGGCGGCGAAAAACGCCGGTTTTAACGTTACGGTGCCGTTCTCAGCCGGTCGTACTGACGCCTCCCAGCAACAAACCGATGTCGAGTCGTTTAGCCTGCTGGAACCGGCTGCCGATGGTTTTCGTAACTTCGTCAAAGCTGGGGTCAAGGTCAGACCTGAAGCCTTGCTGTTGGACAAGGCGCAACTGCTTACCCTCAGCGCGCCAGAGATGACCGTGTTGATCGGCGGCCTGCGAGTGCTGGGCAATAACGTCGGCAGTAACGCCCAAGGCGTATTCACCCAACGCAAAGAGCAGTTGACCAACGACTTCTTCCAGAACCTGCTGGACATGAGCGTGGAATGGAAACCAACTTCCAGCGCCAATGACAGCTACGAAGCCCGCGACCGCAAGACCGGCGAACTGAAATGGAGCGCGAGCCGCGTCGACCTGATGTTTGGTTCCAATGCCCAATTGCGGGCACTGGCCGAGGTGTATGCCAGCAGCGATGCCAAGGACAAGTTCGTCAACGACTTCGTCGCCGCCTGGACCAAAGTGATGAACCTGGACCGTTTCGACCTGGCGTAAAGGAGCGCTAATACGCCCCGCCCTGCCGCTTCAGGGCGGGGCGTTTTTATTCTGCTCCGTATTTTTCTGCGCTATCTGCATCTGTAATGGAAAACCTGAGACTCCGACAATAAAGGCACCACAAGGCATGTGCCTGTTTCCTGTTCAATTCGGAGTGCTTATGGGCAAGCTTGCTCTTTTCGTCGTTGGCTTTCTGGTACTGGCCATTGGTATTGGTGCATTAGGGACCATTTCGCCGCTGTAGAAGCAATAGTCCTCCGGCCGTAGCGCTGCCGCCAGGCTGCGGTTACAAATCAACCTGTCATCTTCACGTCATTTATCGGGTGGAAAATCATCGCGGGCGCTTTAGAGCGCTAACCGATGAACGTGCAAGGACCACCCGATGAAAAGCGACACCTCTCTGTTTGCGGCCATTGACCTGGGGTCCAATGCGTTTCGCATGATGATCGGCCAACCGGTCAAACGAAACCGCCAATGGCAGATCGAGGAAGTGAAATCCTTGCGTGAGCCTGTGTGCCTGGCTGAGGGCCTGCATGACGGCGCCCTTGATGAATTGGCGCTGGACCGCGGTTGGCAGGCGCTCGCACGCTTTGGCAAGAAACTGCGCGGTTTCGAACCTGGACGCGTGCGCGCCGTGGCCACCAGCGCCGTGCGTGAAGCGGCCAACGCCAAACGCTTCTTGAGTGATGCCCAACGCCACCTGGGCTTCCCCATCGATGTCATCTCTGGCGAGGAAGAAGCGCACCTGGTATATGCCGGCGTCAGCCATCGCATCCCGTCTGCCGATACCATGCGCCTGGTGGTGGACATCGGCGGTGGCTCCACCGAACTGATTCTCGGCTGTGGTAGTCAAGCGCTGCTGACTGAAAGTCTGTGCATTGGCAGCGGCACCTGGAGCACGCGCTTTTTCCCCAACGGCCAAGTGTCGGCCCAGGCGCTGTTGAACGCCGAGCGCACCGCCACCTTGCAGTTCGAAAAAGTCGCCCGCCGTTACCGGCATCTGGGCTGGCAGCAGGCGATTGGCTCATCAGGTACGGCACGGATGCTGGCCAAAGTACTAAGGGCCAATGCCTTGAATGACTGCGGTGAAGGCGGTATTACCTACCGTGGTTTGTTGCGCCTGTCGGTACTGCTGCTCGAAGCCGGGCACGTCAACAGCAGCCGCTTCGCTGTCTTGCAGCCCCATCGCCAACGAGCGCTACCGGGTGGTCTGGCAATCATGTTGGCAGCGTTCAAGGCCTTCGGCATTACCGAGATGATGCCGTCCGAGCCTGGATTGCGCGTGGGTGTGCTGCATGGCTTGATGCTCAGTCGCGCCTGAGCCTCACTCCTCCTCCATCAGTGCCCGGATTCGCCCGGATTTTTCCGCACTCAGCAGCGCGGCATAGTCTTTGGCATTTTGCTTGGCGTAAGCCACGGCAAAGCTGCCGATGGCCTGGTCGAAGCTGTCGGTTTTTCCCAGGTAGCCACTGATCAGTGCCGCATCGCCTGATTTGGCATGGGCCCGTGCCAAGGTGCTACCGCACCACTCGGCGTACATTTTCAGGCGCGGTGCGGAGATGCCTTCGATCGGAGCCGACATTTTCATGTCGCGCAACTGACGTACAAAGTAATCCCTGCCCTGTTGCCCTCGGGTCCAGCCGAGAAAAATATCGCTGGACGACTGCATCAGCCGCTGCCCGGTCACCACACGCTGGCCTTGGTTGTCATACTCACTCTTGCCGGCATAGGGCGCCAATACCGAGGGGCAAGCTTCTTTGAATTGCAGCAACAGCGGGTGGTTTTCTGCTGAAAAGAACAGACCGACAAAGCAATAGGTACCCACGCTGCCGATGCCGACAGCTTTGACAGCAATGTCTTCAAGCCGGTAACGATCGAAGAGCACCCGCCGCTCATGTGGCAGCGACAGTCGATAGTCTTGCAGTGCCTCACGGGCGCGCTCGACGAAATTCTTTTCATCGACATGAAAAAGTATCGGCGGCTGGTCGATCAACCGTCTGCGCCCCGCCACTTCACTGCTGATCTTGGGATAGAGGTAATCACCGACCCGCACTTTGGCCTTGGCTACGATTTGCTCACGGAACTTCTTGATCTCAGCCGTGGGCGCCATATCAATGATCATTTGCGCGTCCAGGCGGTCGTACCAAACTTCGAGCGGGCTCAATTTAGACAGTTTGCGAAGGCGCTCGCGATACGCTCGCACACACTCCATTGCGGCAGCCCGCGCTGCCTTTTCGCTAAGCCGGTTATCCTGTGCTGCGACCACAAAACTGATTGCCAGACGTTTTACATCCCATTCCCAAGGAGCGGGAAGGGTTTCGTCGAAGTCGTTGATATCAAAAATCAGGTTGCGCTCAGGCGTCGCGAACAAGCCAAAGTTCAACAGGTGACAATCACCACAGGCCTGTACGTGAATACCCGTAGTCGGGGTCATGGCCAGGTCGTGCGCCATCAGACTCGCCGAACCGCGCAAGAAAGTGAACGGGCTGCGCACCATACGCCCATAACGCACGGGTATCAGATTGGGCAACCGATAGCGGTTGGACTTTTCCAACAGCTCAATCGGGTCACGGTGCTTGCGCGCAGGCTTCCACTCAGCGTGCAACGCGTGTGGCAGGCGCGCGCGGAGTTGCTCACCAGCGCTCAGGCGCTCCTTGCGCGAACGAAACACCACCTCCTCCCTGTTGGCGGTGGATTTTTTCGTTGAAGCGTTGGCAGGCTTACTTTTGCGCGGGGACATGTCCGCTCCTTTGCTCAACGCTGGTTTTTACAAGCGTAGCACCACTCTTTTCGCAAGATCTGCTGTCGCACAAGCGCAAAGAATCGAATCGGATGAACGTATTCGCCACCGGGCACATCCCTGTGCTCCAGGGCGAATTCCATCAAGCGCTAAGCTGCTCCAACAGCACCTCCAACGGGTGACGCAAGGTGCGGTCCGCCTGGCGCTTGACCTGGCTGCGGCACGAATATCCGGTTGCCAGTGCTTCACCCTCTTTATCCAGCTTACCCGCCCAGGACTGTTCGAAAATGGTCTTCGAGGTGTCCTGATTGCGCGCTTCGTGGCCGTAAGTACCAGACATGCCGCAGCAGCCGGTGGCTTCGGTGGCCAGTGTCAGACCCAGGCGGGCAAACACCTGCTCCCACTGCCGGGTACTGGCTGGCACGTTGGTCTTCTCGGTGCAGTGAGCCATCAGCCGGAAAGTGGTAGTGGCTCGGGTCGACTGCTCGGGCAGCACCTCCATCAGCCATTCCTGAGGCAACAATACTTTCGGACAGACCTCCAGACCGGGGACCTTCTGATACTCCTGGCGGTAGACCAATGTCATGGCAGGGTCCAGGCCCACCAACGGCACGCCGCATTCAGCCAATGCAGTGAGTTGACGGGCATTGCGGATCGCCGCCTTGTTGAAAGCGCCGAGGAAGCCCTGGACGTGCAGCGGCTTGCCGTTGGCACTGTACGGTGCCAGGTAGATACGATGCCCCAAGCGATACGCCAGGTCGATGAAAGCGGCCAACACCGGGGTTTCAAAGTAACGGGTGAAGGCATCCTGGACCAGCACGATGCTGCGCTCACGCTGCGCCGGCGTCAGCTCGCGCAGGGCTGGAATGCTGGCCATGCGCACATTGCAGCGGGTCAGCGTAGCCTGCAGGTTGAAGCGACTGATCAACGGGCTGTCGAGCATGCCGACATGGCGCTCCAGCAGGTGGCTGACCCATTTCGAGCCCATCACCGCGTTGTACAGCCCAGGTGCATAGGCCAGGTACGGGATGCTGAACTCCAGCGAACCGATCAGGTAATCGCGCAGCGGCCGCTGGTAACGTCCGTGGTAAAGCTCGAGGAAGCGCGAACGAAATTCCGGCACGTTGACCTTGATCGGGCACTGGCCTGCGCAAGATTTACAGGCCAGGCAGCCGGCCATGGCATCGTAAACTTCATGGGAGAAATCAGCTTCGCCTTTTTGCCGCGACAGGTTGTTGCGCAGACGCGCCGGCAAGCCTTTAAGCCAGGCGAGCTTGCCCTGGGCAGTGGCCAGCACGTCGATGTTGGCAGCCCCCTGCAGGCGCAGCCATTCACGGATCAGCGACGCGCGGCCCTTGGGTGAATGTTGACGCTCGCGGGTCGCCTTCCATGATGGGCACATGGCGTCGTTGGGATCGTAGTTGTAGCAGGCGCCGTTGCCGTTACAGTGCACGGCGCTGCCAAAGCTCTGCCAGACGCGCTCGTCGATCTGCCGGTCGAAGTCGCCGCGCATGGGCGCTTCGTTGACCTTGATCAGGCCCTGGGCGCTGTCCGGCGGGGTGCAGATTTTGCCCGGATTGAGCTGGTTGTTCGGGTCGAACGCACCCTTGAGCGCTTGCAGCGAGGGGTACAGTTCACCGAAGTACTCCGGCACGTATTCCGAACGCAGACCCTTGCCGTGTTCGCCCCAGAGCAGGCCGCCATAACGCAGGGTCAGCGCTGCCACGGCATCGGAGATCGGCTTGACCAGCGCCGCCTGGGCCGGGTCTTTCATGTCCAGGGCTGGGCGCACATGGAGCACCCCGGCATCGACGTGGCCGAACATGCCGTAGGCCAGGCCATAGCTGTCGAGCAAGGCACGGAAGTCGGCGATATAGTCGGCCAACTGCTCTGGCGGTACAGCGGTGTCTTCCACGAACGGCTGCGGTCGCACTTCGCCCTCGACGTTGCCGAGCAGGCCCACCGAGCGCTTGCGCATGGTATAGACCCGCGTCACCGCCTCGGCGCCTTCAGCCAGGGTGTGGCCCAGACGCTCGACGCTGGTGTCGCTCTGCAGGTGGGCGACGAACGCCTGTACCCGCGTGTTGACCTCAGCCGGATCATCACCGCAGAACTCCACGAGGTTAATGCCCAGGGTTGGGCGCTCGGCGTCGGCGGGGAAGTATTCGGCGACGCTGTGCCAGACGATGTCTTTCATCGCCAGCATCAACACCTTGGAGTCCACAGTCTCGATCGACAGCGGCTTGTGCGCCATCAGCGCATTGGCATCGCGCAGGGCGTCCATGAAGCTGGTGTAGCGGACGTTGACCAGCACCGCGTATTTCGGGATCGGCAGCACATTGAGCTTGGCCTCGACCACATAGCCCAGTGAGCCTTCAGCGCCGCAGAGCACACTGTTGAGGTTGAAGCGGCCCTGCTCGTCGCGCAGGTGCGCCAGATCATAGCCGGTCAGGCAACGGTTGAGTTTGGGAAAGGTTTGCTCGATCAGTTCGGCCTGGGTTTCCTGGATCTGCCGGGCAGTGCGGTACACCTCGCCAGCTCGACCGGGCTCGGCACAGGCCGCATCCAGCTCGGCGTCACTCAATGGCCGGGTGTGCAGACGTTGGCCGCCCAACAGCACGCTGTGCAGTTCCAGCACGTGGTCGCGGGTCTTGCCATAGGTGCAGCTGCCCTGGCCACTGGCGTCGGTGTTGATCATGCCGCCGACAGTCGCGCGGTTGGAGGTCGACAGCTCCGGGGCAAAGAACAGCCCATGGGGCTTGAGCGCCGCATTGAGCTGGTCTTTGACCACTCCGGCCTGAACCCGTACCCAACGCTCCTCGGCGTTGATTTCGAGGATGCTGTTCATGTGCCGCGACAGGTCAACGACAATGCCGTCGGTCAGCGACTGGCCGTTAGTGCCGGTACCGCCACCGCGCGGAGTCAGCTTGACCGCGCTGAAGCGCGGCTCGGCCATCAACGCGGCGATGCGCGCGACATCTTCGGCGTCCTGAGGGAATACCGCGGCCTGGGGCAGGCGCTGGTAGATCGAGTTGTCGGTGGCCAGCACGGTGCGGGTGGCGTAGTCAGCGCTAAGCTGGCCACGAAAACCGGCACTGCGCAGGGCTTCAAGGAAATCAGGGTAGAGCGTGTCCGGGGCGGTGCCGGTCAATCGGGCGATCATCGGGGGATGGCCTCATTTATGTCAGGCTAATCATGAATACTTGCTGAAACGGTATGGTCAGTACACCGCCAGGTAGTGGATGATGCCAATGATCCCGCAGCCTTGAGCCAGGCACAAACGGATATTCCCGCAGCCTTTGATGACTTTTACGAATGAATTACCGCAACCTCACCCCATCCATGTCCTTGCTGCTGGCCTTTGAAGCCGCCGCGCGTCACGAAAGCTATACCCGCGCCGCCGTAGAGCTGGCACTGACCCAGAGCGCGGTCAGTCGTCAGGTACAGGCCCTGGAGCAGCAATTGGGGGTGACATTGTTCCGCCGCGAAGGCCGCACGGTCAAGCTGACCGAGGTCGGACGGCTCTACCAGCGCGAGATCAGCGAAGCCCTGGGCCGGGTGCGCAGCGCCACGTTGCACGCCATCGCCCACCAGGCCGGTGGCGGTAATCTGCGCCTGGCGACCCTGCCGACGTTCGGCTCAAAATGGTTGCTGCCGCGTCTGCACGAGTTTTATCGCAGCCATCCCGAAGTGCTGGTGCACATCAATTCACGGATTGAACCGGTGGACTTCGCCACCAGCGGCATCGACGCCGCCATCGTGGTCGCCACCAACGACCTGCCAGGGCTGATCTGCCATCGTTTGCACGCCGAAGAGCTGATGGTGATCCTGTCGCCGACCCTGGCGGCGAGCAAACCGCAGTGGAGCCCCAAGGACATCAGTCAGCAAGTGCTGCTCAGCGTCGCCAACAATGCCAATGCCTGGGGCGAATGGTTCACTCACCACGGCCTGGCGCACCAGGCCATGCGCCTGGGGCCGAGCTTCGAACTGACGTCACACTTGATCCAGGCGGTGCGTGCCGATATCGGTATTGGCCTGGTGCCAAGGATCCTGATCAGCGATGAACTGGCCAGTGGCGAACTGAGTAGCCCCGCCCTGCCCTTTGCCAGTGCACGCAGTTACTACCTGGTGTACCCGCCGCGCAACCAGGCATTGCCCGCACTGGAAGCGTTCCGGCGTTGGCTGCTGGATAAGGCGGGCAATGAATTGAATGGTTGAGGGCGAGCGCGACGTCATGACGCCGCGCTCGCAGGCACTCAGTGCGGGGCGCGGGGGATGGTTTTGAGCAGGTCTTCAGGGCTGATATGGCCGACAACCTGTTGCACGCTGCCCGGTTGCGGCAAATCGAAGATGTGCCCCTTCATCTTGCCGATCACATGCATCTCGCACGGCTTGCAGTCGAACTTCAAGGTCAGCACTTCATCGCCATGAATCAGCTGCATCGGCGCAACCTTGGTGCGCACACCAGTGACGCCCTTGGCCTGTTTCGGGCAAAGGTTGAAGGAGAAGCGCAGGCAGTGCTTGGTGATCATCACCGGCACTTCGCCCTTCTCTTCGTGGGCCTCATAGGCCGCGTCGATCAGCTTGACCCCGTGACGGTGATAGAAGTCGCGTGCCTTCTGGTTGTAGACGTTGGCCAGGAACGACAGGTGCGACTCCGGGTACACTGGCGGCGGCGTCGTTTCCGCTTTGCGTCCACCCCGCGGGTGGGCGTTGATGCGCGCAGCAGTCAGCGCTTCGATGACCTCGCGACGCAAAGCCTTGAGCTGCGAATTAGGGATGAAATACGCCTGTGGCGCATCCAGCTCAATGGCCGTTGCGTGGTACTGGGTGGTGCCCAATTGACCGAGCAGGTCGTGCAATTGCTCCAGCGCTTGCTCTGGCTTGTTCGCCACCCCGAACGGACCGTCGAGGACGACGCTGGCACTGATGCCCTCTTCGCTGGTGGCCGTCAGTTGCAAACGCTCCTCACGCAAGCAGGCAACCCACGACAGGCCAACGCGGCGTTCGGCTGAAGTTTTCTGCAGGGCTTGTTGCCAGTTGTGGTCGAGGTTCCGGCTTAGCGGGTGGTTTGGCCGTAGCTGGTACATCTCTTTGGGCATTTCGTTGGGCTCGACGCGGTAGCGGTAGCGCTTCTCACCGTCTTCCTCGAACTCGCCCTTGGGCTCGGCGATGTTAGCGCGGAAACCCACGACTTCACGCTTGACCAGCACATTGAGGCCGTCGCCGTTGGACAGCGGCTCATGGCTGACCACCTGCAGGTCACGCTTGCCAACCTTCTCCACCACACCCACGGCCAGACCGGTGAAGGTCGGCGAATCGAAGGCACCGATATCGATCTTGCGCTCACTGACGAAATAGTCGGTGCTGCCGCGATGAAAGGTCTTGTCCGGATCGGGCACGAAGAAGTGCGCGGTACGGCCACTGGAAGCACGAGCCAGGTCCGGACGGTCTTCGAGGACTTCGTCCAGGCGCTGGCGGTAGTAGGCAGTGATGTTCTTCACATAACCCATGTCCTTGTAGCGCCCTTCGATCTTGAACGAACGCACACCGGCTTCTACCAGCGCGCGGATGTTGGCGCTCTGGTTGTTGTCCTTCATCGACAGCAGGTGTTTCTCGTAGGCGATCACCCCGCCCTTTTCGTCTTTCAGGGTGTACGGCAGGCGGCAGGCCTGGGAACAGTCGCCACGGTTGGCACTGCGGCCGGTCTGGGCGTGGGAAATGTTGCACTGGCCGGAGAAGGCCACGCACAACGCACCGTGAATGAAGAACTCGATCGCCGCATCGGTTTCGTCGGCGATGGCGCGGATTTCCTTGAGGTTCAGTTCGCGGGCCAGAACCAGTTGCGAGAAACCGGCCTGATCGAGGAACTTTGCCCGAGCCAGGGTGCGGATGTCGGTCTGGGTACTGGCATGCAGCTCGATCGGCGGGATATCCAGCTCCATCACCCCCAGGTCCTGGACGATCAGCGCGTCAACACCAGCATCGTACAGCTGATGGATCAGCTTGCGCGCGGGCTCCAGCTCATTATCGTGGAGGATGGTGTTGATGGTGGTGAAGATCCGCGCATGGTAGCGCCGGGCAAACTCCACCAGCTGAGCGATTTCGCTCACCTCGTTACAGGCATTGTGGCGCGCGCCGAAGCTTGGGCCACCGATGTACACAGCGTCGGCGCCATGCAGGATGGCCTCACGGGCGATGGCCACATCGCGGGCGGGGCTGAGCAGTTCCAGGTGATGCTTGGGTAAGGACATGTTTTTTTAGTCAGGCTTGTCACGGTCAAGGCGCGCATTGTAGCGCGAAACGCATGACGAGCACTCACAGGCCGCCGAACTGCTGGGAACACCTGCCTTGATAGCCTCTGTAGCCGCTGCCGCGAGGCTGCGATCGGGCGTGAAACGGCCGCCAAGCCTGTCCACCGTGATTCGTCAGATCCAACGAAGTGCCCGCGTTGCGACTGCTCAGCAGTCGATCGCAGCCTCGCGGCAGCGGCTACAAGGGCTGTGGTTGCTTTATGCCTTGGCAGCCATCGCCGTTACCTCTACACGCATGCCTTCCACCGCCAACGACGCCACGCCAACAGCAGCACGCACGGGCCAGGGCTTGGCGAAAAAGCGCTGGTAGACCTCGTTGAAGGCTGCGCGGTCAGCCATGTCAGTGAGGTAGATGGTCAGGTGCAACACCCGATCCATGGAGCTGCCGGCGCGCTCCAGCGCAACCTTGAGCGCCTGCAGCGTGCACTCGCTCTGCACAGTAATATCGCCCAGTTCCAGGCTGCCATCGGCGCGGGTCGGAATCTGGGTGGAAACCAGCAGCCCGCCGAAGCCGGCAACGTCACTGGAAATGGAGTCTGCGTCAGGATCGGGAAGGAAGCTAATGTCGTGATTGGCCATGGAAATGTCCTGCTCAAAGAGGGGAAAAAGGCAGTGAAGCGTGTCCAGGGCATTATGAGGCCTGACGCTCTCCAACAGTAACCGGCTGTTTTAAAAACAATTTATTTGTTCTGACTCTTCACAGACGGAGAAAAAGTTGGTAAATTTCCGCGCATTCCCGCAACGGCACACATTGCTAGTTGTGGTGAATCTCTTCAAACGGGTGCCAGACACTCGTCGCAACAGCTACAGGGGCGTCGCCAAGCGGTAAGGCAGCAGGTTTTGATCCTGCCATGCGTTGGTTCGAATCCAGCCGCCCCTGCCATTTTTCTACTGATCCAACTCAACACCTTTGCCGACAGGCGTCTACTCGACACCCTTGTCGCGATTTCGCGTCGCTCAAATCTACTCCGCCGCCTTTTAGCGGCCAGGGCTGGAGCGACCTCACTCCAGCCCTACCCTGCGCTGTTACTGGCCAGCTACCAATGGCGGCGTACGCGGCGGCACCAGCCGCTTGGAGCCGGTGGATTCAAACGCAGCCGCTAGGCGCAGCAGCGACGAATCATCATAGGCGCGCCCGGCAAATGTCAGCCCGACCGGCATACCAATGTCCGCCATCACCCCCATCGGTACGGTAACGGTTGGCACCCCCAGATGACGAATGGCCAGGTTGCCGTTCGCAACCCAGACACCGTTGCTCCAGGCAATGTCCGCCGACGCCGGGTCGACATCCGAGTTGGCCGGCGCCACATCGGCCACGGTCGGGAACAGCACAGCATCAAGCTGCAAGCCATCCATCCAGTCTTCGAGGTCGATGCGCCGGGTCTTCTCTAAACCACGTAGCCCCTCCGGCACGGTGCTGATCTGATCCCAAGGCGTAATGCCGCGCTCGGCCATGCGCACGTACTCGTCCATACCGGCAGCCAGGTCGCCTTCACGGTTAGGCAGTGTGCCCGGATCGTGGGGAAAGATGTTCGGGCCATCGACATCGACCAGGCGGTTCAATTTGGGGTCACCGTTGGCCTGGAGGAAATCATCGAAAGCCCACGCCGTCAGGTCCCACAGCTCATGATGCAAAAACTCCTTGGAGACCAGGCCACGGCTGAACACCGTCGGCGCCCCAGGGCGGTCACCCTCGCAATTGGACACCAACGGGAAATCCACCTCGATCACTTCGGCACCCGCCGCTTCAAGGGCCTTGCGCGCCTGCTCCCACAGGGCAATGACCGTAGGCCGGGTATTGATGCGCTGACCGGTCGGGCCACCGATACCCGGGTTTTCGCTGGTGCCCGCCTCAGGATCGGCATTGATGTACATGCGCGGGATACCCAGACGCTTGCCGGCGAGCGCAGCGGGTGTGGCGGCCAATTCCAGATAAGAAGCCGGACGCACCGAGGCGACGCTAGGGATCGCCACCCATGGCTGCATCCGCCACAGGTCGCCACGGGTATCGGGGTCCTCGGCAACGACGACATCCAACACCTCAAGCAGATCGGCCATGGTCCGGGCAAACGGCACGACAACGTCCATGGTGGGCGTCAGCGGCCAGTTGCCGCGCACCGAGATCACTCCGCGCGACGGCGTGTAGGCACACAACCCATTGTTCGAGGCCGGCCCACGCCCACTCGACCAGGTTTCCTCAGCCAGGCCGAACGCGGCGAAGCTGGCGGCGGTGGCGGTACCGGCACCATTGGATGAGCCCGAAGCAAATGGCGCGGTCAGGTAGTCCGCGTTATACGGACTTTCGGCACGGCCGTAGACGCCACGCTGCATGCCACCATTGGCCATGGGCGGCATGTTGGTCTTGCCCAGACAAATGGCACCAGCGGCGCGCAGGCGCTCGATGGTGAATGCATCGCGGTAGGCCACCAACTCGGCAAACGCCGGGCTGCCGGAGGCGGCCGTGAGTCCTTTGACCAGGTAGCTGTCCTTGGCTGTATACGGGATGCCATCGAGCGGCCCGAGGATTTCGCCCTTGGCCCGGCGGGCATCGGCCGCCTGCGCTTCGGCGAGTGCTTCGGGGTTGCGCACGACCACAGCATTGAGCGCCGTCGCCGTGGCCGGGCCATCATAGGCATCGATGCGAGCCAGATAGGCCTGGACCAATTCGACCGAGGTGGTTTGGCCGGATTCGAGCGCTGCACGCAGCTCGGCGATGGAAATTTCAGTGACTTCGATCATGCTTGTTACTGCCTGCGGCTGAAGGTTGAGCAATGGGCACCATGAAACCCTGACACTGCCTTTAAAGCAACAGAGCAGCCTGATGATCCGAAGGTCTAAAATGTACTAACTTGTTAATTAGCTTGCTAAGGGTATAATTCGGCCACTCCCCACTTCGAGTTTTTTTCGATATGAAGCAAACACCGCGCACCTCTGGCGCCTCAACATTCATCCTGATAGGCCTGGGCATCATCATCGCCCTGCTCGGCCTGGCACTGGCCGCCGGTGGCGTGAAACTGGTGGGCCTGGGTGGCTCCTGGTACTTCCTGATTGGTGGCCTGGCCATGGCTGTGTCCGGCCTGCTGATAGCCCGCCGCAAACCATCCGGGGCCTGGTTGTATGCCGTCTTCCTGATCGGTACGGCACTCTGGGCATTGGCCGATGTAGGGCTGGTGTTCTGGCCACTGTTCTCGCGCCTGTTCATGTTCGGTGCGATCGGTTGTGTGCTGGCGCTGGTCTATCCGCTGCTAGCGCGCGCCGCTGGCACCACACCCGGCCGTGGCGCCTACGGCGTAGCGGGCGTACTGGCCGTCGTACTGGTGATTGCCGCGGGCAATATGTTCGTCGCCCATCCCACTGTCGCGCCCACTGGCAATGGCCCGGGCCTGACCCCGGTCGACCCGGCTAACGCCCAGAAAGACTGGGCCCACTATGGCAACACCGAAGGCGGTAGCCGCTTTGCCGCGCTGGATCAGATCAATCGCGGCAACGTCAACCAACTGAAAGTAGCCTGGACCTATCACACGGGTGATGTGGCCGTCAGCGACGGCAACGGCGCTGAAGATCAACTGACCCCACTGCAGGTTGGCAACAAGGTGTTCATCTGCACCCCGCACAACAACCTGATTGCCCTCGATGCCGATACCGGCAAAGAGCTGTGGAAGAACCAGATCAATGCCAAATCGGCGGTCTGGCAGCGTTGCCGCGGCATGGCCTATTTCGATGCCACTGCACCTATCGCGCAACCGACGCAAACGAACAGCTCGGCAATCATCCCGGCCAGCGTACCTACCGGTGCCAACTGCCAGCGACGCCTGCTTACCAACACCATCGACGCCCGTCTGATTGCCGTTGATGCCGATACCGGTGAGTTCTGCCAAGGCTTTGGCAACAACGGCCAGGTCGACCTCAAGGCTGGCCTGGGCAACGTCCCGGACAGCTACTACCAGCTGTCATCGGCGCCGCTGATGGCCGGTACCACCGTGGTGGTTGGCGGACGTATTGCCGACAACGTCCAGACCGACATGCCAGGCGGAGTGATCCGCGGTTTCGACGTCATCAGCGGGCAGATGCGCTGGGCCTTCGACCCGGGCAACCCCGAGGACCGTAACGCACCAAGCGGCGACAGCAGCTACGTGCGCAGCACCCCCAACAGCTGGGCGCCGATGTCCTATGACCCAGCCATGAACACCCTGTTCTTGCCGATGGGCAGCTCGTCTACCGACATCTATGGTGTCGAACGTACCGCGCTGAACCACAAATACGGCGCGTCGGTATTGGCGCTGGACGCGAGCAGCGGTGAAGAAAAGTGGGTGTACCAGACCGTGCACAACGACCTCTGGGACTTCGACCTACCGATGCAGCCCAGCCTGATCGACTTCACCAACGCTGACGGCCAGTCCGTCCCCGCCGTGGTGATCGGCACCAAGGCCGGACAGATCTACGTGCTCGATCGCGCCACTGGGAAACCGCTGACTGAAGTGGTGGAAACTCCGGTCAAGCCGGGCAACATCCCGAACGAGCCTTACTCGCCTACCCAGCCAAAATCGATAGGCATGCCGCAGATCGGTGCGCAACAGCTGACGGAGTCGGACATGTGGGGCGCCACACCCTACGACCAACTGCTGTGCCGCATCGACTTCAAGAAAATGCGTTATGACGGTCTTTACACTGCGCCGGGCACCGACCTGTCGCTGAGCTTCCCGGGTTCGCTGGGCGGCATGAACTGGGGCAGTATCTCTACCGATCCGGTGCACGGCTTTATCTTCGTCAACGACATGCGCCTGGGCCTGTGGATTCAGATGATTCCATCGCAGAACAACGGCCAGGCTGCCGCCGGTGGCGAAGCGCTGAACACCGGCATGGGCGCTGTGCCGCTCAAGGGCACGCCGTATGCGGTGAACAAGAACCGCTTCCTTTCGGTGGCCGGCATTCCTTGTCAGGCCCCGCCGTTTGGCACCCTCACCGCCATCGACATGAAGACGCAAAAAGTCGCCTGGCAGGTGCCGGTTGGCACTGTCGAAGATACCGGCCCGCTGGGTATCCGTATGCACCTGCCGATCAAGGTTGGCCTGCCTACTCTCGGCGGCACCCTGTCGACTCAAGGCGGCCTGGTGTTCATTGCCGGCACCCAGGACTTCTACCTGCGCGCCTTCAACAGCGGCAACGGTGAGGAAGTCTGGAAAGCCCGCCTGCCAGTGGGCAGCCAGGGTGGCCCGATGACCTATGTATCGCCGAAAACCGGCAAGCAGTACATCGTCATCACCGCCGGTGGCGCCCGTCAGTCGAGCGACCGTGGCGACTATGTAATGGCTTACGCCCTGCCCTGATTCGCCCGCCTTTACGCAGGGCAAGCCCGCTGTGCTAGCGGACTTGCCCTGCGATCAGGACCGCCTGCAATACATCGTTAGGAACGCTGCACAATGCCCCGCGCTTTTCGCTTCACCCATTGCCTGCTCACCGCCCTCACCGGTTTAACCGCCCTCCCCAGCCAAGCCCATGACGACCTCCTTACCCGCAACACCCTCAGCGGTGACTGGGGTGGCGTGCGTCAACAACTCGACGCGCATGGCATCACGTTCAAAGGTGATTACAGCGGCGAGACGGCCTACAACGCTGATGGCGGCCTGCACCGCTCAGCACGCTACTCGCAGAACCTCAAGCTCGGCGTGCAGTTTGACCTGGGTAAGCTGTATGGCCTGGAGCACGGCGACAAGATCCAATTAACCGTCAACGACCGCCGTGGCAACAGCGCCTCCGAAGAACTGGTCGGCAACCGTCTACCCATCCAGGAAAACTACGGCGGCCTCTACACCCGCCTGACTGAACTGAGTTACGAACGCACCCTGTTCACCCCGGCACTGAACGTCAAATTCGGCTACATGGCCATGGGTAACGACCTCGGCGGCCTGGACAGCGGCATCCTCTGCAACTTCATGAACGCCGGTTTCTGTGGTCACCCACTGAACATGTCGGGCGGCAGCGGCTGGACCAACTACCCCAATGCCCACCTTGGTGTGCGGGTGAAGTACGACCTGTCAGCAGCCTGGCAATTGCGTGTGGCCGCCTTCAATGTCGACCCTGAAAGCAACGGCAACTCCAGTCGTGCCTGGCACCTGGGGCCTAAACACAGCACCGGTACCGTGGTGCCGATAGAACTGGTGTACAAGCACCAAGGCAGCCTGCCGGGCGAGTACAAGCTGGGCTATTACTACGACAGCTCTGATACCCAGCGCATCGGCAGCGACGACGAGGTGGCCGGTCGTGGCGGCCATTACCTATTGATCGACCAGGCACTGTGGAGCTCCCAGGTCTCGACCGGGCGCAGCCTGCATGCCTTCGGTCAGTACTCGGCGGCCAGTGCAGCCGCATCGCCGTTCAAAACCTGGTATGGCGTGGGCATGGTGCTGTACAAGCCCTTCGAGGGCCGTCCCAAAGACACCTTCGCCCTGGGCTACGGCCGCGCCGTACCCAACCCGCGCAGTCGCGACGTGCAGCAGGATGCCGCCCTGGCCAATGGTGAAAACTTCCCTAACCTGGACAGCGCCGAACAGTTGATCGAGCTCAGCTACGGTTACCAGGCCACGCCCTGGCTGACCCTGCGCCCGGATGTGCAATACATCATTGAACCTGGGGCGTTTTCCGGGGAGCACATCGACAATGCCCTGGTCCTGGGGTTGCAGGTCAAGGCAACCTTCTAAGCCTCTCCCTGTGGGAGTCAACCCTGCGGGCTCCCACAAAATCAGCACAATACCAGTGCCCCACCAGCAGGCAGCGCCGCATTTGATGACGGTGACGCCGATCAGCTATAACTGCGCATCCAATAGATAGATGACAAGGACTTCATACCATGCACCTCGCCCCCGCCATCCCGGTCCTGCGTATCTTCTCAGTTGAAAAAGCCAAGGAGTTCTACCTCGACTTCCTCGGCTTCACCCTGGATTGGGAGCACCGCTTTGAGCCTGACCTGCCGCTTTACGCGCAAATCCACCGCGACGATCTGGTTCTGCACCTGAGCGAACATCACGGTGATGCGACGCCAGGTTCGACGGTATTTGCCCGCATCGAGGACATCGCCGCACTGCAGTGCGAACTGATCGACAAGCGCTACGGTTACTCCCGCCCTCAAGCACAGAATGTAGGCTGGGGCTTGCAGATGGAGATCGCCGATCCGTTCGGTAATCGCCTGCGCTTCTGTCAGCAGATCGAGGGCTGAACGGGCAGGCAAACAGCAACGCGCCCCACGATCGAATGCCGCTCCAGCAGTTGAAACTGGACGCGCAGAGGCTACTGGGAGCTGAGAGCCGCGTTGTACGGGACATGAAATGACAAGGCCCCGTCCATTGCTGGGCGGGGCCTTGATTTACCCTGCTGCCTGGTGTTGAAGCTCTCGTGCCTGCGCCGCGAATGGCGGTGTCGTGGCACGGATCGAGGTCAGCGGGCAAAGCGTCATTGAAATTATGGTGCGCCCGACTTTGTCATCTGTCCAGCTCAACGTGCATCTAGATGCGCCAACGGTAGCGGACCGTGGGGTTTGACCGTCTGGATCGCGAAATTACTGCGAATATCACTCACGCCGGGCAGCTTGAGCAGCGTCTCGATAAGAAAACGCTCGTAGCTGCGCAGGTCAGGCACCACCACCTGCAACAGAAAATCCGACTCGCCCGAAACCAGATGTGCGGCAATCACCTCGGGCAACGCCAGTACCGCCTGTTGAAATGCCTGCGCCGCCGGCTCGTGGTGGCGCTCGACCTTGACCCCGACAAACACTGTCAGGCCCAAACCCACTTCATCGCGGTCCAGCTGGGCAGCGTAGCCCTTGATCATGCCCGCTTCCTCCAGCAAGCGCACGCGGCGCAGGCAGGGGGAAGGTGACAGACCAATCAGCTCGGCCAACTCGACATTACTCAGGCGGGCGTTGCGCTGGAGCGCGTCGAGAATTTTACGATCAAAAGCATCAAGGGTAATTTTTGGCATTATCTGTATTTTCCTTTACTGATATTGGCAGTTTATATCAATACACCCCACCATCAACGCAACAATCGCAAGCACCTGCCAAGCCCTTCGGGCTTAGAATTTTCTCCAGTCTGTAGCTCGCCAGGGGATGGTTTGATGACTCAATACAGCGTGTTTTGCGTAGCCCTGCTGGTGGTCTACCTAGTACCAGGACCGGATATGTTCCTGTTGCTCAACACCGGCGCCAGCGAAGGCCGACGCCAGGCGTTGATGACCGCACTGGGCCTGGCCTTGGCGCGTGCAGCGCATGTTTGCCTGGCGGCCTTGGGCCTGGCCGCGCTGCTACGCAGCCACCCCTGGGCTTTTGAGCTGCTGAGCATCGCTGGTGGCCTGTACCTGGCATGGCTGGGCTGGCAATTACTGTGCGCGCCGCTGACCCCACCCCCCACTGTCAGTGACATTGCGCTGCGCCGAGGCCATTGGTCGGCAGCGTTGAAAAAAGGCCTGTTGACCAATCTGCTCAATCCCAAGGCCTTACTGTTTTGCTCGGTGTTGCTCCCGCAGTTCATCAGCCAAGAGGCCGGTTCAGTCAGCCAGCAGTTCGCTATCCTCGGCACCGCGCTGGTGGTTGTAGGCCTGGGTTTTGACAGTTTCTATGCTCTGAGCGGTGACCGCCTGGGCCGCTGGATGGCCGCCAGCCCGTGGAAACAGAAGTTGCAAAACCGACTGTTCGGCACCTTGCTGATCGGCTTCGGCACGCGCCTGGTTCTGCTGCGCGAGCTGGCTGGCTGAAGATTTTCACTGCGACCATGGTCCAATCCTATGACTGGGCGTTCCCGATCTGCACGGGATGTATTATCGTGGCTGCGTGCGCAATAACAGACGCCTGAGCCGTCAGGCATATGCAAACCGATTCGAGGGTGCCATGAGTAACGAAAGCATTAACTGGGACAAGCTGGGCTTCGACTACATCAAGACCGACAAGCGCTACCTTTCCTACTTCCGCAACGGCGAGTGGGACCAAGGCACCCTGACCGAAGACAACGTGCTGCACATCAGCGAAGGCTCGACCGCGCTGCATTATGGCCAGCAATGTTTCGAAGGCATGAAGGCCTACCGCTGCAAGGACGGCTCGATCAACCTGTTCCGCCCGGACCAGAACGCCCTGCGCATGCAGCGCAGCTGCGATCGCCTGCTGATGCCACAGGTGCCGACCGAACAGTTCATCGACGCCTGCAAACAGGTGGTCAAGGCCAACGAACGCTTCATTCCGCCATACGGCAAAGGTGCGCTGTACTTGCGTCCGTTCGTCATCGGCGTCGGCGACAACATCGGTGTGCGTACCGCGCCGGAGTTCATCTTCTCGATCTTCGCCATCCCGGTCGGCTCGTACTTCAAAGGCGGCATGACCCCGCACAAGTTCCTGATTTCCGACTACGACCGTGCCGCGCCTCAGGGCACCGGCGCCGCCAAGGTCGGCGGCAACTACGCGGCCAGCCTGCAACCGGGCTACAAGGCCAAGCAAGCCGGTTTTGCCGACTGCATCTACCTCGATCCGCTGACCCACACCAAGATCGAAGAAGTCGGCTCGGCCAACTTCTTCGGTATCACCGCCAACAATGAGTTCATTACGCCGAAATCGGCGTCCGTACTGCCGGGCATCACCCGCCTGTCGCTGATGGAACTGGCGCAAACGCGTCTGGGCCTGACGGTTATTGAGGGCGACGTATTGATCGACAAGCTTGACCTGTTCAAGGAAGCCGGTGCCTGCGGCACCGCCGCCGTGATCACCCCGATCGGCGGTATCCAGTACGGCGGCAAGCTGCATGTGTTTTACAGCGAAACCGAAGTCGGTCCGGTAACCCAGAAGCTCTACAACGAGCTGACCGGCATCCAGAGCGGCGACATCGAAGGCCCAGCGGGCTGGATCGTCAAGGTCGCCTGAGGCGCTACTGAGCGATAACAGAAGGGCATACCAGCGATGGCATGCCCTTTTTCATATCCACATAGACACACCCATTCTACCGATAAGAAATAACAGCAAGATCAAAAAGAACACCCGAATAAAACCACTACCATATCGCAATGCCAAAAAGACCCCCTGCAGCACTTCTTTGGTCCCGCATTGTATTTTCGTATGAACCCGCCCTAGATCCTTTCTTACAAAGGTATAAACCGCCATCACGATCAGTACGACAAAAACAACGGGCTCCATAAGCGCTTTCGGGACGAGCGAGATGGAAAAAGCCCCTAGTAACGCGAACATGAATGCAGAAACCAGAGTAGGAAGCAGAAGCCTCCATGCAATTTCTATTCTTTTTGTGTAGCTAAGAACGGATGAAAGATTTCCTGCCAAAACCGCCAGCTTGTTAGTTCCAAAAACGGTAGACAAGCTATATTGCGGCAAAGCGTGCAAGAGCGCCGGCACTTGAACGAGCCCTCCCCCACCTACCGCCGCATCTATTAAGCCACCGCAAAATGCAAAGAAGCCTAGTACTACCAAGGTGTATTCATAGCCCATGAGAATCGTCCAGCAAGGGCATGCACACTTACATCTACGGCACTCTTCAGTCGGCCATCCCAACGCCGAACGTGGCAGCCAAAACATTTACAAGCACCGCAAAATACGCCTATGAACGCTTGTAAAGTGGTAAAGACTGCAATCTAGCAAGAACACCCAATGCGAAGATGTAGGACCCTTCCGAGCATCGAGTAGGCTTGCTCCAAGGACTACTCTTTCGGCGCACATCTGCGCCCCGGCGACCAGCCACCCACCAAAGCGGCAAGAACACCGCGCAGATGAATTTTTCTTTAACCCGGGCACCACCTATTCTTTGGCACAATCACGTCTCTACTCGCCGCCCAGGTATTAGCATGCCCCGCGTACTGACTATCGAAGACGACGCCATCACCGCCCAGGAGATCGTCGCCGAGCTCTCCAGCCATGGCCTGGAAGTGGATTGGGCCGACAACGGCCGTGAAGGCCTGGCCAAGGCCATTGCTGGCGGCTACGACCTGATCACCCTCGATCGCATGCTCCCCGAGCTTGACGGCCTGACCATCGTCACCACCCTGCGCACCCTGAAGATCGCCACGCCGATCCTGATGATCAGTGCCCTCTCCGATGTCGACGAACGGGTCCGCGGCCTACGTGCCGGCGGTGACGACTACCTGACCAAGCCATTTGCCTCCGATGAAATGGCCGCCCGCGTTGAAGTGTTGCTGCGGCGCAACAGCGTACCGATGGCGCAGACCCGCCTGCAGGTCGGCGACTTGGAGCTTGACCTGATCAGCCACGAGGCCCGGCGCGGCGAGAACACCCTCAACCTGCTGCCCACCGAGTACAAGCTGCTAGAATTCCTCATGCGCCACGCCGGCCAGGTGATCACCCGGATGATGATCTTCGAGGAAGTCTGGGGCTATCACTTCGACCCCGGCACCAACCTGATCGACGTGCATATCGGACGCCTGCGCAAAAAGATCGATGCCGCTGGCCAGACTCCGCTGATTCGAACCGTGCGGGGCTCGGGCTATGCCATTGCCGAACCCATCTAAGGGTTGGAGTTCGTCGACCAGTCGTCTATTGGCGCTGTACAGCTTTCTCTTCGTGGCCTGGAGCAGCATCCTCATGGGGGTGCTGTACTTTGAAGTTTCGGACTACCTGAACAAGCTCACCCGCCATTCTCTGCTGCAGCGCCAGCACTTGTTCGCGCACATGAGCGGCAAGCAACTGGACGACGCCCTGATCGCCAGCCAAGCCTTCGAAGAACGCAGCTTCGATGCCTATGGCCTGTTTGATGCACAGTTCAACCCCTTGGCCGGACAAATCCGCCAAGTGCCGACCGACCTGGGCCTGGACGGCAAGATCCACGAACTGGGCCGTTGCCTGGATGCCGATGACCCGCACCTGCCACGCGACAGCTGCGACGCCGTGGCAATCAAGGTGCGTGATGGGCGCTGGCTGATCCTGGTACGCGACAACGGCTCGCTCTTCGTGGTCACTCGCATCATCCTCCACGCCCTGCTCTGGGGCCTGTCATTGACCATTATCCCCGGGATCGCTGGCTGGTACCTGCTGCGCCGCCGGCCACTCAAGCGCATCCGCGCGATCCAGGCCACGGCCGAACAGATCGTCGCTGGCGACCTGACCCAACGCCTGCCACTGTCGCCGCGACGGGATGAACTGGACATGCTCGCGGCCATCGTCAACGCCATGCTCGACCGCATCGAGCGCTTGATGCATGAAGTCAAAGGCGTCTGTGACAACATCGCCCACGACCTGCGCACGCCCCTGACCCGCCTGCGCGCCCAGCTCTACCGAATCCGCCAACACGCCGGTGATGACTCACCGCAGGCTGATGCCCTCGAACAGGCGATTGGCGAAACCGACACGCTCATGGCCCGCTTTCGCGGCTTGTTGCGCATCAGCGAGCTGGAAGATCGCCAGCGCCGAGCCGGTTTTGTCGAGCTTGATCCACATGCCCTGCTGCGAGAGCTGCATGACTTCTATCTGCCGCTGGCTGAAGACGGTGAGATTGCCTTGCAGCTGGAAATGGCCGATCAGCTACCGGCCCTGCACGGTGACCGCGAACTGCTGTTCGAAGCACTGGCCAACCTGCTTGGCAATGCGATCAAGTTCACCCCGGCCGCAGGCCAGGTGTTGTTGCGAGCGCGCAGCGATGCCACGGGCTTGCGTATTGAAGTGCACGACAGCGGCCCGGGGATTCCCGAGGATGAGCGAGGGGCGGTATTGAAGCGCTTTTATCGCAGTGAGCAAGGCCATCGTCACCCAGGTTTCGGGCTGGGCCTATCGGTGGTGGCGGCGATTGTTGACCTGCATGGCTTTGCGCTGGAGGTCGGGGCGAGTGAGTTGGGTGGGGCGAAGCTGGTGCTGCATTGTCGGACCGGGGTAGCCAGTTAGGGCTCATCGCT
This sequence comes from Pseudomonas sp. S06B 330, assembly GCF_002845275.2. Taxonomy (NCBI): domain Bacteria; kingdom Pseudomonadati; phylum Pseudomonadota; class Gammaproteobacteria; order Pseudomonadales; family Pseudomonadaceae; genus Pseudomonas; species Pseudomonas tussilaginis. Next base: position 2,040,706 of record NZ_CP088149.1, on the reverse strand, counting down.
GGCAAGGCCAGCTCCCACAAGGATGTTTTACACAACACCTTTGTGGGAGTCGGTCTTGCCGGCGATGGCGGCAATGCTGATCAGTCAGCCAGACGCCAGGTAGTAGCACCCTTGCTGTCTTCAAGCACCACACCCATGGCGGTGATCTGGTCACGAATGCGGTCAGACTCTGCCCAGTTCTTGTCCGCACGCGCTTGCAGGCGCGCCTGTATCAAGGCTTCGACGTGCGCCGCATCCACTTTGCCTTCAGCACCGGCACGCAGGAAGTCGTCGGCGTCCAGCTGCAGCACGCCCAACAGGCCTGCCAGCTCACGCAGGCGACCGGCCAGACCCGCAGCAACCTCAGGCTCGCTTTCGCGCAGGCGGTTGATCTCACGTACCAGATCGAACAGCACGGCGCAGGCTTCAGGCGTACCGAAGTCGTCGTTCATCGCCAGGGTGAAACGCTCGACATACGCCTCGCCGCCCTTGGCCTCAACCCGCGGCAAGCCGCGCAGCGCGTGATAGAAACGTTCCAGGGCACCCTTGGACTCGCGCAGGCTGTCTTCGGAGTAGTTGATCGAGCTGCGGTAGTGGCTCGACACCAGCAGGTAGCGAACCACCTCGGGGTGATACTTGTCGAGCACATCACGAATGGTGAAGAAGTTGTTCAAGGACTTGGACATCTTCTCGCCATTGATGCGGATCATCCCGCAGTGCATCCACGAATTGGCGTACTGCTTGCCCGTGGCGGCCTCGCTCTGAGCGATTTCGTTCTCGTGGTGCGGGAACTCCAGGTCGTTGCCACCACCATGGATGTCGAAGCTCTCGCCCAGGCAGCAGGTCGACATCACCGAGCACTCGATGTGCCAGCCCGGACGCCCCGGGCCCCACGGCGACTCCCAGCTCGGCTCCCCCGGTTTGACACCCTTCCAGAGAACGAAGTCGAGCGGGTCCTGCTTGGCTTCGTCGACCTCGATCCGCGCACCGATGCGCAGGTCTTCGATCTTCTTGCGCGACAGCTTGCCGTAACCGACGAACTTGCCGACCCGGTAGTACACGTCGCCATTGCCTGGCGCGTAGGCGTAGCCCTTGTCGATCAGGGTCTGGATCATCGCGTGCATGCCGGCAATATGGTCGGTGGCACGCGGTTCCTGATCCGGCGGCAGGATGTTCAGACGGCGCTCGTCTTCGTGCATCGCGTCGATCATGCGGGCGGTCAGCGCGTCGAACGACTCGCCGTTTTCATTGGCCCGGTTGATGATCTTGTCATCGATGTCGGTGATGTTGCGCACATAGGTCAGGTCGTAGCCGCTGTAACGCAGCCAACGGGTGACCAGGTCGAAGGCCACCATGCTGCGGCCATGGCCCAGGTGGCAGAAGTCGTACACGGTCATGCCGCAGACGTACATCCGTACCTTGTTGCCTTCGAGCGGTTTGAAAACTTCCTTGGTCTTGCTAAGTGTGTTGTAAATGCTAAGCACGAGCGTTCCTCAGCTGCCCCACGAATCGCGCAGGGTCACAGTCCGGTTGAATACCGGGCGACCCGGCTGGGAGTCTTTCAGGTCGGCGCAGAAGTAACCTTCGCGCTCGAACTGGAAGCGGTCTTCTGGCTGGGCCTGGCCCAGGGAAGGTTCCGCACGACAACCGGTAAGCACCTGCAGCGAATCGGGATTGATGTTGTCGAGGAAGCTGCCGCCATCTTCGGTCTTCTCGGGGTTGGCCGAGCGGAACAGGCGGTCGTACAGACGCACTTCACACTCGACACTGGCCGCAGCCGGCACCCAGTGGATCACACCCTTGACCTTGCGGCCCTCAGGGTTCTTGCCGAGGGTGTCCGGGTCGTAGGAGCAATGCAGTTCGACGATGTTGCCGTCGGCGTCCTTGATCGCTTCGTCGGCGCGGATCACGTAGCTGCCGCGCAGGCGGACTTCACCGGCAGGTTCCAGGCGCTTGTAGCCTTTTGGTGGCTCTTCCATGAAGTCGTCGCGATCGATGTAGATCTCGCGCGCGAACGGCAGTGCACGCACGCCCATGTCTTCTTTCGGGTGGCGCGGCAGTTCGAGGTTCTCGACCTGGCCATCCGGGTAGTTGGTGATGACCACTTTCAGCGGACGCAGTACACACATGGCGCGCGGCGCGGTGCGATCGAGGTCATCACGGATGCTGAACTCGAGCATCGACATGTCGACCACGCCGTCGGAACGGTTGGTACCGATCATTTCGCAGAAATTGCGAATCGAGGCCGGGGTGTAGCCGCGGCGACGGAAACCGGACAGGGTCGACATGCGCGGGTCGTCCCAACCGTGAACGTGCTGCTCGTCGACCAGCTGCTTGAGCTTACGCTTGCTGGTGATGGTGTAGTTCAGGTTCAGGCGGCTGAACTCGTACTGGCGCGGCTTGGCCGGCACCGGCAGGTGCTCCAGGAACCATTCATACAGCGGACGATGACCTTCGAATTCCAGAGTGCAGATCGAGTGGGTAATGCCTTCGATGGCATCCGACTGACCATGGGTGAAGTCGTAGTTGGGGTAGATGCACCACTTGTCACCGGTCTGGTGGTGGTGGGCATGACGGATGCGGTACAGGATCGGGTCGCGCAGGTTCATGTTCGGCGAAGCCATGTCGATCTTGGCGCGCAGTACGCGCTCACCGTCCTTGAACTCGCCAGCCTTCATCCGGGCGAACAGGTCCAGGTTTTCCTCGACACTGCGCTCGCGGAACGGGCTGTTCTTGCCCGGCTCGGTCAGGTTGCCGCGGTATTCCTTGGCCTGCTCCGGGGTCAGGTCGCACACATAAGCGTTGCCCGACTTGATCAGATCCACGGCCCAGTCATGCAACTGGTCGAAATATTCGGAGGCGTAGCGCACCGGCCCGGTCCACTGGAAGCCCAGCCACTGAACATCGCTCTGGATGGCGTCGATGTACTCCTGGTCCTCTTTGGCCGGGTTGGTGTCATCGAAACGCAGGTGACAGGCTCCGCCGAATTCCTGGGCCAGACCGAAGTTCACGCAGATCGACTTGGCATGGCCGATGTGCAGGTAACCGTTGGGCTCAGGCGGAAAACGGGTGACGATGCTGCTGTGCTTGCCCGAGTCCAGGTCGGCCTGCACGATCGGGCGCAGGAAGTTCGCAGGAACGGCGGGAGCGCCTTTGGCAGCGGCGTTAGGAGCGGTGTCGGCAGTGGGCTTGCTCATAGGATCCTTGAAATACGGGTACACGGCCTGGGTAGGCCGACTGAATCAAAGCGCTTATCATAGCCGAAGCGGCCGAGCTGCCGACAGCATCGGGCCGACAAACTGGCGCGATATTCGCCTGACAATGCGAAAAAACTGCCGCGAACCACGTATCGCCAGCGGTAGACTGTGCGTCAGGTGTGTATCGCGATACTGCGCGAACTCTTTTCCAATGCCTTGAATAGCGAGAATTTGAGCATGACCCAAGTCAAATTGACCACCAATCACGGTGACATCGTCATCGAATTGAACGCCGAGAAAGCCCCGATCACCGTGGCCAACTTCATCGAGTACGTAAACGCTGGCCACTACAGCAACACCGTATTCCACCGCGTGATCAAAGGTTTCATGATTCAGGGCGGCGGTTTCGAGCCTGGCATGAACGAGAAGCGTGACAAGCGTGCCAGCATCCAGAACGAAGCTGACAACGGCCTGAAGAACGACAAGTACACCATCGCCATGGCCCGTACCATGGAGCCGCATTCGGCTTCGGCACAGTTCTTCATCAATGCCTCGAACAACGACTTCCTCAACCACAGCGGCAAGAACGTGCAGGGTTGGGGTTACGCGGTATTCGGCAAAGTGACCGAAGGTACCGACGTCGTCGACAAGATCGAAGCCGTTGCCACCGGTTCCAAGTCCGGTCACCAGGACGTGCCGAAGGAAGACGTGATCATCGAGAAAGCCGAGATCGTTGAGTGATACTGCTGATCTCTGATCTGCACCTGCAAGAAGAACGCCCGGACATTACCCGGGCGTTTCTTGATCTGCTCGACGGTCGTGCACGGCACGCCGAGGCGTTGTACATCCTCGGTGACTTTTTCGAGGCCTGGATCGGCGACGACGCCATGACGCCGTTCCAGACCACGATCTGCCAGGCCCTGCGCGCCTTGAGCGACAGCGGCACGCAGGTCTACCTGATGCATGGCAACCGCGACTTCCTCATCGGCGACGCCTTCTGCAAGGCGGCTGGCTGCACCCTGCTGAGCGATCCGAGTGTCGTCCAGCTCGGTGGCGAAGCGGTATTGCTGATGCATGGCGACAGCCTGTGCACGCTGGACCTGGCCTACATGAAAATGCGCCGTTACTTGCGCAACCCTGTGAGCTTGTGGATTCTGCGGCACCTGCCGCTGAGCACCCGCCAGAAGCTTGCGCGCAAACTGCGCAGCGAAAGCCGGGCGCAGACGCGGATGAAAGCCAACGACATTGTCGACGTGACGCCAGAAGAAGTACCGCGGGTCATGGCTGAGCATGGCGTGCGTACGCTGGTGCACGGGCACACCCACCGACCGGCGATTCACAAACTGATGGTTGATGAGCAACCGGCGCGGCGTATCGTGCTGGGTGATTGGGACCGTCAGGGTTGGGCGTTGCAGGTGGATGAGCAAGGGTTTCAGCTGGCGCCCTTTGCTTTTCCTTGATTGAAGGCCCGTCGGGCCTTATCGCCGGCAAGGCCGGCTCCCAACAGGGTGCATGGGTGCAATCCCTGTGGGAGCCGGCTTTGTCGGCGATGGCTGCAGCGCAGCCACGCTCACCCTCAATGCCCTGCCGATGCCGGCCCTGCCTTGGCCGCAAAGGGCGGCTTGGCCAGCCATACCAGCAGAATCAGCCCGGCAAACACCCACCCCATCAGGGTGAAATAATCCACCGTCGACATCATGTACGCCTGACTGCTGAGCATTCGCTCCAGCTGCGCGTAAGACTGCCCGTTCGCCCCTCCCAACTGGTTGAGGGCCTCCCGGGTAGCAGGTTCATAGGTGCTGATGCTTTCACTTAGATAGGCATGATGCTGGTCAGCGCGGCGAATCCATATCCAGGTGGTCAACGAGGCTGCAAAGCTGCCACCCAAGGTACGCAGGAAGGTGGCCAGGCCCGAACCGTCGGCGATCTGATGCGGCGGCAGGTCGGAGAGCAGGATGCTCAAGGTCGGCATGAAGAACAGCGCCACACCGATCCCCATGAACAGTTGCACCAGGGCGATATGCTGGAAGTCCACTTCATTGGTAAAACCGGCACGCAGGAAGCAACTGGTGCCAATCGCCAGGAACGCGATCCCTGCCAGCAGGCGCAGGTCGAACTTATGCGCGTACTTGCCGACGAAAGGTGACATCAGCACGGGCAGCAGCCCGATCGGCGCGACAGCCAAACCGGCCCAAGTCGCGGTGTAGCCCATCTGCGTCTGTAACCATTGCGGCAAAATCAGGTTGATACCGAAAAAGCCCGCATAGCCGCCCACCAGCACAATGGTACCGATGCGAAAGTTGCGGTGCACAAACAATCGCAGGTTGACTACCGGGTGCTTGTCGGTCAGTTCCCAGATGATGAAGGCCACCAGGAACACCAGCGAAATCAAACTGCCAACGACAATGAAGTTCGACTCGAACCAATCCAGGTCATTGCCTTTATCCAGGACAATTTGCAGGGCGCCGACACCGATGATCAGGCACAACAGACCGATGTAATCCATCGGCTGACGCTGGGTCATTACCGGTCGCGCACGCATCTGCTGGCGCACGACTACTGCGGCAAACAGGCCGATAGGTACGTTGATGAAGAAGATCCACGGCCAGCTGTAGCTGTCAGTGATCCAGCCCCCAAGGATCGGCCCGGCAATCGGCGCCACCACCGTGACCATCGCCAGCAATGCCAGGGCCATGCCGCGCTTGGCCGGTGGATAGACGGCGATCAACAACGTCTGGGTCATCGGGTACAACGGGCCAGCAACGATCCCCTGCAGCACACGAAACCCCACCAGCTCCGGCATCGAACGGGCAACGCCACAGAGGAACGAGGCCAGTACGAACAGCAATGTGGCCCAGATAAACAGCTTCACCTCACCGAAACGTCGGCTCAGCCAGCCGGTCAACGGCAAAGCAATGGCGTTGCTCACCGCGAAGGAGGTGATGACCCAGGTGCCCTGCTCGACACTCACCCCCAGGTTGCCGGCTATGGTCGGCAAGGCGACGTTGGCAATGGTGGTGTCGAGCACCTGCATGAAGGTCGCCAGCGAAAGCCCAATAGTAGTCAGCAGCAGGCTCGGCGGGCTAAATGACGCGTTGTTGCTCATCGCTGCGCCGTCTTGCTGGGACCTTCACTGTTGTCATGGATTAGCCGTGCAATCATCGCATCGGCCTCGACCAACTGACGATCGTACACTTGAGTCGCAAATGAAGCCTTTTGCGGCGGTAACTGCGCCAACACCGGGCCGCTCTGGTCATGCAGATCGACAGTGACCTGAGTTGACAGGCCGATGCGCAGCGGGTGGGCAGCCAGTTGTTCGGCATTGATATGAATGCGCACCGGGACCCGCTGAACGATCTTGATCCAGTTGCCGGTAGCGTTCTGTGCCGGCAACAGGGCGAAAGCACTACCGGTACCGGCGCCAAGGCTGTCAATGGTGCCGCTGTACTTGACCTCACTGCCGTACAGGTCAGCGACGATATCCACCGGCTGCCCAATGCGCATGTGGCGCAGTTGGGTTTCCTTGAAATTGGCATCGATCCATAGTTGATCCAGCGGGATCACCGCCATGGTCGCCGTACCCGGCTGCAGGCGTTGCCCCAACTGCACTGTGCGTTTGGCGACATAACCGGTGACCGGTGCCACCAGGGTGGTGCGCGCTGCAGCCAGGTACGCCTGGCGCAGGTCGGCAGCGGCAGCCATGACTTGTGGGTGCGAGGAGACCACTGTGTCATCAACCAAAGCAGAGGTGGTGTTGAGCTGTTGCCTGGCATTGATCAGTGCGCTCTGCGCCGAGGCCAGATCGTCGCGGGCGTGGGACAGCTCTTCCAGGGAAATCGCCCCGCCAGCGGCCAGGGTCTTGCGTCGGTTGTAGTTTTCCTGGGCCTTGGTCTGCTCGGCCTGACGCGCCGCCACCTGGGCCTTCATGCCATCAACATTGCTATACAACCCGCGCACCTGGCGCACCGCCCGTGCCAGCTGGGCCTGAGCGGATTGCAGGCCAACCTCGGCGTCACTGGGATCGAACTCGATCAACACCTGGCCGGCGTGGACCAGATCGCCGTCATCAGCACCGATGCTGACCACAGTGCCGGTCACCAAGGGAGTGATTTCCACCACGTTGCCATTAACGTAGGCGTCGTCAGTTTCCTCATTCCAGCGCCCGTACAGCGTGTGCCAGGCCCACACCGCACCGCC